>WBUJ01000035.1 GCA_008933795.1 Candidatus Contendibacter sp. | reverse complement strand
TGGTCGAGGGAGATCACCCCCGGCCCCTTCGCCATCAGGTACAGCAGCACCGCCGCCCAAACCCCATGGATCGGGTAAGCGCCCGGATACACGAACACCTGGATCACCAGCGTCATCCCCAGCAGCGCCAGGGCCGAAAACCGGGTGGCGAGGCCGAGCAGGAGCAGGATCGGGAAGAGGTGCTCGGCGACAGCGGCCATCGGCGCCGCGAGTTCCGGCGGGATCAGCGGCAGCCGGTATTCGTCCTGGAACAAGGCCACCGCCGACTCGGACAGTCGCGGTAGCCCCAGGCTGAAGCGGCCGTCGACGAGGTCGATGGCTAGACCCTCGATCTTGGTTTGCCCCGACTTCCAGAACACGGCGGCGATGGAAAACCGCCCAACGAACGCGATGAGCGAATCGGGAATCCGGGCGAACAGCGCGACGACGGACTGGATGCGGTGCGCCCAGCGCGGCGTCGAGGTGGCGGTGGTTGGTGCGCGAATGGCAGTGGTCGTCATGGAGAAACCTCGGCAGGCAGGCGTAAATCGGTGAGGACACCGTAACGCAGTAACAGGGCCAGGTTGGCCGTGAGGTCGAATTCAGCGGCGGCGCTGGCGGCCAGAGCCGCCGCTTCGCCGAAGGTCAAGCCGCGCAGGAAGCTCGCGACCAGAGCGTCGCCCCCGGGAGGCAGCGCGACGACCTGAACCTCCAGCCCGACGCGAGCCACCAGCGCGGTTTCTGGGACGCCGGGCTCGACGCGGGCCAGATCGCCTAGGCCCTGGTGGGCCGCCCACAGCGACACGACCGCGTAACGCGAACTCAGGACGCCCAGCGAGGGGTGACAGGTGACCCGCAGCGCCGGCAACCGCTCCGAGTCGGCCAGCGCCTGGGAAATCTGATCCGGCGGCAGCGGGTCGGCGTCGGCGGCGTGGAACGCCCGGACCCGCAACATTTCCAACCGCGCCACATCGGCCAAGTAGGGCACGCCACGCGCCGGCTTGAACCGTTCGATGAAGGCAGGAAATCCTTGCCCGTATTCCGCCAGCAGGGCGGATTTAGGCGGCGCGGCGCGCGCGAAAACCCCGGCCATCGCCCGAAAGAATTCTTCCCCCACCAACTCCTGCGTCACCGGAAAGGTTTCGGCCAGCGCGTTGATCAGGGAAACGATGACGTTGTTGCGATAGACGGCAAATCGCTGGATCGGATCGGAGCCGTTCCAGGCGGTCAGTCCCGCCGGGCAGGGCGCATCGGGATCGAGGAGCGCGGCAGCGAAGATTCGTTGATCGCTCATGCCGCAACCTCCGCCCGGTCGCGCCGAACCGACTCGATCCACCGTTCGGCGCACCGGGCTTCGGCGATTAGGACCACCAACGGCGGGATGTTGTTGTCGCGCTCGATCAAGGTGGGCGTCGGGCCGAGGCGCTCCAAGGCGAAGGCGTAGAGATCCCATACCGCTGCGGCGACCGGCGAGCCGTGGGTGTCGATCAGCAGCGGCGCCCCGGCGGCGTCGCGGTCCTCGGCGAATCCCGCCAAGTGGATTTCGCCGACTTCGGCCAGCGGCAGGGCGGCGATGTACGCTTGCGGATCGCGGCGATGGTTGACGCCGGAGACGTGGGCATTGTTGATATCGAGCAGCAACCCGCAGCCGGTGCGGCGGACGATCTCGGTGATGAACGCCGCCTCGTCCAATTCGGAGGCGGCGAATTCGACGTAGGTGGCCGGATTTTCCAACAGCATCCGGCGTTGTAAGTGTTCTTGCGCCTGATCGATGTGGTTGCAGACGCGGCTCAACGTAGCCTGGTCATAAGGTAGTGGCAGCAGGTCATTGAAAAACGTGCCGCCATGGGTGGACCAGGCCAGATGTTCGGAGAAGGATTGCGGTTGGTAGCGGTCGAGGAGCGCCGCCAGTCGGTCGAGATGGCCGACATCCAGCGGTCCTTCCGCGCCGATGGACAAGCCGACGCCGTGGATCGATAGCGGGTAGCGCTCGCGAATCCGACCCAGGTAGTGATGGAACGGACCGCCGGCGACCAGATAGTTCTCGGCGTGAATCTCGAAAAAGCCGAGATCCGGGCATGTCGCCAGGATCTCGGCGAAATGCTGGGGCTTGAGGCCGAGCCCCGCCCGAGCGGGCAGGCGGCTGGCGCCCTCGCGGGCCGGGGCGCCGCGCGTCGAAGGTTCGAAAAGAAATTCGATCGTCATCGCGAGCACCCCGCTCGATCAAATCAGGATTTCTTTTCCTTGAACGCGGCCAGTTGGCCGAGACCGGTCGGCGAGGTTGGCGAGGCCGTCTTCTCGCAACTGCCCTTCGGTACGTACTTCCAGGCATTGCCCTGGTGGTCGGCCTTGGCGGTGCCGGCGCAGGTGGTGCCCGGACCAGCAGCACAGTCGTTCTTGCCCTTAAGGGCGACACCGTAACATTTTTCCTTGTCGTCGGCGGCAGACGCTGGCGCGGCGGACAAGGCCAGCGCCGTCCCCAGGGCCAGGGCCAACGCGGTCGCGGAAAGAGTGGTCAAAGTCGGAGTCTTGTTCATGGCGCATTCCTCATCATCGGTCGTGGGCCAAACCCGGGAAATCTCCGCCATTGACGGAGGGGCATGGAGCGAACGTTTCCGTCGTCGTGTTCGACGAAGGAGTTTTGGGTGGCCGCGTTCTCGGCGGCCACAACAATGCTTACGCGGTCCGGGCGGCTTTGGATGCGGGCCGCGAAAGAAATTTTCGGCGCCGCATCGCCAACGAAGAGCGATCGATCCTGGGTTTCACCGAACCTTGAATCGACCGAACGCCGTCATGCGACCGCCTTGGCGGGGGAGGCGGACGCGGCGTCGAGCGCCCCGCCGCAACTGCTGCCCTGCCCGGCGGTGCAACCGTAACAGTGGTCGGCGACCCGGATGTGGGCGCCGGTCAGATCGCGGTCCAAAAGTTCGCTCAGATGAATGCGGTCCGGCCCGTTGGCGCCCAGCGGCAGTTTCAGCATCTGGTTGAAATCGCAGTCGTAGACGTAACCCTGCCAGTCCACGGAGACGAGATTCCGACACATCACTGCGTCCAAATTCTCTTCCCGGTGCGCCGATTTGAGCAGGTTCATGTAGGGCGCGAATTGCCCCTTGGAGAGTAGCTGGCTGCCGAACCGCTGGATCGGCATGTTGGCCAGGGCCAGCAGGCGGTTGAAGACGATGCCATGACGGGCGGCCAATTCGCGTTTATAAGCCGCTTCCAGGCCGGCTTGGTCGGGCGGCAACACCGGGCCAAGCGGGTTGTAGACCAAGTTCAGCGTCAATCCGCTGTCGGGCTGGCCATAACCCTGGGTGTTGAGTTGTCGCAAGCCGGCGAGGCTGGACTCGAACACGCCCTGGCCGCGTTGCTGGTCGACGTTTTCCTCCAGGTAGCAGGGCAGGGACGCGGTGATCTCGACCGCCTGGCTGGCCAGGAAAGCAGCTAGATCCTCCTGGCCAGGTTCGTCGAGAATCGTCAGGTTGCAACGGTCGATGACCCGAACGTCCTGGTCACGGGCGCGGACGACCAGTTGGCGAAAGCAGGGGTTTAATTCCGGCGCGCCGCCGGTCAGGTCCAGGGTTGCGATTTCCCGCGCCGACACGTAGCGCAGCAGCAGTTCGATCGTTTCCCAGTCCATTTCCTCGGTTCGCCGGGGACCGGCTGCGACGTGGCAATGGGTGCAGGACTGGTTGCAGCGGTAGCCCAGATTGGCTTGCAGCGTGTCGATGCGGTCGCGATAAACGGCTGGAAAGTCGGTCTTCGCCAGCAGGGGAAACGTGTTGCGCATACCAGTTTCTCTCAAAGTCGCAGGGGCGGGAGCAGTTTTTCCATCGGTTCGGGCCGTACAGAAACGCCTCTCAGTACGGACGCACCCCAAACAGGTAGGGATGCAAAAGGAGCAGCAGCGCGAACAGTCCCAGCCCCCACAATGCTGGCCGGAGCAATTCGGTTCCCACCCAGCGCTGGCGACCGGTCAGCAGCGCCGCGAAGGGCGCGAACGAGGTGACGGCAGCGAAGCGTTGCCAGCGCGCGCCCTCGGACGCCGCCATCCGCTGGTCGAGATGCCGGGCGCCAGCCAGCGCGGTCAGCAGCAGTCCGCCAAAGAACAACAGCGACGCCAGGTCGCCGTTGGCCACGATATGGACCGCCGCCCACAGCCCCACGCCCCACATCACCGGGTGGCGGGTGACGCGCAGCACGCCTTGGGCTGGCTCCGGCCGATCGAGCGCGCCAGTCATCCCGGTCGCCGAAGGATTGGGACTCAAGACCCCGCCAGCGACCAGGATCAGGGCCAGCGGCACGATCAGCAACGGCAGATGGCGCAGGCCGGGACCGGGCGGCCACAGGTAGATGTGATGCGAAGCCTGGCTGTAGGCGGCGATCATCGCGCCCAGCGCCAGCAGGGCCACCAGCCCGTACAACCCCTGGAATCCTTTCTCGCCCAGGCGGACGACCAGCCGGTCGCGCAGTGGGGCGCTGGCCAAGCCCAGATGACTGGCGACGAAGGCGGCGCTGGTCAGCCCGGTGACAACGAGTGCGGTATCCACGATCACTTCTCCACGGTTGCGATACGCCACGGCGGCGCTATGCTAACCCGGTCACGCCGCTATCGTTCGGTGATTCGTCATGATCGGACCTCGGAATCGATGAATGATTTCTGGATAGCCTTGGAACAACGGATCGGCGCGGTCACCGGCCAGCCGTTCGCCATCCGCCAGCGCCATCCCGTCGGCGGCGGTTGTATCCATCAGGCTTGGCGGGTGAGCGACCGGGACCGGGAGTATTTCGTCAAGCTCGACGGGGCCGCCAGCCTGCCGATGTTCGAGACCGAGGCGACGGGACTGGCGGAACTGGCGGCGACTGCGACCGTGCGAGTCCCCCGACCGCTCGGCCATGGCGTTGCCGCTGGTCAGGCCTATCTGGTGTTGGAGTACCTGCCGCTGGGGGGGAGCCACGCGGGGGCGATGGAGCGGTTGGGCCAGCAACTTGCCGCATTACACCGTCAGCCGCAAGCCTGCTTCGGCTGGCGCCGGGACAACTTTATCGGTTCCACCCCACAGCCCAACCCGCGCGGCGCGGACTGGATCGAATTCTGGCGCGAATCGCGGCTGGGGTTTCAACTGGAGTTGGCCGTCGCTCGCGGCCACGGCGGCGCGTGGCTGCGCCGGGGCGAGGCCCTGCGCGCTCGGCTGGATGGCCTGTTCGCCGGCTACCGACCGATTCCAGCCCTGTTGCACGGCGATCTCTGGGGGGGCAACGCCGGCTGCACGGTGACCGGCGAGCCGGTGGTGTTCGATCCGGCGGTCTATTACGGCGACCGCGAGGCGGACTTGGCGATGACCGAGTTGTTCGGCGGATTTTCGGATCGCTTTTACGCCGCTTATCGGGAATCGCTGCCGCTGGCGGCCGGCTATCCGCGGCGGCGGACGCTCTATAACCTGTACCATGTTCTCAATCATCTCAACCTGTTCGGCGGCGGCTACCGCGCCCAGGCCGAACGCATGATCGGCCAGTTGCTGGCAGAGCTGAACGGTTAAAGCGATTTTCGGCGAATATCCTATCGAGTTTTCACCCACCGCCAGCACCGGCGGCCGCTCCCTCTCCACCACCACGACCGCAAAGGAGTCGCTCGTGTTAGCCCCTTGCCCCGCCAATCGCTACTGGGTCGAGCACGCGGAACGATTGCGCCGCGCGTTCCACGCGCTGACCGGACGTGATCTGCTCGACGCGGCGCTGTCGCCCGAGGCGGCGGCGGAATCGCTCTTTCGCGCCCCGTTCGTGGTCCTGTCGCACGATATCGCACCCGATCCGATACTGACCTACGGCAACTCGAAAGCCTTGGAACTTTTCGAGCTTTCGTGGGAAGAGTTGATCCGGATGCCGTCGCGCCACACGGCGGAGGCGCCCGATCGGGCCGAGCGGGCGCGCTTGCTCGCGCGGGTCGCGGCCCAGGGATTCATCGACGACTATTCGGGCGTGCGGATCTCGCGCACCGGCAAGCGGTTCTTGATCGAGCGAGCGACGGTTTGGAACCTGGTCGATGACGCGGGCCAACGGTGCGGGCAGGCCGCGATGTTTCGGGAGTGGCAGTACTTGGAGAATATCGGACCGGACCAGCGCCGATGAGAAGAAACGCAATGGACGGGTAACCTTCTCCGAATCGGGCGCGTTCAACCAACAACGAAGTTCGCGACGTCCACCCTGATCGCCGGGCGCTGCAAGGTGACCGCAACCGCTATCGCGTAGCTCCTGGCCCATTCGCCACCGTTCTCGAAGCACTCCTCGCCCGCGTACTTGGCGACGTTCAGGATCATGTCGAGCAGCAGGATCTTGCCCACCGGGTTGGACGGAACGCACTCCAACTCCTCGAATTCCCTGGCCAGCCAAGCGCGCGCCTGATCCTTGTCCATGCCTTGCATGTCGCCATCATGGGGCATGATCTCGTATTCCCTGTCGCGGTCGAACGATACGGTAACGACGTGGCTCACATTGATTTCCTCGGGCGTCGATCGGGTCTTTTGAGGATGCCATTGTACGGTTTTCGTCCGTCCGCTGGCGCCAATTGCAAAAACTGCAAGCAAATTAGCAAATTTTCGCATGGAGGGCCGCATGAACACTCTCTAAACTTACCTCGATGCTGGCGAAGGAATCCATCCATCCCGCGAGTACGGCCATGAATATCGATCATCACGCTTTCCTCGTGACCGGCGGCGCTTCCGGTCTCGGCGCGGCTACCGCGCGAATGCTCGTTGCCGGCGGTGGCCGGGTGGCCATCGCCGATCTGAATCGGGAGGCTGGCGAGACGCTCGCCGCCGAACTCGGCCCCGCCGCCCGGTTCATCGCCACCGACGTGGCCGACGAGGCGAGCGGCCGGGCGGCGGTCGACGCGACCACGAGCGCGTTCGGCGCCCTGCACGGCTTGGTCAATTGCGCTGGCATCGCGCCGGCGGAAAAAGTTCTGGGCAGGGGCGAACCACCCGGGCTGACTACTTTCGCCAGGGTGGTGCAAATCAATCTGATCGGGGCGTTCAACCTGATTCGCCAGGCGGCTGCCGCCATGGCGCGCAACGAACCGAACGAGGCCGGCGAGCGCGGCGTCATCGTCAATACCGCGTCGGTGGCCGCCTTCGAGGGCCAGATCGGGCAAGCCGCCTACGCGGCGTCCAAGGGCGGCTTGGTGGCGATGACTCTGCCGATCGCCCGGGAACTCAGCCGCCACGGCATCCGGGTGATGACCATCGCGCCGGGCGTCATGGAGACCCCCATGCTGTTGGGCATGTCCCAGGAGGTGCGGGACTCGCTCGGCAAAATGGTTCCGTTCCCGCCCCGCCTTGGCAGGCCGGCTGAGTTCGCCGGCTTGGTTCGCCATATCGTTGAAAACGCCTACCTTAACGGCGAGGTCATTCGCCTCGATGGCGCCATCCGCATGGGCGCGAAATAGGGCATTGAGGGCATTCGGAGCAGGACGGGCTGGTTGACTCGAACGCCATCCGATCATTTGGAGACCGAACAATGGGACCATTAGAAGGCATCAAGGTCGTCGAATTCGCCGGGCTCGGTCCGGTGCCCTTTTCCGGCATGGTGCTCTCCGACCTGGGGGCGGAGGTCGTGCAAATCAACCGCGAGGCCAACAGCCCGGGAGCCAACCTGTTTGCGCCGGAGAAGAACATCCCCGACCGGGGGCGGCGCATCGTCCGGCTCGATTTGAAAGCGCCCACTGGCGTGGCGACGGCATTGCGCCTGATCGAGCGGGCCGACGCGCTGATCGAGGGGTTTAGGCCCGGCGTCATGGAGCGGCTGGGACTGGGGCCGGAGGTTTGCTTGGCGCGGAACCCGCGACTGGTCTACGGCCGGATGACGGGTTGGGGTCAGACCGGGCCGCTGGCGCAAACCGCCGGCCACGACATCAACTATCTGGCGCTGTCCGGCGCGCTGCACGCCATCGGCCGCGCGGACGGCGGGCCGACGCCGCCCCTGAATCTGATCGCCGACTACGGCGGCGGGGCTATGCTGCTGCTCGTCGGCCTTCTGGCCGGCGTGCTCGAAGCCCGGAACTCCGGGCAGGGGCAGGTGGTGGACGCAGCCATGAGCGATGGTTCCGCCCTGCTGATGGCCGCCATCTACAGTCTGAAGGCGATGGGGCACTGGACCGACCAGCGGGAGAGCAATTTTCTCGATGGCGGCGCGCACTTTTACGACACCTATCAATGCGCCGACGGCCAGTGGCTGGCGGTGGGCCCTATCGAGCCTCACTTTTACCGGCTGTTGCTCGAAGGCTGTGGCGTCGACGACCCCGACCCGAGGCAACAATGGCGGGCGAAATCCTGGCCGGCCATGAAAGAGCGCCTGCGCGCGACCCTGCGAACTAAAACCCGCGACGAGTGGTGCGCGCTGTTCGAGGGCAGCGACGCCTGTGTCACGCCGGTGCTCGGCCTGGCCGAAGCGCCCGCGCATCCGCACAATCGGGCCAGGCAAACCTTCGTCGAATTTGAGGGCCTGATGCAACCGGCCCCCGCGCCGCGTTTCAGCCGTACCCCGGCCACGATTCAGGGTCCGCCGGGACCGTGCGCCAACGCTTCGAGCGATTGGCTGGCGGACTGGGGGTTTTCCGAAACCGAGATCGCCCGGTTCGCGTTCGCCGGGGCCATTTGAGAGCACCCCTCAACCATGAACTTTACTCCCCATAATCCTGAGTTTGCTTCCGTCGTGCGAGCCAGTTTCGAGCGGCAGGGCCTGATGAAGATGCTGGGCGCAACGCTGGATCGGGTCGAACCGGGGGCGGTCGATATCTCGATGCCGTACAGCGAAAGCCTCACTCAGCAACATGGCTTCCTGCACGCGGCGGCCATTACCGCCATCGCCGACAGCGCGAGCGGATACGCGGCGCTGTCGTTAATGCCGGTCGGAAGCGAAGTCCTCACCATCGAGTTTAAAGTCAACTTGCTCAGGCCGGCCGCTGGAACTCGCTTTGTCGCCGAAGGCCGCGTGATCAAGCCCGGGAAGACGATTACGGTTTCGCGCACCGACGTGTTTGCCCACGCCGACGACGGGGTTCCGACCCTCATCGCCACCCTGATTGCCACGATGATCGCGCAGGCTGGGCAGAAGAATTAACAAACCCGTTACCTGAAATTCGCTACCCACCCAGGAGCCATTATGACCGTCGATTACGAAGATATCCTGTACCAAGTCAAGGACGGTGTCGCCACCATCACCATCAACCGCCCCGACAAGTACAATGCCTTTCGCGCCCAGACCTGCGAGGAAATGATCCATGCCTTTCAACAAGCCGGCTGGGATCGGTCGGTCGGCGTCATCGTCCTGACCGGCGCCGGCAGCCGGGCGTTTTGTACCGGCGGCGACCAGTCGTCCCATGCCGGGCACTACGACGGACGAGGCGTGATCGGCCTGCCGCTGGAGGAGTTGCAGAGCGTGATCCGCGACGTGCCCAAGCCGGTGATCGCCAAGGTGCGCGGCTACGCCATCGGCGGCGGCCATGTCCTGGCGCTGCTGTGCGATTTGACCCTGGCGGCGGAGTCGGCCAAGTTCGGTCAGGTCGGCCCCAAGGTCGGCTCGGTGGACCCCGGATTCGGCACCGCCTACATGGCGCGGGTGATCGGCGAGAAGAAGGCGCGGGAGGTGTGGTATCTGTGCCGGCAGTACACGGCGGCAGAAGCGGTGCAAATGGGTTTGGCAAACAAAGCCGTTCCCGACGACGAACTGGACGCCGAGGTAGAGCGCTGGTGCGCGGAAATCCTGGAGAAAAGCCCGACCGCGCTGGAATTGGCCAAACGCTCCTTCAACGCCGACACTGCCCACATCGCCGGCATTTCCTCGCTGGGCCTGAAGGCGGTCAGCCTGTTCTACGGCACCGAGGAATCCCAGGAAGGGGTGCGGGCGTTTCAAGAGAAGCGCAAGCCGAAATTTCGCGATTGATTGGGACCCTTTGATAGAGGGCGATGGGTAATCGGGCGAACGGTTATGGCGCGCATATCCCAGACGGAATTCGAACAACTGGCCCACGAACACGTCCCCTTCGTGGGGATGCTGGGCATTCAGGTGGAAAGCCTGGAAGCCGGCAGGGCGAGTATCCGAATGCCCTTTCGCGAGGATTTTATTCGACCCGGCGGCACGGTGTCGGGTCCGGTGCAGATGGCGCTGGCCGACATCGTGATGTACGCGGTGGTCCTCAGCCTGATCGGGCGGGTGGAACTGGCCGTCACGACCAATCTGACGTGCAATTTCTTGCGCCGCCCCAAGCCGGCCGATTTGATCGGCCGGGGTCAAATTCTCAAGCTGGGCAAGCGGTTGGCGGTGGGTGAAGTGTTGCTGTATTCGGAAGGCGAACCGGAACCCGTGGCGCATGTAACCTGTACCTATTCGATCCCGCCAACGGCTCAGGAGCCGGTCGCCATTTCACCGTTACCTTCATCCGGTGCGGGAAAGTAAGGATTCAGGCGCGGCCCCAAACCAGGCTGGCGGCCAGCCTGCGATCAAACCACCGCCTCACGAATAGGTGCGCCGATCCTCGATCACTTTCCCGTCGTTTGGCAAACTGCCCGGTGCGCAAAAAACAGCCTCACCGCGCAATTGGGTCACCTCGCGAATGCTGGCGGTCGCCGCTTGGCCCAGGGCCTCGCCACCCGATGCGATTTCGCAGTGCGACACCATCCGATCCTGGCCGTCCGGATTGTCCACCGCTAGACGCATCCGCCGAATCTCGGGATGCCGCTGGGCGATCTCCGCCACCTGTTCTGGATGCACGAACAGGCCCTTGATCTTGGTCGTCTGATCCGCCCGGCCCAGCCAACTCTGGATGCGAACATTGGTGCGGCCACAGGGCGAACGCTCCGCCATGATCGCCGACAAGTCGCCGGTGGCGAAACGAATCAGCGGGTAATCGGGGTTGAAGGTGGTGACCACCACTTCGCCCACCTCGCCAAGGGCCAACTGACGCGCCAGCTTACCCATCAGGTCCTGCGCGCGTTCCGCCGGATCGCGGGTTTCGAGGGAGTCGTAGTAGGTCGTGATCGCCTCCGACATGTTCAGGAAAGCCAGCGCTTGCGGCGGCGGTAATGCTTGATGTCCTTGAAGGACTTGCGCCCGGAGGAAGAAAGGCCCAGGTAAAACTCCTTGACGTCCTCGTTGGTGCGCAGACCCTCGGCGCCGCCTTCCATCACCACCCGGCCGTTTTCCAGGATGTAGCCGAAATCGGCGTAGCGCAACGCCATCATGGTGTTCTGCTCGGCCAGGAGAAAGCTGACGTTTTCCTGGCCGTTCAGGCCCTTCACGATCTCGAAGATTTCCTCGACGATCTGCGGCGCCAGCCCCATGGACGGCTCGTCGAGCAGGATCATTTCCGGCTTGGCCATCAGCGCGCGGCCGATGACGCACATCTGCTGTTCCCCACCGGAAGTGTAGCCGGCCTGGGAGCCGCGCCGGGTCTTGAGCCGCGGAAAGTAGTGGTAAACCTTTTCCAGACTTTCCTTCAACTCGCTCCGGGAAATCGAGCGGGTGTAGGCGCCGGTCAGCAGGTTTTCCTCGATGGTCAGGTGGCCAAAGCAGTGCCGCCCCTCCATGACCTGAATGACGCCGCGCTTGACCAGCTCGTTGGGGGAAAGCTGGTCGACCCGGCGCCCCTTGAATTCGACCGACCCTTTGGTGACGTCGCCGCGTTCGGCACGCAACAGATTGGAAATGGCTTTGAGCGTGGTGGTTTTTCCCGCCCCGTTGGCCCCCAGCAAAGCAACGATTTTGCCCTTGGGGACGTCGAGGGACACCCCCTTCAACACTAGGATCACATGGTCGTAAATGACCTCGATGTTGTTGATGGTCAAATAATGTTCGGCCGCCGGAGCGGCTACAGTACGGGCAGCCATGATGCGGTCATCCGGTTGCTGATTCGGTTTATTCCCTCCTGCCAAGGGGGCCGGAAAAGCCGGAAGGCTGCTCGCGCGGACGAACCACCCCGGCGCTTCGCGCCACCCTTCCTTGGCCAAGGAGGGGAATTCATCCCCGATCCATCGCGGAGAGATCGTTGGAAGGGGGAAACGAACGCTTCCGCTTATTTTTCTTTCGAACAATCGCGCGGCGCGATGCCCTTTTCGGTGGCGTATTGCTTGGCGGAAGCCTGGAACAGCGGGTGGATCAATCCCTTGTTGCCTTCGATCCAACCGGAGACCGGAATCCACTTGGCACCATCCCACTGCTGGATTTTCACCTTGCCCGAACCTTCGTGGTCGGTGCAGGAAGTTTTGATCTGGGGCAGAAGATTCGTGGCGCCGATCTCCTTCAGGCGGGCGTCGGTAATGTCCAGATTTTCCATGGCCCAGCGCACCTGCTCGCCGTTCACGGGTTTGCCCTTGCCGTATTTTTCCTGGGCCTTGCGCGTCGCCTCCACCGAAAGAACCGCCGCAGAAACGCCCCGGTTGTACAAGATGGTGCCGATCTTGGAGGTGTCCTGCAGGTTGCCCTTGCCGGCGCCATAGACCACCTTTTCGATGTCGGCGATAAGCGGCACGTCCTTGCCGGCCACGTTCCAGGTCGCGGCCATGTAGCCCTTGGCGGCGTCGCCAGCCGGTACGGTGTCTTCCTCGGAGCCCGCCCACCAGGAGCCGATCATCTTGTCCCGCGAGAAACCGACCTTCTGCGCGGCCTTGAGAGCGGTCTGGTTCATTACGCCCCAGCCCCAGAAAACCACGTAATCCGGATTTTCCTGGCGGATTTTCAGCCACTGCGCGCCCTGCTCGTTGCCCGGATGCGCCACCGGAATCAGGGTCAGTTCGAACTTGTTCAGCTTGGCTTCTTCCTGCAGGGCGACGATGGGTTCCTTGCCATAGGCGGAGTCGTGGTAGAGATACACGATCTTTTTGCCCTCCAGGCCGCCCTTTCCCCTTTCTTTGATGAACCGGAGGATGGCGGACGCCTGCATCTGGTAGGTCGTGACCAGCGGGAAGGCGTAGGGAAACACCGAGCCATCCACGGCATCGGTGCGGCCATAGCCCATCATGGCCAGGGGGATCTTGTCTTCCTTCGACTTGTCGATCAGGGCGTAGGCAACGCCCGTGGACATCGTGTGGATGGGCCCGGTGGATACCTTGGCCTTGTCCTTCAGGCGCTCGTAACACTCGATGCCCTTGGCGTTGTTGTATTCGGTTTCGCACTCTTCCCAGACGATCTTGACGCCGTTAACGCCGTTTTCCTTGAGATTGACGTAGGTGAGGTAATCCACGAAACCACCGAAAAACGATTGGCCGTTCGCGCCGTAGGGGCCGACGCGGTACGACAGGACGGGGAAAAACTGTTCTTCGGCGGCGATCGCGCCTTGCGCCAACAGGGCGATGGAAATGGCGGCGGTCGGTACGGATTTGCGATGTTTGAACATGATGTGTCTTCTCCAGGTATCGTTCTATTGTCAGCGTTCGCCCTCTCCCCTCTTGTGGGGTTGGGTTGGGGTGAACGATTCGCCCCCTAATGGGGGAAGGGCCACAGACGCAACTTCTCCTTGCCGATTTGCCACAAGCGGGCCAAGCCGTGCGGCTCGACGATCAGGAAGAACATGATCAAGGTCCCGAACAGCAGAATCTGGATATGCGAGACCGTTGCGTTGGAGAAGGGCAAACCGAGCAAGCCGGCTGCCCAAGGCAAGGTAATATCCAGAAAAATCGGCAACAGCAGGATAAAGGCCGCACCGAGGAAGCTGCCCAGAATCGAGCCCACCCCGCCGATGATGATCATGAACAGGATGCGGAAGGACATGTCCAGCGAAAACCCGTCTGGCTCCACAGACCCCAGATAGCAGAATGCGTAGAGAGCGCCCGCCACGCCGCAGTAGAACGAGCTGACCGCGAACGCCAGCAGCTTGGTCGGCATCAGGCGGATGCCGATGACCGCAGCGGCCACGTCCATGTCCCGCACCGCCATCCAGGCGCGGCCGGTGGAGGAACGCACCATGTTCTTGGCCGCCAGCGCCATGACGGCCACGATGCTCAAAACCAGCAGGTATTTTTCCCGGGGGGACGCGAATTCATGGCCGAGGATGACGACCTTCTGGGCGGAAATCACGCCGGAGGAGGAATAATTGGAAAACCAGGGAAACTTGGTCAGGCACCAGACGATGAAGAATTGCGCCGCCAGCGTCGCCACCGCCAGATAAAAGCCCTTGATCCACAAACTCGGCAAGCCGAACAGAATGCCCACCCCGGCCGCCGTCAGCCCGGCGAACCCGAAGGAGATCAAAATCGGGATGCCGTCGATCCGCAACTGGAAATTGTAGGCGGCGTAGGCCCCGACCGCCATGAAGGCCGCCGAGCCCAGGGACAACTGGCCGGCGTAGCCGGTGAGAATGTTCAAGCCCAGCGCCGCCAGGGAAAAAATCAGGAAGGGGATGAGAATGGCCGAGAACCAGTATTCGCTGGCGATCCCCGGGATCGCCAGAAAAACCACGGCGAGCAGAATGAGGATGCCGATGCGGTCCTGGCGGATGGGGAACAGTTGCTGATCGGCGGCGTAGCTGGTTTTGAATTGGCCCGCTTCGCGGTAAATCATTGACTTTTCTCTTTATACCCGGTCGATGTGCTTTTCGCCGAAGAGGCCTTCGGGGCGAACCAGGAGGAAAAACAGGGCCAGAACGTAGGGGAACCAGCCTTCGATGCCGCCGAAATTGCCGCCGAACAGGGACTGCATGACCGGCGGCAGGTAGATCTCCGCCAGTTTTTCCGATGCGCCGATGAGCAGGCCGCCGACGATGGCACCCGGCACCGAGGTGAAGCCACCGATGATCAGCACCGGCAGCGCCTTGAGGGCGGTGAAGGTGAGCGCGAACTGCACGCCGTTGCGGGCGCCCCACATCAGGCCGGCGACCAGGGCGACGAAACCGGCGATGCCCCAGACGATGGCCCAGATGTGCTGCAACGGGATGCCGATGGACAGCGCCGCCTGATGGTCGTCGGCCACCGCCCGCAGGGCGCGGCCGATCCGGGTGTACTGGAAGAACAGCGCCAGCGTCGTTACCAGCAGGGCCGCTACTCCTGCCGCCACCAAGTCGAACTTGGAAATCACGATGCCCCACGCATCGAGAATGGCCGGGATCGGTTCGTCGACGATGCCGAGATCCAGGGCGCGCGGCGCGCTGCCGAACACCATCGGCGCCAGACCCTCGATGAAGAACGCCAAGCCGATGGTCGCCATGAACAGGGCGATGGGAGGCTGGTTCACCAGCTTGCGCAGCACGAACTTTTCGGTGGCGATGCCGAACAGGGTCATGATGGCGAAGGCGAGGATGATCGCGAGCCACAAGGGCGCGCCCTTCTCCATGCAACCCACCACCGACAGCGCGGCGAGATACACCATCGCCCCCTGGGCGAAGTTGAACACGCCGGAGGCTTTGTAGATCAGCACGAAACCCAGGGCCACCAGGGCGTACATCACCCCGGAGAGCAGGCCACCGATCAGGACTTCCATAAAAAACTGCATGGTCCCGACCTCCTCAGTGACTCGCGCCCAGATAGGCGGTAATCACGTCTTCGTTGTTTTTCACCTCGTCCGGCAGACCGTCGCCGATCTTCTTGCCGTAATCGAGCACCACGACGCGGTCGGAGATGTCCATGACTACGCCCATGTCGTGCTCGATCAGGACGATGGTGGCGCCAAACTGGTCGTTGACGTCAAGGATGAAGCGGCACATGTCCTGCTTTTCCTCGACGTTCATGCCGGCCATCGGCTCGTCCAACAGCAGCATGGACGGCTCGGCCGCCAGCGCCCGCCCCAGTTCCACCCGCTTTTGCAGGCCGTAGGGCAGGCGGCCCACCGGGGTGCGGCGGATATGCTGGATTTCGAGAAAGTCGATGATTTCCTCCACCTTTTTGCGGTGCTCCAGCTCCTCCCGCCTAGCCCGGCCCAGCCACAGCGCGTGTTCGAGGAAGTTGGCCTTCATCCGGGTGATGCGCCCGGTCATGATGTTGTCGAGCACGCTCATGCCCTTGAACAGCGCGATGTTCTGGAAGGTGCGGGCGATTCCTTGGGTCGCCGCGTGATGCGGCTCCATCCGTTTGCGCTCCTGGCCCCGGAAGACGATGACGCCTTCCTGGGGGTGATAGACCCCGTTGATAACATTCAGCATCGAACTTTTCCCCGCCCCGTTGGGACCGATGATGGCGCGGATTTCGTGTTCGCGAACGTCAAAAGAAATGTCGGTCAGGGCCTTGACCCCGCCGAAGCGCAGCGAAATGTTCTGCAGGTCAAGAATGACGTCGCCGATTTTTTTGCTCATGGTTCACGCCGCTTGCTTCACCGCCGGGAACGTCTTGGCGTCGATGATCCTGAGATCGGCGGCTACCTTGCCGCGCCGGCCATCCTCAAACTTGACTTCGGTTTCGATGAATTGAGTGGCCTTGCCGCCATACAGAGCATCGATCAGCACCTGGTATTTTTTCGCGACGAAATTGCGGCGAACCTTGCGGGTCCGGGTGAGTTCGTCGTCGTCCGGGTCCAGCTCCTTGTGCAGGACGAGGAAGCGGTGAATCTGTGAATCCGCGACCATGGCGTCCTGGGCCAGGGTGGCGTTCACCTCGTCAACGCAGGTTCTGATCAGCTCGTGGACCCGCGGCTTGCTAGCCAAGTCGGCGTAGCCGGAATAAGCGATGCCGCGCCGCTCGGCCCAGTTGCCCACCGCTCCGGCGTCGATGTTGACGAACGCGCAGACCCGGTCCCGGTCGTGGCCGAAACAGACCGCTTCCTTGATGTGCTGGAAGAATTTGAGTTTATTTTCGATGTAGTTGGGGGCGAACATCGCGCCGTTGGCCAGCTTGCCGACATCCTTGGCTCGGTCGATGATGTTCAGGTGGCCGTCCGCGTCGAGGAAGCCGGCGTCGCCGGTCAGGAAGTAGCCGTCGGCGTCGATCGACTCGGCGGTGGCGTCGGGCCGCCGGTAGTATTCCTTGAGCAGCATCGGGCCCTTGACCAGCACCTCGCCGTTGTCGGCGATTTTGATCTCCACGCCCGGCGCCGGGGCGCCCACGCTGCTGGGCTTGACTTGACCGTCCGGCTGCAGGCAGACGTAGGCGCAGGTTTCGGTCTGGCCATAGAGTTGCTTGAGGTTGATGCCGATGGAGCGGTAAAAGCCGAACAGTTCGGGGCCGATGGCGGCCCCGGCGGTGTAGGCGACGCGGATGCGGCTCAGGCCCAGGACGTTGCGCAATGGACCGTAGACCAGGAGGGTTCCCAATCCGTAGAGCAGCCGGTCGCCAAGACCCACCGGCTTGCCATCGAGAATGGCGCCGCCGCAGCGTTTCGCTACGCCCAGGAAGTAATGGAACATCCCGCGCTTGATGGCGCTGGCGTCTTCCATGCGGATCATGACGGAGGTTAGCAGGCTCTCGAATACCCGGGGCGGCGCGAAGTAATAGGTCGGGCCGATCTCCCGCAGGTCGGTCATCACCGTATCGCCGGATTCCGGGCAGTTGATGGTGAAGCCCACCACCAGCGACTGAGCGAAGGAGAAGAGATGGTCGCCCACCCAGGCCATGGGCAGGTAGGAAAGAATGTCGCCGGCGGCGTCCAGCTTGTCGATTTGCATGCCGCCCCGGGCGGAGGCGATGAAGGCGGCGTGAGTCTGGCAGACACCCTTGGGTTTGCCGGTGGTGCCGGAGGTGTAGAGCATGACCGAGATGTCGCTGGCCTGTCCTTGCGCCACTTCCTCGTCAAGGAAATCCGGATGGTTGCGGTTGTGAATCCGCCCCATTTCCATCAAGGCGTGGATGTCGTGGAGGAAGGGCTGGTTGTAGTGGCGCATTCCCCGTGGGTCGTCGTAGACGATGTGTTCGAGCAGGGGCGCCCGATCCATGACCTCCAGCAGTTTGTCTACCTGTTCCTGATCCTCGACGGCGGCAAAACGGATAGCGGCGTCCTCGAGGACAAAAAGCATTTCATCCGCCACCGCGTCCTGGTAGAGCGGCACCGGCACGCCGCCGAGGCATTGAGCGGCGCTTATCATCATGTAGAGGTGGGGCCGGTTGTCGCCGATGATGGCCAGGTTGTCGCCGCGCTTGAAGCCCAGGGCCGCCAGGCCGCTGGCCAGGGCGCGCACCCGCTCGGCCACGTCGGACCAACTCCAGGTCTGCCAGATGCCAAGGTCCTTCTCGCGGATGGCCGGCGCGTCGCCCCGCGTCTTGGCATGATGAAAAAGCAGGCCCGGAAAGGTCTGCAACCCATCCGGCGACCCGGTGTTTGTCCCAAGCGACATCGCTTTCCTCCCAGCCGATTCTCTATTTCAGATTCGCTTGTTGTCGTGATAGCCGGCGCGACCGAACAAGGATTCTGTCGTCTCGGCTTTAGGCCAGCGATAAAAAAAGCTTAGTCGAGATCAAATGGAAGTGTAGGAATCAAGTTGTATTCGTCTCAAACTACTGCAAAACCGCTGATCGGCTGATTCGGTCAAGCTCTGGCGGCGTGTCGGGCTTTACTCTTACGAATAAGGTATTCTGTAAAGACGAGCGAAGAAGAGTTTGGGCGCGGCGCCAGAAAGGCATCGACCGCCGACAGCCATTGGTCCAGCCGGGGAAACCATCTCAAATACCGAGCGCCGAGGATGCGGCGGCGCCAGCAGAGTTCAGTCAACCAGGAGACGATATGTCGTTCCATAGCCTGAATTTCAATCTGGGCGAAACCATCGACATGCTGTGCGATACGGTGCGCGCCTTCGCCAGCAAGGAAATCGCCCCCCGGGCTGCCCAAATCGACCGCGACAACCAGTTCCCCACCGATTTGTGGAAGAAGTTCGGCGATCTGGGGCTGCTCGGCATGACCGTCAGCGAGCAATACGGCGGTGTTGACATGGGCTACTTGGCCCATATCGTCGCCATGGAAGAAATCTCGCGAGCTTCCGCCTCGGTGGGGCTGTCCTACGGCGCCAACTCCAACCTGTGCGTGAACCAGATCCACCGCAACGGCGCCGCCGAACAGAAGGCTAAGTATCTGCCCAAACTCGTTTCCGGCGAACACGTCGGAGCGCTGGCCATGTCCGAGGCCAACGCGGGTTCCGACGTAGTGAGCATGAAGCTGCGCGCCGACAAAAAGGGCGACCGCTACGTGCTGAACGGCGGCAAGATGTGGATCACCAACGGCGGCGACGCCGATACCCTGGTGATCTACGCTAAGACCGACCTCAACGCGGGTCCCCGGGGCATCACCGCCTTCATCGTCGAAAAGGGCTTCAAGGGTTTCAGCCACGGCGCCCACCTGGACAAGCTGGGGATGCGCGGCTCCAACACCTATCCGCTGTTCTTCGACGATTGCGAGGTGCCGGAAGAGAACGTGCTGGGCGGCGTGGGCAACGGCGTCAAGGTGCTCATGTCGGGTCTCGACTACGAACGCGCCGTGCTGGCCGGCGGACCGCTGGGCATCATGGCCACCTGCATGGACGTGGTGGCGCCCTACCTGCACGACCGCAAGCAATTCGATACGCCTATCGGCGAGTTCCAGCTCATGCAGGGCAAGCTGGCCGACCTGTACACCACCTGGCAGGCCTGCCGCGCCTACGTCTACGCCGTGGGCCGGGCCTGCGACCGGGCCGACCATGCCCGCACCCTGCGCAAGGACGCCGCCGGCGCCATCCTCTACGCCTCGGAAAAGGCCACCTGGATGGCCGGGGAGGCGATTCAGACCCTCGGCGGCAACGGCTACATCAACGACTATCCGGCCGGCCGCCTGTGGCGCGACGCCAAGCTTTACGAGATCGGCGCCGGCACCTCGGAAATCCGCCGCATGCTCATCGGCCGGGAACTGTTCGCCGAGAGCGCCTGAGATGAGCGTTATCAAATCCCGAATCAATCCCCGATCGGCCGAGTTTCAGGCCAACGCGGAGACCATGCGAACCCTGGTCGCCGATTTGCGCGACAAGATCGCCCGGGTCGCGCTCGGCGGCAGCGAGGCGGCCCGCAAGAAGCATCTCGCCCGGGGCAAATTGTTGCCGCGCGAGCGGGTGAATTATCTGCTCGATCCCGGCACGCCCTTTCTTGAAGTCGGACAACTGGCGGCTTACGGGATGTACGACGACGATGCCCCGGCGGCGGGGATCATCACCGGCATTGGCCGGGTGCAGGGCGGCGAGTGCATGATCGTGGCCAACGACCCCACGGTGAAGGGTGGCACCTACTACCCAATGACGGTGAAGAAACATTTACGCGCCCAGGAGATCGCCGAGCAGAACCATTTGCCTTGCATTTATCTCGTGGATTCGGGCGGCGCCTTTCTGCCCAGGCAGGACGAGGTCTTTCCAGACCGGGACCATTTCGGCCGCATCTTCTACAATCAGGCCAACATGTCGGCCAGAGGCATTGCTCAGATTGCCGTGGTCATGGGGTCCTGCACGGCGGGCGGCGCTTACGTGCCAGCCATGTCCGACGAGACGGTCATCGTCAAGAACCAGGGCACCATTTTTCTCGGCGGTCCCCCGCTGGTGAAGGCCGCCACGGGCGAGGTGGTGAGCGCCGAGGATTTGGGCGGCGGCGACGTGCACACCCGCGTCTCCGGGGTCGCCGACCATCTGGCCGAGAACGACGCGCACGCCCTCTACATCGCCCGGCGGATTCTCGCCAATCTCAATCGCGTCAAACCGGTGAACTTGGCCTTGGGCGGCGGCGAGGAGCCGATTTACGACCCGGAGGAAATCCACGGCATCCTGCCCACCGACACCCGCAAGCCCTACGACGCACGGGAACTCATCGCCCGGATCGTGGACGGGTCGCGCTTCGACGAATTCAAGGCCCGCTACGGCGCGACCTTAATCACCGGCTTCGCGCAGCTTTACGGTTACCCGGTGGGCGTCGTCGCCAATAACGGCATTCTGTTCGCGGAGTCAGCGCAGAAAGGCGCGCATTTCATCGAGCTGTGCGGCCAGCGCGGCATTCCGCTCCTGTTTCTGCAAAACATTACCGGCTTCATGGTGGGCCGCAAGTACGAAAACGGCGGCATCGCCAAGGACGGCGCCAAGATGGTCACCGCCGTTTCCACCGTGGGGGTTCCCAAGATCACCCTGCTGGTTGGCGGCAGCTTCGGCGCCGGCAACTACGGCATGTGCGGCCGCGCTTACTCGCCGCGCTTCCTGTGGATGTGGCCCAACAGCCGGATTTCGGTCATGGGCGGCGAACAGGCGGCCAGCGTGTTGGCGACGGTGCGTCGGGACGGTATCGAAGCTGCGGGCGGCGTCTGGAGCAAGGAGGACGAGGAAGCGTTCAAGGCGCCGATCCGCGCGCGGTACGAGGAACAGGGCCATCCGTACTACGCCACGGCCCGCCTGTGGGACGACGGCGTGGTCGATCCCGCCCAGAGTCGGCGCATCCTCGGACTGTCGCTGTCGGCCGCCCTCAACGCGCCCATCGCGCCGACCCGGTTCGGCCTGTTCAGAATGTGATCCAGCCTGGCGCGAGGCGTCAATCGGCCCCGAAAGTCGTGTTGGCGAGATCCGGCGATCCATTTCTAACGATCGGGTCATTCCGACCGCCCCGTGGAGAGAGAGCTAATGGGTGACAGCTTGCGTTCCCACCGAGCCGCGCCAACGGATCGCGAACAGCCGCTTTGGACGCCCGACCCAGGGCGGAGCGCCGCGACCCGGATGGCCGCCTTTGCCGCCCATGCCCGGCGGATTTCCGGAATGGCGCTGGAGTCGTATGCGGACTTGCACGCTTGGTCGATCGATGCGCCCGAGCAGTTCTGGGCCGCGATCTGGAGCTTTTGCGGCGTGCTTGGCGAGCGCGGGGAGCGGGTTCTGGTCGATCCCCACCGGATGCCCGGCGCCAAGTGGTTTCCGGATGCCCGCCTCAATTTCGCCGAAAACCTGCTGCGGGATTGCTGCAACTCTGAAGCGCTGGTGTTCCGGGGCGAGGACAAAATCCAGCGCGCGGTCTCACGGGCCGAATTACGCCGGCGGGTCGCCCAATTCGCGGCCGCGCTGAAAGGAGCGGGCATCGGCGCCGGCGACCGCGTCGCCGCCTATCTGCCCAACATGCCTGAAACGATTGTCGCGATGCTAGCCGCCGCCAGCATCGGCGCGGTGTTCACCAGCGCCTCGCCGGATTTCGGCGTCCAGGGCGTCCTCGATCGCTTCGGCCAGACCGCGCCCAAGGCGCTGATCGCCTCTGATGGCTACTGGTACAACGGCAAGGCGGTGGATATTTGGCCCAAGCTGGCCGAACTCGCGCCCAGGCTCCCCAGCGTCCAATGGTTGATCCTTGTTCCCTACCTCCACGACGACGCGGACGCGCTGGCGGCGAGCCTGCCCCAGGGTATCTCGTGGCCCCGCTTTGTCGCGCCCCACGCGGCGGCGACCGAAATCGAGTTCGTTCCGCAGCCCTTCGACCATCCCCTCTACATCATGTACTCATCGGGAACGACCGGCGTCCCAAAGTGTATTGTCCACGGCGCTGGCGGCACGCTGTTGCAGCATCTCAAGGAACACCAACTGCATACCGACCTTCGGGAAGGCGATCGCTTGTTCTACTTCACCACCTGCGGCTGGATGATGTGGAACTGGCTGGTTTCCGGCTTGGCGTCCGGCGCGACGCTGCTGCTGTACGACGGCAGCCCCTTCGTCGCCGGCGGTCGGATTCTCTGGGACTATGCCCAGGCTGAACGCGCGAGCCATTTTGGTACCTCCGCCAAGTATCTCGACGCCTTGGAAAAAACCGGCCTAACGCCCAGGCGGAACCACGATCTAAGCGACCTCCGGGCCATGCTGTCCACTGGCAGCCCGCTCGTGCCCGAGCGCTTCGATTACGTGTACTCGGACATCAAGTCGGACCTTCAACTTTCCTCCATCTCCGGCGGCACCGACATCGTTTCCTGTTTCGTGCTGGGCAACCCCACGCTGCCGGTCTGGCGCGGCGAGATTCAATGCAAGGGTCTGGGCCTCGCGGTCGAAGTGTGGAACGACGAGGGCCAATCCATCCGAGGACAAAAAGGCGAACTGGTCTGCACCCGCCCGTTTCCCTGCATGCCTGTCGGTTTCTGGAACGACCCCCATGGAAAGAAGTACCACGCGGCCTATTTTGAGCGGTTTCCCGGCGTCTGGCATCACGGCGATTTCTGCGAAGTGACCGAGCACGATGGATTGATCATCCATGGCCGTTCGGACGCCACGCTTAATCCGGGCGGCGTGCGCATCGGCACCGCCGAGATTTACCGCCAAGTGGAAAAGCTGCCCGAAGTCGTCGAATCCATCGTCGTCGGGCAGGACTGGGAGGGAGATGTCCGGCTGGTGCTGTTCGTAAAACTCCAGGATGGCGTCGAACTGGACGATGCGCTCGCCGCCAAAATCAAACGGACGATTCGCGAAAACACCACGCCGCGCCATGTTCCCGCCAAGGTGCTGCAAGTGACCGATATTCCCCGCACCAAGAGCGGCAAGATCGTCGAACTGGCGGTGCGCAGCGTCGTGCATGGCCAGCCGATCAAGAACATCGAGGCGCTGGCCAATCCGGAAGCGCTCGCGCTGTTCGCCGACCGGCGCGAACTGCGGGATTGAGAGGCGTTTTCGCACGACCTTCCAAAGCCCTCACTCCCAACTCCTCTCCTGCTGGGAGAGGGGAGTTTTTGTATGATCGAACCCTTTGCGACCAGGGGAAGATGCGCGATGAAACCACCAGACTTGACCGATGCGTTGCTCCGGATCGACGGGCGCGTCGCCACGTTGACCATGAACCGCCACGACGTGCGCAACGCGCTCACCGGAACGCGCCTGATCGACGATATCGTGGCGGTCGCCGAATGGGTAAACGGCTGCGATGAAATCTCGGTACTGATCCTCGCCGCCGCCGGTTCCGCCTTTTGTGCCGGCGGCAACGTCAAGGACATGGCCGAGCGCCATGGCGACTTTGCCGGCGACGCGGCCGAGGTGGCCACCCGCTACCGTCGCGGCATCCAGCGAATTCCGCTGGCGTTGCAACAGGTCGAGATCCCCATCATCGCGGCCGTGAACGGACCCGCGATCGGCGCCGGCTTCGACTTGGCGAACATGGCGGACATCCGCCTGGCTTCCAGCGCGGCGAAATTCGGCGAAACCTTTCTCAACCTGGGTCTCATTCCGGGCGATGGCGGCGCCTGGTTTCTGCAACGGCTGATCGGCTATCAGTCCGCTTTCGAACTTACCCTGAGCGGTCGAATCATCGACGCCGACGAGGCCAAGGCGCGGGGAATCGTGTTGGAAGTCGTGGAGCCGGAACGACTGCTGGCGCGCGCCCAGGAATTGGCCGCGCACTTTGCCAGCCAGCCGCGAAAGGCGCTGCGCCTGACCAAGCGACTCATAAAGATGGCCCAGCGCATGGACCTGAAGGATTTCCTGGATTTGTCCGCCAGCTTCCAGGGCCTGTGTCACCAGGAACCGGAGCACCTTGAAGCCGTTCGGCGGTTGTTGAAGGGGCAAATCCCATGAAGCGCGATATCTCACGACGTTCCTTTCTCGCGGGCGCATTATCCCTCCCGTGGCTATCCCTCCTCGGACAGGGCGCTCGAGCCGACGCGCGGCCGTCGGCGGGACTGGAGTTCGGACCCGCGCAGCCGTTCAGTTTCGACGGACTGCGCCAGCAAGCCCAACAACTGGCCGCCCAACCCTATCAGGTTCCCCCTATCCGCCACGCCGATCTCCTGGATCGCATCGATTACGACGCCCATCTGGAAATCCAGTCCCGGCCGGAAGCCGCGCTCTGGCGCGAGGGAGACGGGCCGTATCCGGTGCGCTTCTTCCATTTAGGGCGGCTGTTCCCCCTGCCGGTGAAAATCCACGCCGTGCGCGCAGGCACGGCGCGCGAAGTGCGTTATTCCTCCCGCCTGTTCACGTTCGGCAAGGCGGATTTTGCCGCGGCGCTGCCGGACGACATCGGCTTTGCCGGCTTCCGGGTCCTGCATTCCCGGACGGAGGAGCGGGACTGGCTGGCGTTCCTGGGGGCCTCATATTTCCGCAGCGCCGGGGAACTGGATCAGTACGGCATCTCGGCCCGCGGCATCGCCATCGATACCGCCCTGCCCACGGCGGAGGAATTTCCCCGCTTTACTCACTTCTGGCTGGAACCGACGTCCGACCCCCAGACGATGATGATTTACGCCTTGCTGGAGGGTCCCAGCCTGACCGGCGCCTATCGAATCCAGGCGACCCGCCAGGAGCGGGTGATCATGGACATCGAGGCCGTCTTGTTCTTTCGGGCCGCGATTCGCCGGCTGGGAGTGGCGCCGCTGACCAGCATGTTCTGGTTTTCCGAGACCAACCATCAACCCAGTTGGGATTGGCGCCCGGAAGTCCACGACAGCGACGGTCTGGCTCTGTGGACCGGAGCCGGCGAACGGATTTGGCGACCACTCAACAACCCGCCCTTCGTCCAGACCAACGACTTTGTCGATCGCGATCCCAGGGGATTCGGCCTGTCCCAACGGGATCGCCGTTTCGAAAACTATGAGGACGACCTGGTGTTTTACGAACGACGGCCCACCTTATGGGTGGAACCGCTGGAGCCCTGGGGCGAGGGAGCGGTCCAGTTGGTGGAAATTCCGACCGACTACGAAATCAACGATAACATCGTCGCCTACTGGGCGCCGCGGGAACCCGCCCAAGCCGGCGCCACCCGAACCTACCGCTACCGGCTGCATTGGACGGCCGACGAACCCTATTGGCCCGACCGGGGTCGGGTGATCGCTACCCGCACGGGTTGGAGCACCCTCCCCAGGACGCCCCCGCGACCGATGCATAAGGCTTGGTTTGCCATCGATTTCGCTGGGGGACCGTTGGAACAACTCGACAAGCAGGCGTCCGTTCAACTGGTGGCCAGCGCCACGCGCGGGAGCCTGCGCAACCCCGGCGCCTTTCAGGTGGCG
The DNA here is from genome assembly GCA_008933795.1 of Candidatus Contendibacter sp. Lineage (GTDB taxonomy): Bacteria > Pseudomonadota > Gammaproteobacteria > Competibacterales > Competibacteraceae > Contendibacter. The sequence goes on along the minus strand of WBUJ01000035.1, from coordinate 4,512 downwards.
GGCACTCGCCGCTGGCGGGGGAATTTCGAGATCGAACTGGAAGGCGGCGAACCCGTGGACCTGCGCGCCTATTTGCGCCTGGGCGACAGGGCGCTCTCGGAAACGTGGCTGTATCAGTTCATTCCCCGTACTCCATCAAGCTGAAATTCGTTCCACCTCATCCCTCCATCGTCCGTGTTGACCTGTTCGACGTGGGGTTTAGCGAATAACATGAGTCCACTTGATTACCCTATCCGCCAGGATGGCGACTTGAGTTATAGTTAATCGTATCCATCGTCACCGAGCGAATCCGTCGCCATGCCTGATTATCTGCGCAAGTTCATCGGTCTGCTGTTGATCTTCGCCGCCGTCGGCGTTGCTTCCTGCGAGGCGCTGTGGGTGTCCTGCTGCACCACGGCCGCTCCGCCTGCCGCGCTAGCCCCGCACAACTGATCCCGGAATCCGCCGTCATGGGCCGCCTTCTGTTGCTGGCCGGCGCCGTCCTGATCTCGCTGACCGCTCTGATGCTGTTGTTAAAACGGAGAATTCGCACCATGGCCGAACGCTACCAGCAGACCCCCGGCCGTTTCCCCTCCACCAGGGGTATTCTGATGTTTCTGCTACCGTTACCGGTGCTGTTCGCCGCTGTCGCCTCGCTGGCGCGCGGCGATCTGGGCGGCCTGTTCGACAACGCCATCGGTTACGGGCTATTCCTGGCCGGCGCGCTGCTGCTACGGCGCGGCTTGCGGTTGGAAGCCGAATACGACCGCCGCCGGGTTGCCAAAGCTCCCTGGCCGCTCAAAACCCTCGGCGGTGGGGTCGTCGCCCTCGCTACGGGCCTTACCGCCTGGAGCGGCGCGCACTACCCTCCGGCGATGGCTGGCGCTTTCGGTCTGGTCGCCCTGCTCGGCTGCTATCTGAGTTATGGTTTTGATCCACGCATCGCCAAACGCTTCACCGACCGCGACGGTGTGGATGTCACCAACCGGGTGCTGGAGGCGCTGACGCAGGCCGAGACTTCCATCGCCGCCATCGAACAGACCACCCGCGACATCCGCAACGCCGAACTCAACAGCCGGTTGCGGCGGATCGTCGCGCTGGCCCGGCGGATTCTGACCCTGTTGGAGGAAGATCCGCGCGATCTGCGCCGCGCCCGCAAGTTCCTCAACGTCTATCTGGACGGCGCCAAGCAAGTCACCGAGGGCTACGCCAAAACCCATGGGCGGGTAGCCACGCCGGAACTGGAGGACAATTTCCGCCGGGTGCTGGCCACCATCGAGGAAGTCTTCCAGGAACAGCAGCAAAAACTGCTGGAAGCCGATGTGACCGATCTCGACGTGCAAATCGAAGTGCTAACCACCCAACTGAAACGGGAAGGGGTGATCTAAGGCGAGCCACCTCCCCACACCCGACCAGGAGCCGAACCGCATGACCACTACAACATCCTCTGCCCCAACCACCGCCCCCCCCACCCTGCCGGCGTTGCCCGAGGTGTTCGCCGCCGCCCTACCGCAAGTCCAGCAGGACTTGGCCATCCGCGCCCCGGCGCCGGCCCAGGACCAGCAGCAAGTCGCCGCGCTGGCGGCGCAACTCGACCTGCGCGACAGCAACTCGATCATCTTCTTCGGCAGCAAGGCCCAGGAGCAGTTGACCACCATCTCCGACAAGATGCTGGAAGGGGTGCGCAACAAGGATACCGGTCCCGCCGGTTCGGCGCTGAACGAAATGGTCGCGGTGCTGCGCGGCTTCGATCTCGACGAACTGGACCCGAACAAGAAACCCGGTTTTTTCGCCCGGCTGTTCAACAAGGCCAAGCCGCTAGTCAAGATCGTCCAGCAATACGAGACGGTGCGGAACCAGATCGATACCATCAGCGATGCTTTGGAGCGGCACAAGACCGAGTTGCTGACCGACGTCGCTACCCTGGATCGGCTGTATACCGCCAATCTCGACTATTTCCACACGTTGGAACTGTATATCGCGGCGGGCGAAACCAAGCTGCAAAAGGTGGATACGGAGGAACTGCCGACGTTGGAGAAGGAAGTCACGGCCAGCGAGGACATGGTCAAGGCGCAAACCTTGCGCGACCTGCGCGCCAGCCGCGACGATCTGGAACGGCGGGTCTACGACCTCAAGCTGACCCGGCAGGTCACCATGCAAAGCCTGCCGAGCATCCGGCTGGTGCAGGAGAACGACAAGGGCCTGATCACCAAGATCAACTCGACCCTGGTCAACACCGTGCCGCTGTGGCGGCAACAACTGGCCCAGGCGATCACCATCTACCGCTCTGGCCAAGCCGCCGAAACTGTCAAGGCCGCTACTGATCTCACCAATCAGTTGCTGGAAGCCAACGCGGACAATCTCCGGCAGGCCAACGCTCAAACCCGCACGCAGATCGAACGCGGCGTGTTCGACATCGAAACGGTGAAAAAGGCCAACCAGACCCTGATCGCCACCATCGAGGACAGCCTGCGCATCGCCGACGAAGGTCGCCGCCACCGGCAAGAGGCCGCCGTGCAACTGGAAGCGTGCGAAACCGAATTGCGGCAGGCGTTGGCTGCCTCTCACGCTCGAACCCGCCAACCCAGCCCACCCACTGGAGGCCGCTGACATGGGATTGTGGGACAAATTGATGGGTGAATTTGTCGACGTCATCCAGTGGACGGATGACTCGAACGACACCCTGGTGTACCGCTTCGAGCGACACGGTAACGAGATCAAATACGGCGCCAAGCTGACGGTGCGCGAAGGCCAGGTGGCGGTATTCGTCAACGAAGGCCAGCTTGCCGACACCTTCCAGCCGGGCATGTATGAGCTGAAAACCAACAACCTGCCGATCCTCTCGACTTTGCAGGCGTGGCAGCACGGTTTCGAAAGCCCGTTCAAGGCTGAGGTGTACTTTTTCAGCACCCGCCGTTTCACCGATCTCAAGTGGGGCACCCAGAATCCGGTGATGCTGCGCGATCCCGAATTCGGCCCGATCCGGCTGCGGGCCTTTGGCAGCTACACGATTCGGGTCAAGGATGCACCAACCTTCTTGCGCGAAATCGTCGGCACCGACGGCCGTTTTACCACCGAAGAAATCACCAACCAGTTGCGCAACATGATCGTGGCGCGCTTCGCCAACATCCTCGGCCAGTCGAAGATTCCGGCGCTGGATCTGGCCGGCAACTACGATCAACTCGGCCAGTTCCTGCAACAGCGCATCGCGCCGGAATTCGAGGCGGTCGGGTTGGAGCTGCCCAATCTGCTGGTCGAGAATATCTCGCTGCCCAAGGAAGTCGAAGCCGCGCTGGACAAGCGCAGCAGCATGGGCATCGTCGGCAATCTCGATCAGTACACCCAGTTCCAGGCGGCGGAGGCCCTGCGTGACGCTGCGGCCAATCCGGGCGGCGGCTCCGAGGCGTTGAACATGGGATTGGGGCTGGCGATGGCCCAGCGACTGAACGAAACGCTGGCCCGACCGGCGGCTCCGGCTCCGCAACCGGCGCCAGTGGCTCCTCCACCGCTGCCCGGCGCCAACCGCTATTTCGTGGCGTTAAACAACCAGCAGACCGGGCCGTTTGGCCTGGATGCGCTGCAACAGCAGGTCCAGGGCGGCCAGTTGACCCGCGCCACGCCGGTTTGGACCCAGGGCATGGCCAACTGGACGCCAGCCGGCGAGATCGCGGAATTCAATGCGCTGTTCGCCAATCTGCCGCCGCCATTGCCGGGAGCTTGAAATCTTTGCTCTCTCCCTCCGGGAAGAGGATCGGAGGTGAGAGTTTTTCAACCCAAACGTCATCACCAGGAGGTCATCATGGGACTGTTCGATTTCGTCATCAACCAAGGTAAGAAACTGTTCGGCGCCGGCGACGATCCCGCCGACAAGATCAAACAGGAAATCGAGGCCGCCAATCCCGGCGTCAAAAATCTGGACGTCAAATTCAAGGACGGCCAGGTTCAGCTTTCCGGGGATGCCATCACCCCGGAAGCCATGGAAAAGGCGGTTCTGTTGGCGGGTAACGTCCAGGGGGTCGAAAAGGTTTCGGCCGATCAGTTGAAAGCCCCGCCGCAGACCGGCAAGGTGGAGTATTACACCATCCAGTCAGGCGATAACCTGTCGTCCATCGCCAAGAAATTCCTGGGTAACGCCTCCGCCTATCCCAAGATTTTTGAAGCCAACCGCGAGGTCATCAAAGACCCCGACAAGATTTATGTCGGCCAGAAAATCCGCATTCCGCTCGGCTGAACGCCAGGATCATCCACCTGCGGGGATGACGACGGGACGCCGTCATCCCCGCGCCAATCACCAAAGGGGTCAAAAATGGATGCATTACAGTTGCTGGGCAGCCTGTTGGGCAATAACGCCACGTCCTCGGGGCAAGGCGGACAGATTCTCGGTCAATTGATCGGCAGCCTGGCCGGAGGCGGCGCGCAGAGCGGCGGGGCTGGTGGTGGTTTGGCCGACATGCTCAGTGGCCTAACGAGAGGCGGCGCGCAAAGCGGCGGGGCTGGCGGCGGCTTGGCCGACATGCTCAGTGGCCTAACGAG
>WBUJ01000232.1 GCA_008933795.1 Candidatus Contendibacter sp. | reverse complement strand
CAGGTACGTATTGGAGAGAAAGTCACCATCGCCGATGACGACGACCCGCTGTTGATGGGCGGCGGATGAGTTGAAGTCCGGGGTCGGGCCGGGCCGGGGTCGGACCAGCGCCACGCCCACGGTCAGGGGTCCGGACCGTTCGGCGCGGTCGGGATCGAACCGCGGCGACCCATCGAGCGAACCGGTCTCGGTCCAACTCCGGGATTGGCTTTCCAGCAACGCCGTCACCGTCCAACCCGCGCCGGGTCGGACATCCAGCGCCGCCGCCAGGGGTAACAACGCGGGGGCGCGCAGCGCTTCGGTGACGGGATGCGGGCCATAATCGGCGATGGGCACAAAGGCGGGATTCTTGATTCCCAAGCCGGGCGCGTCCGCGTCCACCACCACGCCGGGCAACCGGGCGACGCCCAGCGCCGCCGCCAGGGGTTGCAGGTTGGAGGGATCGTCCGGCTCCAACAACCACAGCAGATGACCGCCCTGCCGCACATACGCCAGAATCACCTCGACCGTACTCGGCGACAGGGGCAGTCGCGGTCCGGCGATGACCAGCGTGGCGGCTTCGGCGGGAACGCGCGCATCCGCCGCCAAATCGAGGGCGCGCGGCCGAATCCCGATTTTTTCCAACTTCCGGCCGAACGTCCCAAGATCGTGATTGGCGACGCCGAGCGGTTTGCGCTCGCCATGACCGTCGAGAAACAGCACGACCGGCTCTCGCGGACGGCTCAGGCGTTGCAAAACCTGAGTCAGAGCCTGCTCGCCGAGTTGCTGGAGTTTGGCGCCGCGCCCGCGATACTCCACATACAACTCGCCCTCCTGGGTAATGCCCAGTTCGCGCACCCGATCCGGCGACAGATCGGGATTCGCAAAGTGGAGGGTCAAATCAGGCTTGTGGCGCTGATAGCGGCCGATCAGCCGGGCAATAGCGTCGCGCAAGGCGGGCTGCTCGCGGACGTAGGCGGTGATCCGAACCGGCTCGTCCATGCGGGCCAGCAGGGTTTGGCTGGCCACCGACAGGGTGTTGCGCCCGCTCGCGGTCCAGTCGGCCTGCATCGGATAGCGGGTGCTCAGCCAGGCCAGCAGGCCGATCACCAGCGCGAACAGCAGCGCAAATAACTGGTTTTGCAGCCACAGCCGCCACCGCGAGGAGGGATCGAGCCGCATGGGTCAACCTCGCAGCCGGAGATTGTCGAGCCGACGGATGGTCAACCCCAGGAACGCCACGCTGAACAGCAGGTAATAGGCTACATCCTCGCTCCGCACCAAACCCAGCAGCAGGGCGTCGTTATGTCGCGGCAGCGACAGGTAGCCGAACAGCTCGCTGGCCGTTCCCCGACCAGCGCCTACATCCACGATCCAGAACGCCAGCAGCAATCCAAAGGTCGCGGTCGCCGCCACGATCGGCTGCGCGGTGAGCGACGACAGGTACAGGCCAGCGGCGGCGCAACTGGCGGCGAGCAGGCTCAGCCCCAGCAACCCCGCCAGCAGCTTGCCGCCATCGAGCGTCGCGCCCGCCATTAGCGTCAACGGCATCAAGGCCATCAGCGCGACCGCGCTCAGGAGAAACGTCAACACGCCCAGATACTTGCCCAAGACGATCTGGCTCGCCCTCACCGGAGCGGACAACAGGAGGTCGAGGGTGCCGGTACGCTGTTCCTCGCTGAACAACCGCATGGTCAGCAACGGCGCCAGCAGCAACAATGCCCAAGCGGCGACCCGAAACAGCGGCGCAACCACCAGATCGGTCACGCCGGGCGCATGCTCCAGCGCGGCCAGCCGTCCCCTCGCATTCTGAAAATCATTCACCAGGATGAGGAAGATCCAGGCCAGCAGCGCCTCGGTTACCGCCAGCAACGTCCAAGCCAGCGGCGACAGGAACAGGCCGCGCAATTCGCGGGCCGCGATCACCCGGATCATTCGGCGGTCTCCCATCCCAGCGTCAGTTCGACAAAAATCTGTTCCAGGCTCGCCCGTTCCGGCGTCAATTCCCACAAATCCCAGCCGCCGACATGGGCTTGATCGAGCAGCGCCCGCGCGGGCGCGGCGCCGGCGGCATGATGGAGCCGGAACTGGCCGCCGCCAAGATTCTCGACCCGTGTAATCGTCGGCAATCGCGCCAGTTCCACCACGGGTGGTGGCGCATTCAGCCCAATTCGCAGGCAGGCGGATTGCCGTCGCTGTTGTAACTCGGCCAGCGCGCCCGCGAACACCAACCGTCCAGACTGCATGATCTGGACGTGACTACAGGTCGCCTGCACTTCCGGCAGCAAATGCGTAGACAAAATCACGCCGCGTTCCCGTCCCAGTTCGCGAATCAGGGCGCGGATCTCCCTCGCTTGGACCGGGTCCAACCCAGCGGTTGGCTCGTCCAGGATCAGCACCGGCGGATCATGCAACAAGGCTTGAGCGATACCGACCCGCTGCCGGTAGCCCTTGGACAGGTTGCCGGTCAGCCGTTGGCCGACGTTCGCCAGCCCACACCGCGCCTTGACCTGCGCCATGGCGCGATGGCTAGCCGCGCGGTCGAGTCCGTGCAGGCGAGCGCTGTAGCACAATTGTTCGTCCACGGTTGATTCCCGATACAACGGCGGTTGCTCGGGCAGATAACCGATGGCCTGCTTGGCCCGCCGTGGTTGGTCCAGCAGGTCGGCCCCGTCGATCAGGATGCGCCCGGCATCCGGCGCCAAGACACCGGCCAACATCCGCATGGTCGTGGATTTGCCCGCGCCGTTGAGCCCGAGAAAGCCCAAAATCTGGCCACGCTCCAGGGTAAAGCTGACCGCGTCAACCGCCTGGGTCTGGCCATGACGGCGGCTCAACCGCTCAACCGCTACCAAGGTCTCGCCGGTCATGACGCTTTCGACAAGCATTGGCGTTCGGCGGGCGATAGGATGAGAATGATCATTGACTTGGGCCACCCCTCTCGCACGTCGCTGGAGCCGCCATCATGGAAAATCCCTCCCATCATTCCGCGCCATCCGATCAAGATCCCGCCGAGGGTCTGCATATCAATGAAAACGAGGAACCTCTGATCCACTGGTTGCATATGGTCATCCGCTTTTGCGTGCGGGTGCTGGCCGTGCTGATGACGCTGGTGATCATGTGGAGCGTCGCCGACGTCGCCTGGGTGCTTTACGAACGCGCGACGGCGTCGCCCCTGGGGCTGCTGAACGTCAATGATATTCTGGTTTCGTTCGGCGCGTTCATGGCCACCCTGATCGCCATCGAAATTTTCCTGAATATCGTATTGTATCTGCGCGACGACGTACTGCACGTCAAACTGGTGCTGGCCACGGCACTGATGGCGATCGCTCGAAAAGTCATCGTGCTGGACTATAAGACCTTGGAACCGGAATACATCTGGGCAACGGCGGCCGTGGTCTTCGCGCTCAGCATCGGCTATTGGCTGATTGCGAAGAAAGCCAATTGATTTTAGAGGCTTTTACAACTAAAAACCCGCCTGATGGCGGGTCTTTTTGGACGCTGATAACAATCAGCATGGGCATTCACTTGATCTTGGCTTCCTTATAGGGAACATGCTTGCGGACGACCGGATCGAATTTCTTCATTTCCAGCTTTTCCGGCGTCGTGCGCTTGTTCTTGGTCGTGGTATAGAAATGCCCCGTACCCGCCGTGGAAACCAACTTGATTTTATCGCGCATGGCAATCGCTCCTTAAAACTTTTCGCCGCGGGTGCGCAATTCGGCGAGAACGGCGTCGATCCCTTTTTTGTCGATGATGCGCATCCCATGGCAAGACACGCGCAAGCTCACGAAACGCCGTTCGCTTTCGACCCAGAACCGATGGACGTGCAGGTTCGGCAGGAAACGACGGCGAGTCCTGTTGTTGGCGTGGGATACGTTGTTTCCAGTGATGGGGCGCTTGCCCGTCACCTGACAGACTCTGGACATCGGATCGGTCTCCAACTGGTCATGACCGGATTCATGACGATGGGCTTATAACAAATTTTTCCCATAAATGCCAAACCCCCTGTTCGGGGGTTCGGAGTATTAGGAGCCTGGCGATGACCTACTTTAGCGCGAGTAATGCTCGCACGATCATCGGCGC
>WBUJ01000231.1 GCA_008933795.1 Candidatus Contendibacter sp. | reverse complement strand
CGACCAGAGCCAGGCGGACGGCGGAGCCCGGATGACCGTCCGGCGCGAGGCAGACCTGTTCCGGGTGCGCATCGGCGACCAGCGCTTCGAGATTCCCGAAGCCGCGCTCGTCGGGGGCTGACGCCGGATGGATGGAGTTGAAGCGATGTTAATGACCCACAAACCACCGATATCGAGAACATGCGGGACGAATGCCCCACAGTAGACGGGAGTAACCACCATGCCATTAAAGACGATCCTGGCGCTGATACTGACGCCGTTCTCGGACTGAATGCTGGGATAATTGCACCTCCAACAGGACAGAAAATTATGACATTACGCTTTCCAAATCGACTTGCGGGGCTATTGTTGCTCCTGGCTCTCGGCGTGGTGATGTCAGGCGCCAGCCGGGTTGCGTATGCCGGTTTTGCCGACGGCACCGGTGGGGGCCAGTACCAGAACCAGATCTACTGGTTGGATTGGGCTGGATTCAGCTTTACGAACGGAAATTCCAAGACCTTTACCTTGCCGGGCGGCGTCACGGTCACCGCGACCGTGAGCAACATCAGCGGCGGTGCGGTCAGCATCGGCCGGCCAGAGGACTACGGTCCTGCGGCGATGAATCGGGCCTATCCGAACACCGGACAAACGGCCATCAAGAGTTGTGACCAATGCACCAACACATTCCGCCTGACCTTCTCGGCCAGCCTCGGCGGAACGTCCATTCCGGTCGATCTGGTGGCGATCGACGCGGAAGCTGCCGCCTCCAACGAGTACCTCAAGGTGACGACCGACGGCAACGCCTGGCAACTGCTGGAGCAATTCGAGGCCGTCAATCTCAGCGCCACCTGGTCCAACAGCGATAGAACCCTGGAATTGCAGGGCAACGGCGCGACGACCTACGGCACGGCACTGGCCGTTTCCACTAACGTGACCAATTTCGATTTTGAGATCAAGGGTGGCGGTATTTCCGCTGCCGCGCTGGGTGTCTTCCTGCCGTTCGATTACGGCGATGCCCCGGCCTCGTTTGGCGACGCCAGCCATTACATACGTCAAGCTTTCACCGGCGGTTTGCCCGGTGCGACCAAAGTTTACGACCCGGTTTCCACCGCCTTCACGAGTTTCGCCACGGTTTCCGATGCGCCGACGGTCTTTACCGGTGCCGTCAAACCCGACGCCGATCCGGGGACGCAGAACACCGGCGCCAACGCCGCCACCGCGCTCGGCGACGACACCAACAATACCGACGACGAGGACGGCGTGGCCAGCTTCCCGCCGCTGACCATCTTGACCGGAAGCTACTCGATCCAGGTAGCCGTGACCAACACATCAGGCAGCGCCGCGACGCTTTACGGCTGGATCGACTTCAACGGCAATGGGAGTTTCGAGCCTGCCGAGGTGCAGACGGCTTCGGTTCTGGGCGATGGTAGCGTCACCTCCGTCACACTGACTTGGCCGACCGTTAGCGTCGCCAGCGGGGCGACGATCTATGCCCGATTGCGCTTCACCACGTCCTCGCTCAGCAGCGCCCAAGGACCCGCGTCCGATGGTGAGGTGGAAGACTATCTGATCCCGGTGACGCCGCTCGGCTCCCTGACGGTGGTCAAGAACGCGGTGGGCGGCGACGACAGCTTCACCTTCGGCAGCCAGACGCTGACGCCGACGCCCTTCACCCTGAGCACGACGAGCGGGACGGCGCAGCGCACGTTTGCCAACCTGTTGCCGGGAACCTACGACGTCACCGAGACCGTGCCGGCAGGCTGGGATCTGACCAGCGCCATCTGCTCCGACGGCAGCAATCCGGCCAGCATCAACCTCGCGCTGAGCGAGAACGTCACCTGCACCTTCACCAACACCAAGCTCGGCAGCTTGACGGTGGTGAAGAACACCACGGGCGGCGACGGCAGCTTCGCCTTCACCAGCACGATCCCGTCCGCCACCACTTTCACCCTGGCCACGGCGGGCAACACGGCGCAGCGCGCGTTCCCCAATCTGGCGCCGGGGACGTACAGCGTCAGCGAGACGGTGCCGGCGGGCTGGGATTTGACCAGCGCCACCTGCTCCGACGGCAGCAACCCGGCCAGCATCAACCTGGCCGCCGGCGAGAATGTGACCTGCACCTTCGCGAACCGGCAACGCGGCAGCCTGACGGTGGTGAAGAACACCACGGGTGGCGACGGCAGCTTCGCCTTCACCAGCACGATCCCGTCCGCCACCAGTTTCACTCTGGCCACGGCGGGCAACACGGCGCAGCGCGCGTTCCCCAATCTGGCGCCGGGGACGTACAGCGTCAGCGAGACGGTGCCGGCGGGCTGGGATTTGACCAGCGCCACCTGCTCCGACGGCAGCAACCCGGCCAGTATCAACCTGGCCGCCGGCGAGAATGTGACCTGCACCTTCGCGAACCGGCAACGCGGCAGCCTGACGGTGGTGAAGAACACCACGGGCGGCGACGGCAGCTTCGCCTTCACCAGCACGATCCCGTCCGCCACCACTTTCACCCTGGCCACGGTGGGCAACACGGCGCAGCGCGCGTTCCCCAACCTGGCGCCGGGGACGTACAGCGTCAGCGAGACGGTGCCGGCGGGCTGGGATTTGACCAGCGCCACCTGCTCCGACGGCAGCAACCCGGCCAGCATCGACCTGGCCGCCGGCGAGAACGTGACCTGCACCTTCGCCAACGCGAGGCAAGGCACCATCATCGTGGTCAAGCGGGCCTTGGGCGAGGACCGCGCGTTTTCGTTCGTCAGTGCCTCCTTGGGCAACTTTGACCTGACGACGGTGAATGGCGAGGTGCAACGCACCTTCAGCAACCTGTCGCCGGGGACTCATGACGTGAGCGAAACTGTCCCTTCGGGCTGGGAGCTGAGCGGTGGCGACCCCACCTGCTCGGACGGCAGCCCCGCATCCAGCATCAACCTGGGTGCTGGTGAAACGGTGCTCTGTGTCTTCATCAACCTGCAGGATGACACCGTCGTGATAGAGGCGCGCACGACAGGTGGCGACGGCTCGTTCCCCTTCACCAGTGGGACGCTGACGCCGCCGAGTTTCACCCTGACCACGGCGGGCGGCACGACGCAGCGTTCGTTTGCCAACCTGCCGCCGGGGACTTATGACGTGAACGCGACCGTGCCGGCAGGCTGGAACCTCTCCAGCGCCACCTGCGACAACGGCGATCCGCCCGACCGGATCAGCATGGCGCCGGATCAGACGGTGAGATGCACCTTCGTCTACCAAATCACCATCGCCGCGGATATCCCCACCCTGTCCGAGTGGGGCCTGCTCCTCCTCGGCGCGTTGCTCGCGTTCAATCTCTGGTGGCGCGGGCCGGGGCGGCTGGCTGGGCGGCGCTAACCATCGAGGATCGGGGTCAGGTTCGTGTCGTGATTTTTGGCTATCGTTTCCCAAAAGGCATTTTTGGACCGCCTCCGGCAAGCCAAGTGGTTGAAGACATCCCCTCACCCCTGCCCCTCTCCCGCCTGCGGGCGAGGGGTTTTAGACAGCTTCCTGAAAGCCATACTCCCTCAAATCCACTCAGAAGTTCGCACCATGAAACATCGTGTTATTGGCTATTCAACGGGAGTGCTCGCCGCCGCGCTCCTCTTGACCCAAGCCGCGCGGGCGCAGGACCCGGCGCCGGGCCTGCAAGACCTGGTCGGGGCGCGCGGCAGCAGCGGCGAGCAGGCTCTTCAAGAGCGCGGCTACAAATTACCCTGAACTGGCGCGGCGGACGGCGCGTGAACGTGACCTTCGAGGGCATGAAACCCCAGCCGTTGACGTACAACACCGCCGAGGGCGCCACGCAGTTTATCTTCGAGGACAAGACCTACTTCTACGTGTCTGATCGCGGCGCCGCGAGAATGGAAGTGCAGAATTTCCGCGAGTAGGACGCTGGTTCCATGAGCACGCAACCCCAAGATAACCCATCCACGGAACCCGATCTGGAACCCGAGATTCGTCACCTCGCTCATCACCTCTGGCAAACGGCCGGCCGTGACTTCGGCCAGACCGCCCTCGATTTCTGGGCGATGGCGGAACGGATGGTCGTTGAGATGACGGTGGATTCGGTCCGCCGGACCAATGTCGC
>WBUJ01000230.1 GCA_008933795.1 Candidatus Contendibacter sp. | reverse complement strand
TTGGACGAGTCGCGTACTCGGGGTTTAAGGGGCAACCTTTCCAGTTTGAGCACTACAACCCCGCCAAGGGATAAAATGGGAATGTCAGTTGCGTATTCCACGCTCAAGCGATTTCCTGGCGACAAGCGGTTGGCGGCAAGCAGGATTCCGACCCAAACGGGATAAATCATAACTTACCGTTTTCGTAAGAAAAATTAGGATGTTCCTGTAAGGATTTTCCTGACAGCCGGGTTTGGAGAGACGATGATCTTGATGAAAACTTCAGCCCGCTCAACCGGTTGCCCGAAAACTGGCAAACGGGTGAAAAATCTCGGCGCGCTGGTGCTGCTGTGCGTCGGGCTGCTGTTGGCCGGATCGCTTGCCGCTGGTGGAACCGGTCCCGATCTGCTGTTGGAGACCGACATCCGTTTGGAGGCGGGACCTTGGCGCGCGATGGTCGAAAAAGCCGAGACCGGTCCCCTCGCCGGGTTGCCTGTGCTAACGGCCACGGTTAAAGGCCACGGCGACACGACCGGCAGTGGCGTCACGTCGAGGCGGCCCGACGACAATCCGCACGTCGCGCCCGAGACGAGTGAGGCAGTCGAACATTTTCGCTTCACTGATGCCGCGAAATTGCCCGCGCAACAGGCTCGAAAGTTTGGGCTGCGTCAGCCCGACCATTTCAGCGGCCTTTTGCTGGCTCCAGCGATGGGCCTTGATGATTTCGCCGATCTTCGCCGCAAGCTGCGCCTTCACCAGCATTTCGTCGGCGTCGGGAAAATCCAGGTCGGCGTAGACGTTACCGCTGCCCACATCAAATTCAATCGTTTTATCGTTCACTTTCCTTCCTTTCCCGCAAGCGCTTCCGCCGTTTTCAGTCGTTCCCGAATCAAGTCCAGGTCTGGTTTGGGCGTGGCGATGCCGTGGGTTGACTTCTTTTGAAAACAATGCAGGACGTAGACGGTATTGCTGAGCCTGACCGTGTAGACGGCGCGGTAGGCGCCGTCGTTGGCGGTTTCCACCACTTCCAGCACGCCCGCGGAGCCAAATCCCTTGAGGGGTTTTGCCTGTTCGTGCTTTTTGCCGATCTGCGCCAGGAACAGCGCATAGACGAACGTGGCTTGGACCTCTTCCGGCATCGCTCTCAAGTCTTTCCTGGACGACCCGATCCAAACCAGGGGTCTGATGGTTTCCTTCATGTGAAAACTATACCTAAATGGGTATAATCACTCAATGGGTTAAAACGGGACTCCACTTCGAAATCCAGCAGAAATCAAGTCGATTGATGAAAAACCTCCGCGCGCTTGTGCTGCTGTGTTTCGGGCTGATATTCGCGGGAACCATCGCCGCCAGTGAAGCCAGTCCCGATTTATTAACCCCGGCGGAGCGGGCCTGGCTCGCCGAACACCCCGACATCGTGCTGGGCATCGGTGAGGAATGGGCGCCTGCCGTTGTCAGAGAGGCGGGCGGCCGGTTTGGTGGGTTCGCCTTCGATCATCTCGATCTGCTCAACCGCAAGCTGGGGACCCACGTGCGGCTGGAAGCGGGACCCTGGCCTACCGTCGTGGAAAAAGCGGAAACTGGCAGCCTCGCCGGTTTGACCCTGTCCGCGCCCGTGGAGGCGCGAAAAACCCATTTTCTCTTCACCCAACCCTTCCACGCGGTTCAATACTTCATCTACCTGCGGACCGGCCAGTCCATGCCCGATGACGGCCTCGCTGGGCTCCGGGGTCAACGGGTCGGTTACCTCAAAGGCATCCTGTACCTGCGCAAGCTGCTGGAAGCGCATCCGGCGGTCGAGGCCACGCCGCTGGACAGCACGGAGGCTCTGGCCAACGCTTTGCTCAAGGGCGACGTTGACGCCGCGCTGGACTCCTACGGCCTGGAATACTGGCGCGTGAGCCACGGCGTGTTGGGATTTGCGCCGATGCGGATGCTGCCCGAGAGTCAAACCAACCTGGTGATGTCGATCCGCAAGGACTGGCCGGAACTGGTGGCCATCCTGAACAAGGGACTCGCGGCCATCACGCGGGAGGAGATGGCCGAACTTTACCGGCGCTGGTTCGGGCAGGACTATCTGAGCCGCATCGCGCCCCAGGTCACGCTCACCACCGAAGAACAGGCCTGGCTCGCCGAACACCCGGTTCTGCGGGTGGGCATTGATGCCCACTGGGCGCCGATGGAGTTTGTGGACAAAACCGACAAGCCCCAGGGCATCTCCGTGGCGTATCTGCAACGGCTGGAGAAATTGCTCGGGGTGCGCATCGAGTTCGCCCCGGCGCTGACTTGGGCTGAGGCGAAACAGCGGTTTGATGACGGTCGTCTCGACCTGTTGCCGGCGGTGGCGATCACGCCGGACCGGCAACGTTCGATTCATTTCACCGAACCCTACCTTTCCTTACCCGCCGCGATCTTTTCCGCCGCAGAGGTGGCCTATCTCGGGGGCCTGAGCGCGCTGGAGGGAAAGATCGTGGCGGTGGTGCGGGATGAAGCGACTCAGGACTGGCTACGGAAGGACTGGCCGCAGTTGGCGCTGTTGCCCGTCGCCAACACCCAGGAGGCGCTGCGCAAGGTCGCGGAGGGCGAGGCGTTTGCCTTCGTCGGCAACCTGGTCACCACCAGCTACTACATCGGCCAATCCGGCCTGACCCAGATCAGGGTCGCCGGCGAAACGCCCTACACCTATCAACTGGGGATGGGCGTGCGGCAGGATGGGCCGATCCTGGCCAGCATCCTGCAAAAGGGCCTCGACGCCATCCCGAAAAGTGAGCGGGATGCGATCTACCACGAGTGGATCTCGATCCAGTACCAGCACCATGTTGATTACGGCACGCTGTGGACGGTCTTGACCCTGGCGGCGCTGGCCCTGTTCGTCATCGTGTACTGGAACCGCCGGCTGGCCCATGAAGTCAATCACCGCCGCCAGGCCGAAGCCGCGCTGACCCAGGCCAGGGACCAGGCCGAAGCCGCCAATCGCGCCAAGAGCGCCTTCCTGGCCAACGTCAGCCACGAACTGCGCACGCCCTTGACCGCCGTTCTCGGGTTTTCTTCCCTGCTGCGCGGAAAAACCCTGAGCGAGAAAAATCAGGGCTATCTGGAGGCGATCCACGCGGCGGGCAAAAGCCTGTCGCAGCTCATTGACGACATCCTGGACCTCTCCCGGATCGAGGCGGACAAAATGGAGCTGCGAACCCAGCCGGTCGAGCCGCGCGCCCTGCTGCGCGATCTGCAACTGATGTTCGGTCAGCCGGCGGCGGCGAGAGGTTTGGACCTGCGCGTCGCAGTCGGGGAAGCAGTGCCGCCGGCGTTCCTCGGCGACGAAATCCGGTTGCGCCAGATCCTGGTCAATCTGATCGGTAACGCGATCAAGTTCACCGAGGCCGGTCACGTCGAGGTGCGGGCGACGGGTGAGGAAGCCCCAGGAACATTTCACCTGCGCATCGCGGTGGCGGATACGGGACCGGGCATCCCGCCCGATCAGCAGGAGGAGATCTTCAAGCTGTTCACCCAGCGCCGGGGGCAGGACCCCGCTCGTTACGGCGGCACCGGCCTGGGACTCGGCATCTGCCGGCGGCTGGCGGCGCTGATGGGCGGCGAAATCCACTTGGCCAGCACGCCGGGCCAGGGCAGTACCTTTAGCCTGGTCGTGCCGGCGCTAACGGTGGTCAACCCGGCTCCTGTCAGCGAGGAGCCCGCGACAGCGGTTGAAAATCTTTCCTTTGCGCCCGCCCGCATTCTGGTGGCGGATGACCATGCGGCCAACCGTCGGCTGCTGGTGGAATACCTGTCACCCTACGGCTTTGAGTGGATCGAAGCCGAGGATGGCGCCCAAGCCCTGGCGCACGCTCGACACTATCGGCCGGCGCTGATCCTGATGGACATCGCGATGCCGGTGCTGGACGGGCTGGAAGCGACCCGGCGGCTGAAAGCCGATCCCGCCACGGCGGGGATTCCGGTGATCGCGGTCACCGCTTCGGTCACCCCGGAGCAGGAGGCGGAAGTGCGAACCCTCTGTGAGGCGTACCTGCGCAAACCCGTGAGTCAGCCGATGCTGATGGCTGCCTTGCGGCGTTTCCTGCCCTCAACCGTTTACACC
>WBUJ01000229.1 GCA_008933795.1 Candidatus Contendibacter sp. | reverse complement strand
GGGGGGGGCTACCGTCGGAGGCTCGGTAACTCACTGGAACTATGGCGCATCCACCAACCGCCTGGAGACGCTGTCTGGAGCGCAGTCGATCAGTTACGGGTACGACACCCGTGGCAACGTCTTGCAGCGTGCCGGTCGTGGCTTCGTGTTCGATGACGCCGACCGGATCGTCGCCACCACCAGCGGCGGCACCACTGACGAGAGCTACCGCTACGACGGCCATGGTCGGCGCGTGGCGATCCAGCGCGGCAGTGACACCACCTATCAGGTGTACAGCAAGGCGGGACAGCTGTTGGCGGAGCAATCGCCCGGCGGCCAATTCACCAACTACGTGTATCTGAACGGTTCGTTGATCGCGCGCACGAGTGGCGGGGAAGACGGTGGCACGGCTCCGCCGGCCCCCGCAGCGCCGACGGTGAACCCGGCGATCAGCACCAGTGGCACCTACACGGTGAGTTGGTCGATCCCCTCCGGCGTCACCAGCATGCAACTGCTGGAATCGGTCAACGGCGGGGCGGCGGTACCGGCGGTGCCAGCGCCGGCGAACGGCGCCATCCAGTGGTCGCCACCCAGCGCGCGCGCCAGCGGCGTCTACGTCTATTCCCTGCGCGCCTGCAACCCCGCCTGCAGTGATCCGGGCGCGGCGGGCACGGTCTACGTGGTGCGCGCGCCGGCCGGGCTGACGTGGAGCCCGAAGCCGCTCACCGCGAACACGGCCTACACCGTGAAATGGAACGCGGTGAGCAGTGCGAGCAGCTACCGGCTGGAAGAAGAGACCGGCGCGACCTGGGGTGTGGTGTACAGCGGTGCCAACACCCAGTTCCCGCACGCCGGCCGCGCGGCCGGCAGCTATGCCTACCGCGTGTCGGCCTGTCGCGGCAGCACGTGCAGTGCGCCGAGTGCGGTGGTGACGGTGCAGGTAGGCGAGGGAGCATGCAATCTCCTCCCGCCGCCCGGCATCAGCGTGACGCCGACCAACACGACGACCGGCAACTATACGGTGAGCTGGTCCGCCTCCCCATCGTCCTGTGTCACGAGTTACCAGTTGGAGGAAATGTTCAACCAGACGTCGTGGCAGCCGGTGGCGCTGAGCGATCCGCAGACCCAGCAGCGTCAATGGTCGCCGGACCCGCCCAAGACCGTATCGGGCACCTACGCCTACCATGTTGCGGCCTGCGGTGGCGGGCAATGCAGCGCCTGGATGGGCGCCGTGGTGACCGTGTCACTTCCGGTGGACCTGGCGGTGCCGACGGGGCTGCAGGCGTGCAAGAACCGGCCCGGGCCCATCTGCCAGGTTGCCGGCCCGCAAGCCCTGGACCTGCTGCCGGGGAGCAACTACACGGTGAGCTGGAATGCGGTCGAGAACGCCACCAGCTACAAAGTACGGCGGGTGACCAGTTCAAATTGCGGCAACGTGACCGAAACGTTCCCGACCACGAATCTTGAATGGCCGGGCACGGCCGCCCTTGCCAGTTGCAGCGGGACAACGTATACGCGCACCGAGCGATACGACGTGCAAGCCTGCGCGGGAGCCAATTGTTCCTCGTTCACGACCCCGGACGTCGCGGTCAGCTCGACCGTAGCCCGTCAAGGTCCGCCGGCGGCGGTCTACTACCACACCGATGCGCTGGGCAGTCCCATCGCCGAATCCGATGCTAGCGGCGCGGTGATCAAGCGCCGTGGCTATCAACCCTGGGGCGCGCCTGCCGATGGCAGCTACGAGCAAGGTCCGGGCTATACCGGGCACGTCACCGATGCGCTGACCGGGCTTTCCTACATGCAGCAGCGGTATTACGATCCGGTGGCGGGACGGTTCCTGTCCGTTGATCCGGTGACGCCCAACACCGCCAACGGAACCAACTTCAACCGGTATTGGTATGCCAATAACAACCCCTACCGGTTTACGGATCCGGATGGCCGGTTTCCTGGTGCTCGAGAGTTCGAGTACGTGAACAGAATGGAAGGCGTGACACCGCCGCCGCGCCACCCGGACGATTGGCTTGGGCCTGCGATCGGGGTTGGATTGGGCGCGATGCTGTTGGCAGTACCTGACCCAACCGATATCGCTTTGGCGGCCGCGTTCTCAAGATTCATGATTGCTGCTAGGGCATCAAAAGGTGCGCCGCAAGCGTTGCGATATCTCGAGACAGTTACCCAGAAGATTGGGCCAACGAGCGGCCGCTCTGGACGAAGAACAACGGAATATCGTGGTGAGGGCGGCCGAAAAGGTGCAGAGAAAGTTTTTGACCAATTGACTGGCGGAAAATCAACTACGCGTGGTGATTCAAAGCTCGGTTCACTAGGGGATGGGTCAAATGTTCAGATGAGCACCAAAGTGCATTCTGATGGGTCGGTAGAGACTTCCATAAGAATTACCGTGGATCGGACGGGATCGCATATTAAGGACATTTACAAAGCTCGATTTAAGGAGGGTGGTTAGTCGTGTTGATATATGGCAAGACGCCACTATTTGATAAGTACGTGGCGAAAGATGTTGCGGCCATTTACCCTTGGTCTCTTTCAATTGTTGATTGTTATTTCATATACAATGCATTTAAGGCATCGGCCGGAAGCAATAGTGTTTGCCTTATTAGATTATGGGATGACGATTGCAATAAGGAATTGCTTACATTAAGTAGTGCCTACGATTTATATGATGCGGACACCAAGGCTTATGGCTCTGAAGTAGTCATTCTTCATCCTGAGTCTAATTCGAGATGCTATTGGGATCCACAGGAGAGATTTGTTCTTGTTCTCGGGAGTGAAAGTTTCTTGAGCATCGCAAGGCCCTATCCAGTTGATATTGAGGAACATAGATACGCCGAGGAAATGGACTCGTCTGAGGAACTTGCGCATGTGTACAGCAGTTTGAGAAATCGATAGGCAGCTTCACTTACTCTGACGACGATTTAGTCAGACGCGTTGAAGCGCAAGGCTAGGGTCGAAGAACGGATCAGGGACACATGCGCACGTTTGAAAAAGCCAAGCAAAGCCCGGCCCCGCGCCGGGCTTTTCGTTTGGCGCATGCGCAAGCCGCTACAGATGCGCGGCGATGACCGAGTCCAGCACCTGGCTGATGGCGCGCTGCTTGGCTTTGGGCAGGGCTTCGATCTGCTGTAGCTGCTGCGCGATCTTCGGCTGCGGGCCGCGCTTGGCGGCGCTGCGCTTGCCGGTGCCGATCAAATCCTCGACGGCGACGCCGAACACCTGCGCGGCATGGGCGAGGGTCTCCACGCCGATGCGCACGGTGCCGCCCTCGTAGTGCGCCATCGTCTGTTGGGCCACGCCGAGGCGTTCGGCCATCTGAACCTGGGTGATGCCCTGTGCCTTGCGCTGTTCGGCGAGGCGTTGGCCCAGTTGGACGTAGAAGGAGCGGTCGGCGTCGGCCATGGCCGTATCGGTGCGAGGGGAGTTGTCGGCAAGCATAGGCGCAGTTCCCGAATGGCGGGTTGACAATACCCGTTATCCGGGTACTCTGCGTGCGAGTTATTTTTAGCGCAACCCCCTTGACACCCAACTTCCGCACTTCGCTCCGAAATTCTCGCAAGTTTGGGCGTCGAAAGTCGCTGGAAGCCGCAAGAATGCTGGGTGCGGCTGGAAAACGGGGGTCGAAAACGGGGGTCAGAGTCGACTTTCCAGCGCCCTCAAGCGCTTGGCATCGGGCACGTCCATCCCGCCGAACTTGCGCCGCCACAGGTAGAACGAGGCGTCGCTGAAACCGTGCTTGCGGCACATCTCCTTGATCGGTGCCCCGGCCGCAGCCTGCTTCAGAAAGCCGATGATCTGTTCTTCGGTGAACCGCTTCTTCATGTCCGCCCTCGCTGGGTTGGCGGACTCTAGTGAAGTCGGACTGGCACTGAAAACGGGGGCAGGTCAGTCGCGCTGGCGCGGGGCCTGTCGTGTTGCCTCGCGGCTATCGCCGCATCGTCTCAAAGGGCAGTTACACAGTTCAATTTACAGACTCTGACCGGCCCACCCCGGACATCGATCGGTGCGCGCGCCTGGCGCGCGCGATGCGATGTGCCGCCTTTGACCGCGAAGGCACCCTGGCCTTCACACGATGCGTGGCTCGGGCTCCAGCACCACGCCGAAGCGTGCCTGCACCGCGGTGCG
>WBUJ01000228.1 GCA_008933795.1 Candidatus Contendibacter sp. | reverse complement strand
CCCTTCCCTGCGCTTTACCCTTGGGGTTGGACCTCGACTCGAACCCGGCGCCGGAACCCGAACCGAGGCCCGATTGGCCCTGGCTGGCCGGGTTTCCTTGTCCGGCCCATGACGACATCGAGCAGTCGCTCAACCTCAACGAGCATCTGATCCGCCACCCGGAAGCCACGTTTTTAATGCGCGTGACCGGCGATAGCTTGACCGAGGCCGGCCTGCACGACGGGGATTTACTGGTGATGGATCGAGTCACGCCGCCGTTGGCGGGCAGTGTGGCGCTGGCGGTGGTCGAGGGAGTGTCCGTTCTCACCCGCCTGAGCCGCGACGCCCAAGGCCGGTTGAGGGTGCAAGCGGCAGGAACGGATCTCAGCCGGCCCCTGGATGAGGCGATCACGATTACCGGGGTGGCGCGCTGGGTGATTCGCCGGCTCTGGCCCGGACGGGTTTCCTCCTGACCCCTCACGGCGATTTTCCTTTTCCCCGGTTCAAACCGACGAGGCGATGACGATGAACGAAAACCGGATGAAGCATGGCGCGTTCGGCTGGAACGAGCTGATGACCACCGACGTGGCGGCCGCCAGACGGTTCTACGGCGCGCTGTTCGGCTGGGAGACCGAGGACTATCCCGTGGAGGGGATGAACTATGTGCTGGTCAAGGTCGATGGCGAAGCGGTCGGCGGGATGATGACCCTGCCGCCGGAGTGCGCCGGGATGCCGCCAGCCTGGGGGGTCTACGTCACGGTGGCCGACGTGGACGCCACCGCCCGCCAAGTGGAGAGCCTGGGCGGGAAACTGCTGCGCCCGCCGGAAGACATTCCCGACGTGGGGCGGTTCTGCGTGCTGCAAGACCCGCAGGGCGCGACGCTGTGCGCGATCAGCTATCGGCAGCCCTGAACCTTCAGGCGCATTCGTTGGATCAGCTTTCCAGAAGCATCACCAGCACCATCACCTCTCGGTGCCCACGGCACCGAGACAACTCACCACTCTCCCCACCGGCTAGAGCCGCAATCGCTCGACCGAACAGGGAAATAGTAGCGACTTAGGGCAATCGGATATTTATACAGTTTCTTTAGTCTTGTTAAAAATATGATTTTACTCATATAATGAAGCGATTATCTCATAATTGATATAAACATAACTTACCGAGCGTGTAGTGGCAACTGTTTACCCAAGGCCAACAGGAGATGTGGATTCCGCTTGCTGCGGGGGTCGAGCTGTAAAACCTTCACTACCACGCCACCACCTTGCCATGACTCTGAGTCGTGACAATACTCTTGTAGCCGAACAGGGCCTGGCTGTTCACTCCATCCGCCATCCCAAGCCTGAACCCACAACGCGCTTTTATCCGGCAGTTCACCGCGTCAACAGTGGTTGGGCATCTAGTCGCCACTGCATCCCTGCGTGATCCTGCCGGTGCAATGCATCCAAAGCAAACGGCTGTGGCAAGCCACCGAACGTAGAAGCGCCCGGCCACCGTCATTCGCGGCGGATTCAAGGTTCCGGGTTACGATCGGGCCGTGTGGGCGCGGTCGGCGGCCTGGAGAAATTGCGCCAGCACCCGCCGCACGTAAGCGGAGGCCAGTTGATGGCCTTGATCGGGCACGAGGACGAGGCGCGCTCCCGGAATCAGCGAACTCCACTGTGTGGCCAGAGCGGGGGCGCAACCGTCATCGAGCGCCCCGGTGTGGAGTTCCAGGGAGTGCGGCGGCGGAAATGCGTGGGTCGCCGCGAGATGCATCAGTTGATCCGCCCTGGGCGGCCGCGAAACATAGAACCTTTTCAGGTCGGTGGCTTCGCCCAGCACGGGAGCGAACAGCAGGATCCGTCCGGGAAAGGGTTCCCGGTCGGCCAGCGCGTGCAGCAGCAAATACGCCCCGTAGGAATGGCCGATCAGCGGGGCGCCGGTGTGCCAGAAGGCCGCAGCCAGGTCGTGTTGGATCAGACGGATTTGCTCGGCAAAGCGCAGCCTGGCAAAGGGCGGCGCCAGCTCCCGGCCATACACGTCAAACCCCAGGTGAGTGATCGGGTCTCCCAGATCGCGTAACCGATTGCCTCGGCCGGGCAGCAGGTATACGGCGTTATTCGCAGGGTGTTCTCGAGCCATGGGGCGGGTGGTTTGGGTTTGGCCCGGTCGAATGCGTTTGAACACGGGGAAAGGAAAGTCGCCGTGAGGGGTCAGGAGGAAACCCGTCCGGGCCAGAGCCGGCGAATCACCCAGCGCGCCACCCCGGTAATCGTGATCGCCTCATCCAGGGGCCGGCTGAGATCCGTTCCTGCCGCTTGCACCCTCAACCGGCCTTGGGCGTCGCGGCTCAGGCGGGCGAGGACGCCCAGCAGCGGCAGCGAAGGCAGCCACTGGAGGAGCAGGCGACGGGTCGGTTGCATGGCGGGTTCCCGGTGGGGCTATTTCATGGTGATTTCAAGAAAGAGTCTGGTAACATATTACCATTGTCACTATAAGGTAACCTATGGCCTCTCGCAACGCCGACAAACAGCGCCGCTATCGCCAGCGCCTGAGCGCGCGGGGCCTGGTGCATGTGCAGGGCTGGGTCACGCCTGAACAGGCCGAGGCTATCCGCCGGATCATGGCTGAGGGGAGCGAACGCGGCGTCGCGCCCCGCGCGGAGCAGCAAGCGGAGCGGAATCATCCCTAATCGCAATGAGGATCCATCACACCCACCAGAAAAACCAAAAACGCGCCTACGGCAGGATTTTAGGCTGTAGGGGAAAGCCTCTTTTTGCTGCATAGCAAAAAATTTCTTACCGAAGCGCAAAAAGACGCTTGACGTAATACGTCTTTAGCAGGAAAGTGAATCATGGATGATGAAAACGAACTCCCCAGCGGTCGGCCCAAGTACAGGGATAAGCTGACGGAGCGTTTCGCCAAGGGCGAGCGCATCAAGCAGTTTCATGGCTTCAAGGAACAGGCCGAGCGCCGCCTTGACCTGCTGGAAGCAGCCACCACGGTAGACGACCTGAAAAGGTTGCCCAGCAATCGCTTGGAGGCGCTGGGCGGCGACCGTAAAGGACAATACAGCATTCGCATTAATCAGCAGTGGCGAGTTTGCTTTGAATGGCCGGAAACCGCCGACCGCCCGTTCAACATTGAGATTGTGGACTACCACTAGGGAGCAACGACCATGACCCGCGATCCGATCCACCCCGGTAAGTTTCTGGCCGACGAACTCGAAGCCCTCAACATGACACCGACCCAGCTTGCCGCCGCCCTGAAAGTGCCGCCCAACCGCATCTATCAGCTTTTGGCGGGCAAGCGAGCCTTGACGGCGGACACCGCCTTGCGGCTTAGCCAGTGGCTTGGCACATCCGCCGAAATGTGGTTGAACCTGCAAAAGCTTTATGAGCTACGCCTTGCCGAGCAAACCGCAGGCGAAGAGATCAAACGCAGCATTCCCCCCATGGCTGCGGTTGTCGCCGCCCGCGCCGATCACATCGGCCCTTTCAAATTAACCACGCCCTGAATCAATATCTTGTGTCATGGCCTTGACCGGACGGGAGCGGTTGGGGAAGTAATGGCGGCGCTGGGTGGCGGGGGATTGACTAGGGTTTTTCAGGTATAACCCGCCGCCACGTTGCGCGGGGCGGGTTTAGAGCCTATACGAAAAGTATAAATTCAAAGGTACGCATTTATGTGGGGCACTCTTCATTAGTTGGTTCTTCGACTGTTCTTGTGGAGTTGGCCCCACAGGGCGGGTTTCGGCCTGTTAAGCTGGCTGGAGATTGGTTAAAAACCATTTATAATCAATTAGCTGGATTCAAGTCTGGCTTCCGGCATGGCTGGCTCCACAAGAACCGACGAAGAACCCATTAGTTTGAGGGAACAGCTTTTTTAAGGTTCTTCGACTGTTCTTGTGGAGTTGGCCCCGCAGGGCGGGTTTCGGCCTGTTAAGCTGGCTGGAGATTGGTTAAAAACCATTTATAATCAATTAGTTGGCTTCAAGTCTGGCGTCCGGCATGGCTGGCTCCACAAGAACCGACGAAGAACCTTTTTTAACATAATCCGGATAGAAGCAACATAAATCATTGCAACACTCGAAGCAGGCTTTTTTTCATATTCCCTGACTAATCTGCGATAACGGCTGAGCCAGGCAAAGGTTCGCTCTACCACCCAA
>WBUJ01000227.1 GCA_008933795.1 Candidatus Contendibacter sp. | reverse complement strand
CAGGTATTGAAGGTACTGGCGGTGATCACCGCCAGTACCCAATACCTGCGCGTCGCTCAGTTCCAGCAAGCGCCCGAACAGGTGGGCGGTGCGACGGTCGCTGTAACCGTGGCCAGTCAGGGCCGCGTTCGGGCGTTCCGCCTCGGCGGTGGGCGGCGTGGGGTCCGCCTCGCCCGCCAGCCAGTGCCGGACCGTCGCCCGCTCGCCGGCCAACCGGCCGTGCGCGGTGCTGGCCCGAACGCTGGCCTCAATCGCCGTGTCGTGCGGCGGGGTGCGGTCGGCGCGCACCGACCAGTTCTGGTCGCTGCCCATCAGGCACGCCACCGCCAGCCGCAGCGCGATGGCCGGGTGTTGGGTGAGACCGTAACGCACTGCCGCCGCCTTGTGCAGCGCCACGTAGTTTTGCAGGGCTTGGGTGGCTTCGCTCCGAACGGCCTTGGGCGCCTCGTTCGCCGCGCCGGTCGCCGCCGTCCGGCCCGCCGCCCGCCGGTGGGCTTCCTTCAACGGCAAGTAGCCCTCGTGAACCAGCACCTCGCCGTTCTCTTGCGGCAGGATCAACACCCAACCGCCCGCGTCCCGGTCGGTGCGCTGATACTCCCAACTGCGGAAATACTCGCCGATGGCCAGCACCTCGACCTTGGCCCAGCCCTCGGCCCGCAGTCGATCCCGTCGCGCGGCGATGGCCTGGTGTTGCAGCGTCCAGAACTGGGCGCTGTCGTCGAAATACGAAGCCTCCCCGAACAGGTCGACGACGATCCGACCGGGGTAGCATTCCAGCGGGAACCAGGCGACCGCAGTGGCAATCGCCGCGCCGCCGCATAACCAGGCTGGCTCATATTGGGTTTTGAGGGCATAGTAAAATTCGGACTCTGTCCACTCTGTGCCTGTCCGCCATGTGCCGCCTCAACAACCTCATCGATGAAAGAAAATGTTACGAAGAAGTCAGACGGATCCGCTGGCCCCACGGGGTGCGTTGTCCGGGTTGCACGTCCAACAAAATCACCCAGCGCGGTCGCAACCACCGGCAACAAGAATGCCGACGCTACACCTGCAAGAACTGCGGAAAACGGTTTGACGACCTCACCGGGACCCTTTTCATGGGGCGGCATCAGCCCTTATCGGTGTGGTTCGCTTACCTGTACCTGATGGGGCTGAATGGGTCGAACCGGCAGATTGCCGAGGAGTTGAACCTGAACGAAAGCGATGGTCAAGCGATGGCGGAGGCCTTGCGGGGCAGGATCATCCAGCGCCGTTCCAAGGTACGGATGAGCGGCGTGGTGGAATGCGACGAAGTGTATGTCGTGGCTGGCCACAAGGGCAGGCCCGATCGGATCCAGGGACGCGCTCCACGTTGTCGGCGGCTCCAGGGTGCACCCGGTCGGGGCACCCTCGAGAAGGAAAAGCCACCGATCTTCGGGATGATCGAGCGCGGCGGCAAGGTCCGAATCGTCATGCTGGAGAACGTGCAACAGAAGACCATACGACCGCTCATCGAGGCCACGATCGAACCCGGCACGGTGGTCAATACGGACGAGTATGTGATTTATGCGGCCTTGCCACAGTGGGGGTATGTGCACCAGAGCGTGTGTCACCGCCGTGGAGAATACGCCCGTGACGAGGATGGTGACGGTTTCCATGAGGTCCATGTCAATACCATGGAAGGCTTTTGGTCGTTGTTGCGTTCTTGGCTGCGCCCGCATCGAGGCATCTCCCAGGAAAAGTTGCCGATTTACCTGGGATTCTTTGAGTTCGTGCATAATGTCAGGCGCCGCGGTCGGGCCTTGCTGGGGTCACTCCTGGACACTTTATTGCAGCCGGTAGCATGTCCTCAAAACCCAATATGAGCCACCAGGCTTTCAGTTGGCTCCCTTGCGGCGCGGACTGTTCCGGGTCGCGGTACCACTTCAGCCACGCGCGTTGCTGCTTCGGCGTCGCCAGCGCCAGCCGTTGGGCGTCGGCGATCTGGACCGCGCCCTGGCGGGCCTCGCGCTTGATCGGCTCGATCAAGCCGGCCAAGGCCAGCCGCTGGTTCACCAGCCGTTCGGTGACCCCGAACCGGGCGGCGATGGCGGGTACGTCCTGCCCCAGTTTCACCAGCCGGGCGAACGCCTCGTGCTGGTCGAACGGTTCCATCGGCAGGCGTTCGAGATTTTCGGCCAGCGAGATTTCGAGCGCCGCCGCGTCGTCGGTCGCGGCCAGCACCAGACAGGGCAGGGGTCCCACCGCCGTTTCTTGCGCGAGCCGCTGGCAGGCCAGAAACCGGCGTTGGCCGGCGACGATTTCAAAGCGGTCGCCTCCGGCCACCGGCCGCACCAGCA
This sequence comes from Candidatus Contendibacter sp., assembly GCA_008933795.1. Lineage (GTDB taxonomy): Bacteria > Pseudomonadota > Gammaproteobacteria > Competibacterales > Competibacteraceae > Contendibacter. The sequence continues at coordinate 1,822 of WBUJ01000227.1, read as the reverse complement.
ACGGTTGCAACACGCCTTGCGCCCGGATGCTGGCGGCCAGCGTGTCCAACTGCTCGGTCGCGCCGTGGGTGCGGGCGTTGATCGGGGCGACGGTCAGGTGGTCCAGCGGGATCTCATGCAGTTCCATCGGGGTGTCCTCTTTGGGTGTCAATGCAGGGCGTTGACTGCAACGCCAACCGGCGCTCGCCCCACCGGGGCGGGGCAACGGCTCGGTCGTCCGGCGGGTACGCGCTGGCCGACCCGGTCATGGCCTGGATCAGGCCCCCTTTACACTCATCGCTATTCCGAATCAGGGGAGTGTGCAGCGAATGCCGCTCGCCGTGCGCCACGAGACCGGCTGTGCCGAGTTCCGAATAAACTCCCGCCTGGCGGATGACGAAAGAAGGGTCTCGAAAAACCAAGTCGGATGTGGGCGCAACGCAATTTTGCCTGGCTTTAAAACGTCGCACGATTTCTGGCGTCAACTCCATTAGGTTCATACTGCTCTCATGCATGGCTTGCCCTCTGGATGAAGATCGATGGATGGTTTACTTTTTGATAAGATTTAACCATCGATTGAAATACCGGCAATGGAAAATCGCGGATCAAGACAAAATAATCGTGTGATCCTTCAGGGAAAGCGGGAGGTCTTTTGATGCGAGAGGTACGGCCGTGATGCTGCTGGATACGGTAAAAATCACCGAATCCCATCGAATCGACCCGACGGCTTATTTGGAAGGCAGGGGCTTTACGGTGCGCCGGGAAGGCCGGCATTTATCCGTCCGTGCCGGCGACGACGAGCGTTATCGCATCACCCAAAACAGCGACGGGCGCTGGGTGGCCTGCGACCCATTCGGCCAGGGCATCGGCGACAACATCGCCCTGGTGCGCGACCTGGAACCCACCCTCGGCTTTTTGGAGGCCGTGGCGCGGCTGGCCGCCGGGCCGGTGGCCAGCCGGGAACCTCTCCCGGAACCGCCGCGCCGCACTCGTCCCGCCCGCTGGCCCCAGGCCCGCGCCGACCGCCACGCCGGGCGGGTCTACCTGCAAAGGCGGGGCCTTTCGGCGGGTACACTGGACCACGCCGAACGGACGGGCTTCCTGCGCTACGCCAGGGGCAGCGTGCGGTTCGTCGGGCGGGATGTTCGGGGTGCGGCGCGTAACTTCAGTCAGCGCCTGATTCAGCCCGGTCCCGACGAAAAACCGAAGCGTGGTCTGGCGGGCAGCGACCAGACCTATCCGCCGATCCTGCCCGGCAACCCGCGCGTGGTCTGGATCGTGGAGGGCGGCGTCGATGCCCTGGCGACGCGGGACCTGGCGCTCCGGCGTGGCAAAGCGCCGCCCACCGTGCTGGTCAGCGGCGGCACGGTGCGCTGTTTCCTGGACCACCCGACCGTGCAAACCCGGCTGCTGCACGCCGATTTAGTCGTCGTGGTGCGGGACAACGAACGCACGGAACGCAAGCAAGCGGAAACCGACGTCGCCCACGACCGGCAAATCGCGCGCATCCGGGAACTGCGGGGCCACTGCGCCGACTGGCGGCCCCCGGTCGGGGGCAAGGACGTGGCGGAACTGAACCAGCGGGAGCAAGGCGCCGGTGTGGGTCGGTGGGGCGTGAAGCGTTCCCCGCCGGCAACGGACGCGGGCGGACCGTGATGGCCGCCTCCCGCATCGAATGGACCGAGCAGACCTGGAACCCGGTGACCGGCTGCACCAAGGTGTCGGCGGGCTGCAAGCACTGCTACGCCGAACGGATAGCGCTGCGCCTCCAGGCGATGGCCGCGCCGGGCTACGGGCGCGGCTTCGCGCTGACCCTGCACGAGGATCGCCTGAGTCAGCCGCT
>WBUJ01000034.1 GCA_008933795.1 Candidatus Contendibacter sp. | reverse complement strand
CCCTCGAGGTTCCCGCCCGTCCCGTCCCTTCGCAGGCGACTGTTCTTCCAACGACCGCCGCGCCGGCGCCCCGACCTGTTGGCGACGCTCCCGCGGCGCCCGCCAAAAAGATTCTGGTGGTGGAAGACAGCGGCGTTACCCGGAAGTTGATCGCGAAAACCCTGCTTGAGGGTGGATACACCGTGGTGGAAGCCGAGAATGGCATGGCGGCCTTCGCCCGGTTGAACGAGGAAAACCCGGACCTGATGCTGCTCGATATCATCATGCCCGGCATCGACGGCTACAAGGTTCTTTCCATGGTCAGAAAACACGAAGCGTTCAAGAACCTGCCCGTCATCATGTTGACTTCCAGGGATGGTCTGCTCGACAAGTTGCGGGGCAAAATGGGCGGTTCCGACGAATATCTGACCAAACCCTTCACGCCCGATCAGTTGCTGGAAAAGATTCGTAAATACTTATCAAAGCGGTAGGACGCCTCGATGAATGGTCCTTGCAGGCTGCTGGTCGTTGACGATTCGAAAATCATGCGCCGGCTTATTGCCGATCTTTTCGATTCGGACGACAAGATTCGCGTTGTCGGAGAGGCCACCGACGGCATCGAGGCGCTGGCCAGCGTCTCCCGCTTGGCTCCCGACGTCATTACGCTGGATATCAACATGCCGGGCATGGATGGGCTGACCACCCTGAAGCATCTGATGATTCGCAACCCCAAACCCACCGTGATGCTCAGCACCCTGACGCGGGAAGGGGAAAGAACGACGTTCGATGCCCTGCGCTACGGGGCGGTCGATTTCATCACCAAACCGACCCGGCTGGATGGCGGCGAGTTGGAAGCGCAGGCCCAGGACATCATCGCCAAGGTCAATCTCGCCGCCGCCGTGGCGCTCGAATCCGTGTGCTACATCCGCGCCACGCCGCGCGACAAGGCCGCCGCGCCGGCCGCGCCGCGCCGCTGCGACCGGGTGGTGGCATTCGGGGCGGCCGAGGGCGGCTACGGCGCTTTGTTGAAGATTATCCCGCAATTGCGCCCCGATTTGCCGGCCGCCTATTTGGCCGTCCTGTACGTCGCGCCGCCGCATGTCGAAGCGTTCGCCCGCTACCTGGACGACTACAGCGGCGTGCAGGTCAAGCGGGCGATCGACGGCGAACCGGTCGAAGGCGGCGTCTGCTACCTCGGCGCCGGCGTCGAATACCTCACCGTCGCCGCCCGCGATGGCCGGCTGGTGTTGCAGGTTCACCGCGCGCCGTTCGCCTCGCGGCGCGGTTCCATCGACCGGCTGATGTTTTCCGTCGCCGAGGCGATGAAAGGGCGGGCGGCGGGCGTCGTCCTGTCCGGTTCCGGGGAGGATGGCAGCGAGGGCCTGGAGGAAATTCACCGCATGGACGGCGTCGCCATCGTGCAAAACCCGCAAAGCTGTCTGCACAAGGGCATGACGCAAGCCGCGCTGGCCCGATGCCAACCCGACTTCGTGCTTTCGGATGTCAAAATCGCAACCGTCGTTAATGGCCTACCATGAGACCGCCATGATCACTCTACCCATTGGCTTTGTCAGCATCCCAGTTCAAACCCGTCTGGAGGTTCAATAATGAATAAATTATGGTTATGGTTCAACAACCAAAGTCTCAGGGTGAAGCTGATCGCGCTGTTCCTGATCACCGGCCTCATCCCCTTCGGCATCGCTGTTTATTACGCCCTGAATCAAGCCAGCCAAGTGCTGGAAGCCCAAATCGTTCAGGCGACAGAAGGCGTGCGCGATGCCAGAAAGCTGGCCGCAGCTAACTATTTTAATAATCGGACGATCAACACCACCACCCTGGCCGAGACCGCCAAGGGTTTTTGGGCGGAGGGCCAAGTCAAGCAGCAAGCCTTGCACGGTATTAAGAAACAACGCATCGAACAGTATTTCGCCGGCTTCTACAAGGCGGTGGATGACGTTCGCCAAAACCCCGCCACGGTGGAGGACTTGAAACGCCTGAGCGCCGCCTTCGCCAAGGGGCCGGATAGCCCAGAATACAAGCAGGCCAACGCCCTTGCGCAAAAGAATGTTGCCGCAGTCGCGCATCTCACCGGCGGCAGCGACGTGATGCTGGTCGACGCCGCAGGCACTGCGGTGTTCTCCTCGGCTGGCGGGTCCGATCAAGGTGGCAACGTAAAGACCGGCGCCCTGAAAGATTCCGGCCTAGCCCGCCTCTTCACCAAGACCCGCGACCGGGTCGGGATCGAGGATTTCAGCCTGTACGAACCCACCAACACCTTGACGGCATTCGTTGGCGGGCCAATCGTGGACGGCAACGGCCAGTATCTGGGCATGTTGGCGTTCGAAATTCCCACGGAGTTCATTGACAGCATCGTGCAGGATCGCACCGGCATGGGCGAGACCTTCGACAGCTATCTGGTGGGGAAGTTGGGCGACAAGGTGACACTGCGCAGCAACCGTGTGATCGCCAAGGGCAAGATCGGCGACGCCAAGACCGGTCCCGACATCGACGCCATCATGGCGGGCAAGTCCGGGCATCAAATGAAACTGGGCGAGTTTGACAAACTGTTCAAGCTCACGCTGTACACGCCCTTGCAGATTGCCGGCTTGCAATGGGGCATCATCACCGTCGGCACGGCGGAACAACAGGCGACGCCCACCAATCTCGACAACGCCAAGACAGATTATTTCCAGGACTACATCAAGCGTTTCAATATCTCGGACCTGTTGCTGGTTTCTCCGGACGGCCAAGTGTTCTATTCGGTGGCCCACCGCGCCGATTATCAGACCAGCCTGATCAACGGCCCATACAGCGATACCCACTTGGCCAAATTGTTCCGGAAGGTGCGCGATTCCAAACAGATCGGTTTTGCTGATTTCGAGACCTACGCGCCCTGGAACAATGAAGCGCGCGGTTTCATCGCCGTCCCGATCATCGCGCAGGGCGAGTTGCTGATGGTGATGATCGAACATGTATCCCCAGCGGAGACCAACAAGCTGATGGCGGATCGCTCAGGCTTGGGCAAATCCGGCGATTCCTACCTGATCGGGTTCGACAAGCTGGCGCATTCCGACTCGCTCCAGGATTCCGCGCGCAACGTCAAGGATTCGTTCGCCGACCCGAACAAGAATCGCATCGTCAACGCCTCGGTGGACGCGATCGTGGCGGGCAAGACCTCGGAAATCAACGAGTTTTACAAAGATTACCGGGGCCACAATGTGGTGGGCGCTTTCACGACGATCGACGCGCTCGGTTCGAAATGGATCGTGTTCGTCAAGCAGGACCTGACCGAAGCCTTCGAGCCGGTGGCGGCGTTGCGGAACGCCATGGTCGTGATGGCCGTCGTGGTCGCCATCGCCGTCGCGCTCCTGGCGCTGTTCGTCGCGGGCCTGATCGCCCGGCCGATCATCCGCATGGCTGGCACCATTTCTCAGATCGCCGCCAACCGTGACCTTACCTTATCTGTGCCGGTGGAAAGCAAGGACGAAATCGGCCGCATGTCCGCCGCGTTCAACCAGATGATGCAGGTCGTTCGCAACGCCTTCGGCGTGGTGAGCAGCACGGCGACCACCGTGGACACCAGCGCCAGCGAAGTGGCCAAACGCGCGCTCGCCAACCGCGACCGCGCCCAGAGCGAGGCGGAACAGTCCGAAACCGCCGCCAAGATCATTTCGGAGATGGGCGCCACCGCCGGCGAGGTGTCGCAGGCATCGGTCGCCCAGAAGGAAGCGGCGGATCGCTCCAACGCCACGGTCGTCACGCTGGTGAAGGCCATGCAGGACGTGGCGGTTTCCGCCACCGCGCAGAACCAGGAAGTGAACGCCACCATGGATCGCGTCGCCGAAATGGGCCAGACCGGTGCCAAGGTGGTGGAAACCGCGCGGCAACAGGGCGAGAAAGTGGTGGACGTGACCCAGTCCGTCAATCAGATCGCCCAGGCGGTGGAAGAAATGAACAAGGCGGTGGCGCAGGCCACCGAGTTTGGCCGGTCGGTGGCGCAGGCCGCCGAAGCGGGCAGCCGGTCGGTGGCCTCCACCGTGAGCGGCATGCGGTCCATCGCCGAGTCCTCGGAACAGATCTCCGAGATCATCGGCGTGATCACCGAAATCGCCGAACAGACCAACCTGCTGGCGTTGAACGCCGCCATCGAGGCCGCCCGCGCCGGCGCGCACGGTCGAGGCTTCGCGGTGGTGGCTGACGAAGTCGGCAAGCTGGCGCAACGAGCCTCGGAGGCCGCCAAGGAAATCACCCGGCTGATCAAGGACTCCACCGCCCGCGTCAACGAAGGCACCAAGCTGAGCGACGAGGCGCAGCAGGCGCTGGTGAAGATCGACGAAAGCGGCAAGGTCAACATGCAGGCGATCGAGGGTATCGCCAGAACCGCCGGCATGCTGGTCGCCAACACCCAGCAGGTGCGCAACCTGGTGAGCGAACTTAACACCCTGGCGCAACAAATCGGCGGCATGGCCGGCGAGCAGGGCACCCGCCGCGAAGCCGCGCAGAAAGCGCTGGCGGCGCTGCTGGAGCAGTCGCAGCGCATCGGCCAACTGGTGACCGAGGCCAACCAGGGCGCCAGCGCCATCGGCGCCGAAATGAAAGGCATCGTGGAGCGCACCGCGCAGATGACCAACCTGACGGCCCTGCAAGCGCAACGCTCGAAGAAGGTCATGGAAATCGCGCAAAACTCCGCCGAGGGTGCGCGCCAGACGGTGGAACGCGCCGGCGGCGTCGTCAAGCTCAGCCAGGAGTTGCAGGACGGTTCCCGCCAACTCACCGAGCAGGTGCAGCAGTTCAAGATCGTCAGAAACGAGGGTCCGATCACGCCGGCGGCGCCCACCCACTGGCATGCCGGCTAAAGCGACACCGATCCGGGCGGCGGCTGGCCGACCGATCCGCGGGGATCGCCGGCCAGCCGCCCCGATCCGGGGCGCGGACCCAAAGGAGCGCGAAAATGGCTGATGTATATACGACCAGGCGAATGGACGAGGCCGAGGAAAAAGACCACCTCATGCAGTTGGTGGGCTTTATGAACGGCAAGGAAATGTTCGGCGTGGATATCCTGATGGTGCAGGAAATCATTCGCGGCGCGCCGATCACCGCCGTGCCGAATACGCCGGCCTTCGTTGAGGGGGTCACCAACTTGCGCGGCAACATCATCCCGGTGATCGACTTGCGCAAGCGGCTCAATCTGTCGACCGACCGGCAAGGCCCCGGCAAAAACTGGGTGCTGATTCTGGATATCGCCGGCCGGGTCACCGGTTTTATCGTGGACGCCGTGACCGAGGTGCTCAAAATCGAGCGGGATTCCATCGAACCTCCGCCCGACATCGTCGTGGCGGGCTTGGAAAGCCAATACGTTCAGGGGGTTTGCGATATTGGCGAGCGCTTGCTCATCCTGCTCGATTTCAACCGCATTTTGCTGGTCGAGGAAATCAAGCGGCTCAAGGAAGTCAACACGGGCGGGCCGCGTTCGAGCGGTTCGGCGAGATAGCCGGGCGGATCAAGCGCCAGGGGCACACCGGGAATCGATCGCGGAGCAGCACCATGGGCATACGAATTCTGGTCGTCGACGACTCCTCCATGATGAGGAAACTGCTGGCGAAGGTTTTGAAGCCGCCAGGTCATCTGATCGTCGGCGAAGCCAAAAACGGCATCGAAGCCCTGGAGCTGTACAAGTCGCTGCAACCGGACTTGGTGACCATGGACATCACCATGGACGGGATGGACGGTCTGAGCGCCGCCCGGGAAATCCTGCGCTACGACAGCGCCGCCCGGATCTTGTTTCTCTCCAATCTGGATGAAGAGAAATACCGCGGCGATGTCGAGCGACTGCGGGCCATCGGCTTCATCAACAAGCACAAATCGGAGGAAGTTCTCAAGTTGATCGAAAGCCTGGAAAAAACCGAGAAACCTGGAACCGAGGGCTAGTCGGGTCGTCCGACTCCGATCTGAACACTGCTTTTGACAGAAGAACATCCCATGATCGAGCTTGATCCATCGCTGATTAATGATTTTGTTGCCGAAGCTGGCGAGCACCTTGAGGAAATGGAAGCGACCCTGCTGCGACTGGCGGGGGATCCGGCCAATCGGGATTTGCTCAATACCATCTTCAGACCGGTTCACACCATCAAGGGTGCCTCGCAATTCATGGGCTTGGTCCGGATTGCCGCGCTTTCCCACAAACTGGAAGACCTGCTCGATTTGCTCCGCCAGGGGAAGAAGCCTTCGAGTCCGGGTATCGTGGAAATCCTGATCCTCGCCCGCGATCGCGTCGCCATGCTGGTGGCTGATCTGGCGCGTTCCCAGACCGAGGAAACCCCGGTCGACGATCTGATCGCCCGGCTCGAACGGATCATCGAGGGGCGGGAGGACGAGGAAGCCGCGCCAACGGCGGAAGCGGAAGCCAGCGCCGCCGCAGCGCCGCCGGAACCGCCGCCCGCAGTTCCGCCCGTGCAGGAAATGGAAACCTACGAGGAAGAATACGACAAGGAGCTGTTTGCCATCTTCATCCAGCAATTGCAGGAAAAACTGGCCTTTATCAGCGCGCAAACCGGCCAATTGTCCGCCGCGCCCGATAAGTTCGAGGTGCTGGAGCAGTGTCTCGACAGCATCAACAGTCTCGGCTCCTCCGCTAATTACATGGGTTACCGGGCGCTGGCGCTGCTGTACGAACAGTGGTGCGACGAAATCCTCGCGGCCCAGCAGGCGGCGGCGCTGGGGCAGGAGGTTTCCACCGGCTTCATGGAGACCTACATTGGGAGGGTGATCAAGTTCTTCCCGCAACACGGCGACCGCTTGCTGCAAGGGGGCGAGCCGCCGATGGCGCGACCAGTCGCCAGGGCGACCGCGCCGGAAATCGCCGAGGAACCTTTGGCGGAAGATCGGCTGGAAGACGAGGCGCCGCCGGCGCCATCGAGCGAAGCGCCGGCTTCCCTGGCGAAAGCGGTCGTAACCCGGACGGCGCCGGCGCGCGCCGAGCAGCGAGATGAGCCCGCCCCGGCCGCAGGGCCGGTTTGGGAAAGCGAGAGCGACCACCAGAAAACGGAACCATCCCAGGACGCCGGCGAGCGGGTCGTGAAGAAAAGCGTGCGGGTGGATGCGCACAAGATCGACGTCCTGATGAATCAGGTGGGGGAGTTGATCGTCGATCGCTCCTATTTCTTCCAGTTATTTAACGAGATGAGAAATCTCCAGCAGCATCTGAAAGTCAATGCCGGCCTTGACCCGAAGGAGATGAAGCTGCTCAGGGCCTTCACTTACCGACTGGGCGAGGCCATCGTTTCCCTGAGTCGGACCTCCAACGAGCTTCAGGAAGGGGTGATGAAAGTACGGATGCTGCCCATCGCCCAGCTTTTCAATCGCTATCCCCGCCTGATCCACGATCTCACTCGCGGCACCACCAAACAGGTGCAACTGGAAATCCGGGGCGAGGAAACGGAACTGGATCGGATGATTATCGAAGAGATTTCCGATCCGCTGATTCACCTGATCCGCAATGCGGTCGATCACGGTTTCGAGACCGTGGCGGAGCGCAAACGCCTGGACAAACCCTCGACGGGCACGTTGCTTTTGGAGGCCTACCACGAGAGCAACCATATCGTCATCGAGATTACCGATGATGGTCGGGGCATGAATCCTGAACTGATCAAATCCAAAGCTCTGGAAAAAGGCTTGTTTTCCAGGGAGGAATTGGAACGGATGTCGGGCCGGGAGCTGCTTCGGTTGATCATGATGCCAGGCTTTTCCACGGCGGCGGAGGTGACCAACACCTCCGGCCGCGGCGTCGGCATGGATGTGGTGAAGAAGAATATCGAGAAGCTGAACGGTACGATCGACGTTGAATCCACCGTCGGTCTCCAAACGCGAATCCGGCTGAAAATTCCGCTGACCCTGGCGATCATCTCGGCGCTGATGGTGCGGGTCGGCGATAACCTGTTTACCGTTCCGCTGGCCAACGTGGAGGAAACGCTGCGGATTTTCGCCAAGGACATCACGACGGTCGAGGGTACCGAGGTGATTCATCTTCGCGGCAAGACCACGCCGATATTCCGTCTGTCCGTCCTGTTTGATATCCCCTCAAGCCAGCAAGGGACCGACAAGTTTTTCGTGGTGATCGTCAATTCCGGGCTACGGAAAATCGGACTGGTGGTGGACGAGTTGCTGGGACAGGAAGAGGTGGTGATCAAGCCACTGGTGGATTATTTGCAGGAAAAAAGCGGTTTATCCGGCGCTACGATTATCGGCGATGGTCGGGTTTCCCTGATTCTGGACGTGTACGAGTTGGCGAATATTGCCATGAACCGGCAGGTTACCCGCTATCAGGAATTGAGTCTCGGAAGACGGAAAGCGGTCAACGACAAAACCGGCTATCCGGCGACAGGCAAGCTGAATTAGGCCGGCGAAATCCAACCCTCTCGTTGGACGATGCCGCGTTCGCGCTTGGCCTGCTTCGCTTTCAACCGGTGGAGAGTTCCAATATGGTGGAAAAAATAAAAGTCCTGGTCGTGGACGATGCCGCTTTCATGGTCAAGGCCGTCAGCGAACTGCTGGAATCCGATCCAGGCATCAAAATCGTCGGCAACGCCAGGAACGGTTTGGAGGGCTTGGAAAAAATAAAAGCGTTGCGCCCCGATGTCATCACGCTGGATATGGATATGCCGGTGATGGATGGCGTGACGACCATCCGTCATATCATGATCGAGGCGCCGGTTCCGGTCGTCGTCCTGAGTTCCCTGTTCAGCGATGGCAGCATTACCTTTGAGGCGTTGCGGTTGGGCGTGGTGGATTTCCTGCCCAAACCGTCCGGCGCCATTTCCCACGACATCCATCGCGCCAAACAACAACTCATCGATCGCGTCAAGCTGGCGGCGGTGGTGAATCTGCAAAACATTCGCCGGGTCAGGCTGAGCCGCTGGGATCATCGAGAGCGGTTGACCGAGCGCTATGGATTTCAGTCGCTGGATTATCTTCTGGCGATAGGCACCACGCTGGGCGGGCCGAATACCTCCTTGCGCCTGTTTTCCAGCCTGTCGCCAAAATTGCCCGCCGCGGCAGTCATCGTTCAGGAGATTTCCCCGAAAATCCTGCCGGCTTTCGTCAAAAAGTTCGATGAATATGTCCCCTGGAAAGTGGAAGCAGCGCGCGACGGGGCAATTTTGGAACAAGGCGTTTGCTATATCAGCTCCTACGAAAATACGATTACCTTTCGAGTAAACTCCAACCGGGAAATCTGTTTGCGGGTCGATGCAGCCTCGGACAAGCCGTTGGATGCGCTGTTTGCATCGGCCGCCGAGATCTTCGAGCATCACGCCATCGGGTTGTTGCTGACGGGAATCGGAGATGATGGCACCGAGGGATTTGCCGGAATCAAGAAAAAATCCGGCGTCACCATCGCTCAGGAAGTAGAGACCTGCGTCTATCCCAATCTGATCCAATGCGCCATCGAGCGGGGCGTCGTGGATCTGGTGGTGAACGAAAACGAACTTCCCGCCACGATTGCGGCGTTGATGGAAAACGCCATCCATGTCGAGATGTGAAACCCGAGGGGCGCCCGTATGAACAGACCCGCTGTTCATCGCCGGTACGCGATGATGGAACGCGCGTCGGAACTGGTGGGGTGGTATCGTGGGAAACGGCGTATCGTGCTGCCTTTGGTCTCGCTTGCGGCGATCCTCCTGCTTTGGGAGTTGACGGCTCGCCATAGTGGTTGGAGCGCGCAGGTTTTTCCAAGCCCATCGAAAGTGATGCGCGGCATGGGCGAGCTGATCGTCAACGGCATGCTTTGGCGGCATTCGGTGGCCAGCCTGTTTCGGGTGACGGCGGGATTCTATCTGGCGGTTATTTTCGCCATACCGCTGGGCATCTTGCTGGGGCGGATGGAGACGTTCAATCTGATGCTGAATCCGGTCATTCAGTTTTTGCGTCCCATATCGCCGCTGGCGTGGATTCCATTGGCGGTGCTGTGGTTTGGGATAGGAGATAAACCCGCCGTTTTTCTGATTTTTCTGGCTTGCTTTTTCCCTCTCGTGGTCGCCACGGCGATAGCGGCCCGCGCCATCAATCCGGTTTACTTCCAGGTCGCCGCCAATTTTAAATTCACCCGCTGGGAAACCATCGTCAAGATCATCATTCCCGCCATCATGCTGAACGTATTGACCGCCTTGCGCCTTACGGTGGGGATCGGCTGGCTGGTCGTCGTGGCTGCGGAGATGCTCGCGGTTCGCTCCGGCCTGGGGTATCTGATCCTGGATTCCAGAAACGCCCTGCGGATGGATTATGTGATGGTGGGCATGATGATGATCGGGTTGATTGGAATCGTGCTCGACGATCTGATGCGGCGGTTGGCGTACCTGCATCCCTCGTTGCAGAGAACTTACTGATGTAGACAGTCGCCGTGGATCCAGCACCGCCTGGATTGATTCGGCTTTTCCAAAAAGCTTACCAAGGGTAACGGGCAGGGCCGTGGGGCATATCCTGATTCAAGATATATGCAAGTCGTATAAGAACCGGCGGCTCGAGCGGCGCGGGCCACGCGATCCGTATGAGCCCGGCGAAATGATGCGGATTCTGGATCACATCAATCTCGAATTTCTCGAAGGCGAGATGGTGTGTCTGCTGGGACCTTCCGGCTGCGGGAAATCGACCCTGCTGCGCCTTATCGCAGGTTTCGATACGGCCGCCTCGGGCGAGGTAACGATTGATGGCGAAAGGGTGGTCGGCCCCAGCCCGAATCATATCTTTGTTTTTCAGCACAGCGGCCTGCTGCCCTGGATGACGGTCTGGCAAAATGTCGAGCTGGGCGTGCGCAACGTGAAGGATGCGCAAACTAGGCGGGAAAAAATCCAGGAAAACATTGACATGGTCGATCTGACCGATTTCGAGCAGCATTATCCCTACCAGTTATCGGGAGGGATGAAACGCCGCGCGGAACTGGCAAGGGCGCTGGCCGCCAACCCGGATGTGCTGATCATGGACGAGCCTTTTAACGGCCTCGATTTCCTGAGCCACATGAAGATTCGCGAGGAAATCGTCAACATGCACGAATTTTTGCGCAAGACCACCTTGGTGGTCACCCATGATATCGATGACGCTCTGTTGATGGGAGATCGGATCGTGGTCATGGGCGGCAGACCCGCCCAGGTCAAATCGAATCGCCAACTCGATTTTCCACACCCACGCGACCCCAAGAAGAATGTCGCCTTGGGCGACCTACGGGATGAATTGTTCCTGATGCTTGGAGTGAGCTATGCCGTATGAGTGGATCAGCCGCTGGCGGTTATCGCTGGTTTGGCGCATCGTTCTGGTCGCCGCCGGTTGGTTGTGCCTGATTTCGGCGTTGCACTATGGGTTGAATGTCGAGCGCGGCGGCAAAAAGGTCGTGCGGGTGGGCTACATGCCGGTGATCACCAATTTGGCGGCGCCGTTGTTGGATTATGCCAGCCGGGACCAGGGGGATGTGCGATTTCAGGCGCTCAAGTTTTCCTCTTTCGCGGAATTGGGGGAAGCGCTGCGCAACGACCTGATCGAAGCCGCCTTCATGATCGCTCCTCTGGCGATCGTGCTCAGACAACAGGGAGAAGATGTCAAGGTGGTTTATATTGGCAACCGCCACGAAAGCACGCTGGTCGCCAGGAAAGATTTGCGCGTCACTACGCTGGCCGATCTGGTCGGCAAAACGGTTGCGGTGCCAATGCGCTATTCGGGGCACAACCTGAGTATTCGTCGCCTGATGGAAGAACAGGGGCTGACTGATAAAATCAAGGTGGTGGAAATGAATCCGCCCGATATGGCGTCGTCCCTGACCGCTGGTTCCCTCGATGCCTATTTTGTGGGTGAACCTTTCGCGGCCAAGACCCTGAAGAGTGGCGACGCCAGCCTAGTTTATTATGTCGAGACGGTGTGGCCAAATTTTATTTGCAATCTGACCGTGGTCAAACAAAAACTGATTCAGGAAGAGCCAGCGGTTGTCGAGCAGATGGTGGAAGGCGCCGCTCGCTCTGGGGTTTGGGCGGCGCGGAACCCCCAGGCGGCTGCTAAAATCGCCGCGCAATATTGGAATCAGCCCGCTGAATTGGTTGAATATGCCCTCTCGACGCCCCCTAATCGGATTCGCTACGATCGATTTTTACCCAAGCAGGAAGAGATGCAGCAGATGGCTGATCTGATGGTGCGTTTTCATCTGCTGACCGGCAGCGATATTGCCGGGTTGGTGGAGGATCAGTTTGCGAAATCGGCGAATTTGGATCAAGTGACCGATGTCGAGAGCATACTCCGACCGTCCGGGTTGAAATAACTCCGGTTACTTTGCCAGATAGTCCGCCAGATTTTCCAGATACTTTTTGAGGGCGTTGTATTCATCCTCGTAGATGTCCAGAAATTTCACGCCGATTTCATAGGCGTTGCCATCGGGTAACGGATTCATCCAAACGACTTCGGCAATCGCAGTCAGGGGAGTGGTTGCGACGGTTCCCGCCGAGTCATCCACGATGGAGGCGACGTTCTTCATATAACGTCGCCAACCTTTCAGGTTTATTTTCAGGCTCAGCCGTGATCCAGTTTCATAAGCATGGGCAACGACGAGGCCAATTCCACCTTTCGCTATATTTTTCAAAGTGCCGGATTCTTCCGCCTCCGTCGAAAAAGGATACTCGAGTTTGGCGAGCGTCACGGAAACTTCCTTGGGAAGTCTCGGGTAGTCGCGTTTGTCGTAGTCGGTTCGTGCTTGGGTCATCGGTCATTTCTCGACATTTAGTAATCGAATTTTATCATTATATTTCCACCATGGAGGGGTTTCAAGAAAGGGCTGTCTCCAGCGTGGGTCGATCGCCAGTCATCCTGGACTGGAATTCGGCCTCGCCGCTCAAACCGAGCCGCTGGTGTCCGCGGGCGTCGGTGGCTGGGCCATGGTCCGCACGACTGGGCGCAGCGCCAGCCACCATTGTTCCCTGGGTCGCCGGAAGGTCCAATCGACCATGTCCGGCATCTGTTTGAGCGGAACGACGGTGACCTTGCCCTCGACAAGGCCGATGAACGCGCCCTCCGCCGTGCCGCGCTCCAGTTCCCGGGTCAGAAAATCGATGCAGTGCGTGGCCAGTCGGGTCGCCAGGATGCGGTCGTAGGGCGAAGGATTGCCGCCCTGCTGGATGTGGCCCAGCACGGCGCGACGTACGTCGAACAGGTCGCGGCCTTCCTCCTCGAACAGCGCGCACATGAAGTCGGTGGTGTAGCGCGGGTTGGCGTATTCGCCGCGGATCGTCAGATAGAGCCGCCGGCCGCCGCGGAAGCTCTCAACCATGTGTTCCACGTCGGCTTGCAGATCCTTGAGGGTGACGCCCTCCTCGTGCAGGTAGACCCGCTCGGCGCCGCCGGCCAGGCCGCTCATCAGCGCCAGGTAACCGCAATAGCGACCCATGGTTTCGACCACGAAGCAGCGCCGCGCCGCCATGGCCGACTGCTTGACGCGGTCGAGCGCCTCGACGCTTACGTTGAGCGCGGTGTCGGCGCCGATGCTCAGTTCCGAGCCAGGCACGTTGTTGTCGATGGTCGCCGGCAGGCAAATGATGGGGATCTTGAACGCTGGATAGCGGTCGCGCTCGCTGAGCAGGTAGTGAGCCGCCCGGTAGGCCATCCAGCCGCCGATGATCAGCAGGCCGTCGATACGGTGATTTTCCAGCGCCCGACCCACGGCATAAAGCTGCTCGACCGTGGGGATCTGCCGGCTGGTGCCCAGTTCAGCGCCACCCAGACCGGTCCAGCCCTCGACATCGCCCCAGGTGAGTTCCTCGATCCGGCCATCGATCAATCCCTGGAAACTGCCGCGCACCCCCAGCAGGGTGTGGCCGCGGTCCAGTCCGAGGCGCACGGCGGCGCGGGCGGCGGCATTCATTCCCGGCGCCAGGCCGCCCGCGTGAATGATCGCCAGGCGGCGGGGGCGGACGGGCGGCGCGACGCTGGGCAGCGCTTCGGCCATCCGCTTGAACACCTGGAACATCTCGGTGAAGCTGCCGCCCCGCAGCGCCATCGCCCCGGCGTAGTCGCGCTCGGCGATCATGCGGGCGACGGCGCGGGTTTGCTCGACGCACTGCATCAGCGGGGCGCGTTGGATGCGGTTATAGCGGATGCCGATCAATTGCGGCTCGCTGGCCGGCGTCGCCGCGAGCACCTCCTCGACGGCGACGTAGCCCAGCAGCGTGCTCATCCAGCGGTCGAAAGCGCTGGGGGTTCCGCCGCGTTGTACGTGACCGAGAATGGTCGCGCGGGTGTCCTCGCCGAGCCGTTCCTCCAGCACCTGGCGCACGTAGTCGCAACTGATGGGATTTCCGGCGCGGTCTCGAGCGCCTTCGGCGACCACCACGATACTGTCGCGGCGACCGGCGGCTCGCCCGTTACGCAACAACTCGCACATCCGTTCTTCCCAGCCGTCGGACGGCGGGTTTTCCGGAATCAGCACGTAGTCGGTTCCGCCGGCGATGGCGCTCATCAGCGCCAGGTAGCCGCAGTGCCGGCCCATCACTTCGACCACGAAGCTGCGCTGGTGGCTGGCGGCGGTGCTGGTGATGGCGTCGATGGCTTCGACGATGCGGTGCAGGGCGGAGTCGGCGCCGATGGTCATGTCGGTGCCGACCATGTCGTTGTCGATGGAGCCAACCAGACCGGCGATCATCAGCGCCGGGTGCCGTTGGGCGGTCTGCTCGTCGATCTCGCCATTCTGGTGCAGTTCCGCCACCAGTTCCGGCCATTCCCGGCGGAAGGTATCGGCGCCGGTCAGACTGCCGTCGCCGCCGATGATCACCAGTCGGTCGATGCCGTGCTCCAGCAGATTGCGGGCGGCGCGCAGGCGACCTTCCCGCTCGCGGAACCGGGCGCAACGGGCGGTGCCGATGATAGTGCCGCCCCGATGCAGGATGCTGCCGACATCGTCCCACGACAACTGGCGAATGCGGTGGCCGCCGTCCACCATGCCCTGGTAGCCTTCGTAGATGGCGTGGGCGGTGGCGCCCTGATGAATGGCGGCGCGGACGACGGCGCGCACGGCGGCGTTCATGCCCTGGGCATCGCCGCCGCTGGTCAGGACGCCGATGCTTTTTGGCTGAAGGTTGGTCATGGTCTGATTTCCCCCGCTGGATGGAATACCTGGAAAGGATAGGCGTTATTGGCGGCGCCGCTGGATCGAAGTGTAATGCAAGGTCCACGAAAGGCGCGGAAAGGCTCGTTCCGCATCCGGGCCTTCCGGCGTCTTCCGTGGATGATTGACGAGCGCCGCCCGTCACAACACCGCCACTCCCGCCGCCTCCAACATCCGGGTCAACCGGATCAATGGCAGGCCGATCAGACTGGTGGGGTCATCGCCCTCCAGCCGTTCGAACAGTGCGATGCCCAGTTCCTCGGATTTGAAACCGCCCGCGCATTGATAAGGCTGCTCCCGCCGCAGATAGCGGTCGATCATTTCCACCGTCAGCGGTCGAAATACTACCCGAAACGGTTCCACCGTCACCTGGCATTGGCCGCTGGCGCTGTCGAGCAGGCACAGGCCGGTATAAAAGATCACGGTCCGGCCCGAAGCGCGCCGCAATTGCATCGTCGCCCTCTCGTGATCGCCGGGCTTGCCGATGATCGCGCCATCCAGCGCCGCCGCCTGATCCGAGCCGATGATCAGCGCCGCCGGTTCGTGGCGGGCGACCGCCCGGGCCTTGAGTTCCGCCAGCCGTGCGACCAGCGCCGGCGCGTCCTCGCCGGACTGGCGGGATTCGTCGGCATCAGGCGCTTGCGTGGAGAAGGGAAGTCCCAGCCGCGCCAGCAGTTCGCGGCGAAACGGCGAGGTGGAAGCCAGAATCAGGCGGCGGCCATCGGGGAGGGTTTCGGGCATGGCAGGCACTCGGCGAATCGCTGGAAGTTACGGTAATTGTGCGAAATTCGGCTTTATTTTGACAGAAATCCGGCGCGTCTATATCATTCCGCGTCTTATGCAGACCCCGTCGCTCCCCAGCAAGATCGATCCTTGGCGTCTGGCCGCCGAGAGCGGGCGGCTGGAGGGCTCGTTGGCGCTGGCGGCGTTGCCGCGCCTGATCGCTGAATTGAATCGGACCGATGGCGTGGTGAGCGTGGCGCTGGTGGCGGGCATCGACCCGCGGGGCGTCCGGTTCATCGGGGGCGCCTTGCGAACCGGGGTTGAACTGGTTTGCCAGCGTTGCCTGGGGCGGCTGCGGTTAGCGCTGGACGTGACGGTTAGCCTGGGTTTGGTTCACGGCGAGGCTGAAGCCGGCCGGCTGCCCGAGGAATACGAACCGCTGTTGGTTCCCGAGGGCGCCATCCGGGTCGCCGATCTGGTGGAAGACGAATTGTTGCTGGCCTTGCCGCAGATTCCCCGGCACGACGATGCGCGCGACTGCGAAGCCAACGGTTATCGGACGCCGGATAGGGTGGAGCATGACCAACCCTTTGCGACGCTGGCGTCCCTGTTACGAGATTCTCGAAGGAGTCATTGAGCATGGCTGTACAAAAAAGCCGCAAGAGTCCCTCCAAGCGTGGCATGCGCCGCGCCCACGACGCTTTGACCGCGCCCACGCTGTCGACGGATCGCACCTCCGGCGAACTGCACCGCCGCCACCACGTCACCCCGAATGGCTACTATCGGGGCCGCCAAGTCATCACCAAGCCGGTGGTTGACGAGAGCGAAGATTAACCGCCACACGTCGCGTTCCGGTCCGCCCATCCTCCCGACCCCGCCATGACGCTGCTTTCGCCCACATGACCCGGCCGCTCACCATCGCCCTGGATGGCATGGGCGGAGATGTCGGTCCCGATGTGGTCGTGCCGGCCGCTCTCCGCGTACTGAAAACCGCCAGTAGCGCGATGCGCCTGATTCTGGTGGGTCAGGAGGACATCCTGTCGGCCCGGCTGGCTCGGCTTGAGGCCAGGGGCCATCCCGGCATTATCGTTCGCCACGCCTCGCAACTGGTCAACATGGACGAATCGCCCGCGCAAGCCTTGCGCGTCAAGAAGGATTCCTCGATGCGGGTGGCGATCAACCTGGTCAAGCAGGGCGAGGCCGACGCCTGCGTCAGCGCCGGCAACACCGGCGCGCTGATGGCGACCGCCCGCTTCGTGCTCAAGACTTTGCCCGGCATCGACCGCCCCGCCATCTGCACCACCCTGCCGACCGTCCGAGGCCACACCCGGGTGCTGGATCTGGGCGCCAACGTGGACAGCAAGGCCGAACACCTGCTGCAATTCGCGGTGATGGGCTCGGTGCTGGCCGAGGTTAACGGCATTCAGCGACCCCGAGTGGGCTTGCTCAATATCGGCGAAGAAGATATCAAGGGCAATGAGCAGGTCAAGGACGCCGCCCGATTGTTGGCATCCAGCGATCTGAACTACATCGGGTTCGTGGAAGGCGACGGCATTTATCTGGACGAGGTGGACGTGGTGGTCTGCGATGGCTTCGTCGGCAACATCGCGCTCAAAAGCAGCGAGGGCGTGGCCAAGCTCATCCGCCACTTCATGACCCAGGCTTTCAGGCGGAACCTGCTGACCCGCCTGGCCGGACTGATCGCTCTGCCGGTGCTGCGCGCCTTCAGCCGCCGGATCGATCCCCGCCGTTACAACGGCGCCAGCTTGCTGGGCCTGCAGGGCATCGTGATCAAGAGCCATGGCGGCGCCGACGCCCTGGCCTTTGCCAACGCCATCCAGGTCGCGATGCTGGAAGTCGAGCAGGCGGTGCCCCGGCGCATCCATGCTCATCTGGCCGCCCTTCACGCCGAGAGACAAGCGCTTTGAATTACGCCCGAATCATTGGAACCGGCAGCTATCTGCCCGAAAAAGTGCTGACCAACGTCGATCTCGAGCAAATGATCGAGACCACGGCGGAGTGGATCGTCGCCCGTACCGGGGTCGAGGAGCGCCACGTCGCCGCGCCGGCGGAGACCACCTGCGATCTGGCCGAACAGGCGTCCCGCCGGGCGCTGGCGGCAGCCGGCATCGAACCGGGCGACATCGACCTGATCATTTTGGGAACCACCACGCCCGATCACGTCTTTCCCAGCGTCGCCACCCAGTTGCAGCACCGGCTGGGCTGTTATGGCGGCCCCGCGTTCGACGTGCAGGCGGTATGCACCGGTTTTGTCTACGCTTTGGACATTGCCCACCGCTTCATCCGCACCGGCGCGGCGCGACGGGCGCTGGTGGTGGGAGCGGACACCTTCACCCGCATCATCGACTGGACGGATCGCGGCACCTGCATCCTGTTCGGCGACGGCGCCGGCGCGGTGGTGCTGGAAGCAGCGGACGAACCCGGTATCATCGACAGTCGGCTGGGCGCCGATGGCCGCTACAAGGAACTGCTGTGGGTGCCGGCGGGCGTGTCCAGCGGGTACGACCAGACCCGCCAGAACGCCGCCTTCGTGGAAATGCGCGGCAGCGAGGTGTTCAAGGTCGCGGTGACCACGCTCAAGGACATCGCCGAGCAGATTTTGACCGCCAACAACCTGACGGTCGCCGATGTGGACTGGCTGATCCCGCACCAGGCCAACCGGCGGATTCTGGCCGCCACCGCCAAGCGGCTCGGCTTGCCGGAAGAACGGATGGTGGACTGCGTGCGGACTCACGGCAACACTTCGGCGGCCTCGGTGCCGCTGGCCCTGGACGTGGCGGTGCGCGACGGCCGCATCCAGCGCGGTGATACACTGTTGCTGGAGGGTTTTGGCGGCGGCTTCACCTGGGGTGCGGTGTTGTTGAACTATTGAGCGCGAAGGAGCATTCACGATGACGACGCTGGACGGCGAAATCGCCTTGGTCACGGGGGCCAGTCGCGGCATCGGCCAGGCCATCGCCCGCGAACTGGGCCGGCGGGGCGCGACCGTGATCGGCACCGCGACCACCGAGGCCGGCGCGGAAGCGATCACCCGGGATTTGCGCGAGCGCGAATTCAAGGGGCGCGGCCTGCGGTTGGACGTGACCGATCCCGCCTCGGTGGACGCCACGCTGAAAACAGTGATCCAGGAATTCGGCCCGCCGGGCATCCTGGTCAACAACGCCGGCGTCACCCGCGATAATCTCTTGTTGCGGATGAAGGAAGAGGAGTGGACGGCGATTCTCGACACCGACTTGTCCTCGGTCTACCGGCTGAGCAAGGCGGTGCTGCGGGGGATGATGAAAGCCCAGCGTGGGCGCATCATTAACATCACGTCGGTGGTCGGCGTCACCGGCAGCGCCGGGCAGGCCAACTACGCGGCGGCCAAGGCGGGCGTCATCGGCTTCACCAAGTCGCTGGCGCGCGAGGTCGGCTCGCGGAATATTACCGTCAACGCGGTGGCCCCGGGGCTGATCGACACCGACATGACCCGGGCGTTGCCGGACGCGCAGCGTCGGGCGGTGATCGAGACGATTCCGCTGCAACGGCCGGGCGAACCGCAGGATGTCGCCGCCGCCGTGGCGTTTCTGGCCTCGCCGGAAGCGGCCTACATCACCGGCGAAACCCTGCACGTCAACGGTGGGATGCACATGGCCTGAGCGCCGGCCAGAGGCTGGCTTTGGAGAAAACCGCGCTGGTTATGCCGGTGGTCGGCGCGGGGTCGGAAACCACACCGGAGGCATGGCGCCGTCACCGGATTTCGCCCGCCTTGCACGGTGGGCGCGGATTGAAATAAACCACGAGGAAGCAAACCACATGACCGATATCAGCAACATTGAAGCCCGCGTCAGGAAGATCATCATCGAACAGTTGGGGGTGAAGGAGGAGCAGGTGACCAACGAGGCCTCGTTTGTCGAGGACCTGGGCGCCGACTCGCTGGATACCGTCGAACTGGTGATGGCCCTGGAAGAGGAATTCGAGCTGGAAATTCCCGACGAGGACGCCGAGAAGATCACCACAGTGCAGCAGGCGATCGATTACATCGCGGCGCATCTCGGTTGAAGGTGTCCGTCCCGCGCGATTCCGAACCCGCCGCGACTGTCTGCCAGTAGTCGCGGCCTTCTTTTGTCAGCCTGGTACAGTGAGGGGTGTTCCGTGACCAAGCGGCGAGTGGTAGTGACGGGCATGGGCATCGTGTCCCCGGTCGGCAGCGCCGTGGAGACCGCCTGGACCCATATCCTGGCGGGCCGCAGCGGGATCGGGCCGGTCACCGCCTTCGACGTCAGCGGTTTTCCGGTGCGGATCGGCGGTGCAGTGAAGGATTTTCAGGTCGAACAGTACCTGAATCCCAAGGAAGCCAAGAAGATGGATACCTTCATCCATTACGGCATCGGCGCGGCGGCGCAGGCGATTCGGGACGCGGGACTGGAAGTCACCGAGGCGAACGCCGAGCGGATTGGAACCTATATCGGTTCCGGCATCGGCGGCTTGCCGGGCATCGAGGAAGGCCATGCGGCGTTTCTCAAGGGCGGGCCGCGCAGACTGACGCCGTTCTTCGTGCCGCGCAGCATCATCAACATGGTTTCGGGCAACCTGTCGGTGCTGTACGGCATCAAGGGGCCGAACCTGGCGGTGGTCACCGCCTGCACCACCGGTACCCACAGCATCGGCCTGGCGGGCCGACTGATCGTCTATGGCGACGCCGACGTGATGATCGCCGGCGGCGCGGAAATGGCCACCACGCCCACCGGGTTGTGCGGCTTCGCGGCGGCGCGGGCGCTGTCCACCCGCAACGACGAGCCGGAGAAAGCCAGCCGGCCGTGGGACCAGGACCGCGACGGCTTCGTGCTCAGCGACGGCGCCGGAGTGGTAGTGCTGGAAGAGTACGAGCACGCCCGGCGGCGCGGCGCGCGGATTTACGCCGAACTGATCGGTTTCGGCATGAGCGGCGACGCCTATCACATGACCCTGCCCTCGCCGGATGGCGACGGCGCCCGTCGAGCGATGATCAATGCCCTGCGCGACGCAGCCATCGGGCCCGAGGCGGTGGATTACATCAACGCCCACGGCACGTCTACGCCGGCGGGCGACAAAATCGAGAGCGATGCAGCCAAGGCCGTGTTCGGCGATCATGCCTATCGGCTGGCGATGAGTTCGACCAAATCCATGACCGGCCATCTGCTGGGCGCGGCGGGCGGGGTCGAGGCGATTTTCTCGGTGCTGGCGATCCGCGATCAGGTCGCGCCGCCCACCATCAATCTGGATCATCCCGAACCGGAGTGCGATCTGAACTACGTGCCGCACGCCGCCCAGGAGCGGCGCATCAAGGTCGCGCTGTCGAATTCCTTCGGCTTCGGCGGCACCAACGGCTCGGTGATTTTCCGCGCCCTGGATTGAAGCACCCCCTTCGTGTGGCGCAAACGCCTGCCGCTGGCCTTGACGGCGCTGACGCTGATCCTGGGGCCGGCGCTGTATATTGTTTACGCCGATTACCATGCATTCCTCGACACCCCCCTCGGAGTGCCGACCGGCGGCCTGACACTGGAGTTGAAACCCGGCATGGGCATGGCCGACCTCGCCCGGGAACTGCGGCGGCAGCCGGGCCTGTTGCGGTCGGGGCCGTACCTGGAAGCCCATGCCCGGCTGAACCGACTGGCGTCCCGGCTCAAGGCCGGCGAATACGCCCTCGCGCCCGGTGTCACGCCGCGCGGCTTGCTCGACCAGATCGTGGCCGGACGGGTCATCCAGCACTCGCTGACCGTGGTCGAAGGTTGGACCTTCCGGCAGTTGCGGCGGGCGCTGGCCGAGCATCCCAAGCTCAGGCAGACCTTGCGGGACGCGAACGACGCCGAGATCATGGCGCGGCTGGACCGACCGGGCGAGCCTCCCGAAGGCTGGTTTCTGCCAGACACCTACCATTTCCCCGCCGGCTTTACCGATGAAGCGTTCCTGCGGCGGGCGCTGGCGGCAATGGATCGCCAGTTGCGCGAGGCTTGGGGCCGTCGCGCCCCGGATTTACCGCTGACCGCTCCCTACCAGGCGCTGATTCTGGCCTCGATCGTGGAGAAGGAGACGGCAACGCCGGCGGAACGGCCCGAAGTCGCCGGCGTGTTCGCGCGCCGTCTGCAGCGAGGGATGCTGTTGCAGACCGATCCGACCGTGATCTATGGCTTGGGCGAGACGTTCGATGGCAACCTGCGCCGCGCCGATCTCAGCCACGATCATCCCTATAACACCTATATTCGCAAGGGTCTGCCGCCGACGCCGATTGCTCTGCCCAGCGCGGGCGCGTTGGCCGCCGCCGTCAATCCAGCCCCCGGCGACGCACTGTATTTCGTGGCGACCGGCCAGGGCGGCCATGTCTTTTCCCGGACGCTCGCCGAACACAACCGGGCGGTCAGGCAGTATCAGCAGCGCAAGAAGGAATAGCATGGCGTCGGGCTGTTTCATCACCGTCGAGGGCGGCGAGGGCGCCGGCAAGACCACCCAGCTTGAGTTCATGCGCGAGTATCTGGAACAGGCGGGTTGCCGGATGACGCTGACCCGCGAGCCGGGAGGCACTCCGCTGGGAGAGGAGATTCGCGCCCTGCTGCTCGGACATCGCCACGACAGCATGGCGTTGGCCACCGAGACGCTGCTGATGTTCGCCGCCCGCGCCGAGCATCTGGCGCGGGTGATCCGGCCGGCGCTGGCCGCCGGTCGATGGGTATTATGCGACCGCTTTACCGACGCCACCTACGCCTATCAGGGTGGCGGACGGGGTTTGTCGCCCGGACGGATCGCGATCCTGGAGGATTGGGTGCAGGGCGGACTTCGACCCGATTTGACTCTGGTGTTTGATTTGCCGGTCGCGGTGGGTCTGGAGCGGGCCGGACAACGCGGCGCGGCGGATCGCTTCGAGCGGGAGGAAATGGCCTTTTTCGAGCGAGTGCGCGCTGCTTATCTCGACCGGGCGCGGCGCAATCCCGATCGCTACCGGATCGTGGACGCCGACCGGCCGATCGAAAGGGTGCGGGCCGAGGTCGAGGCCATTCTCGCGGCGTGGCTGGAATGTTACTGATGGACGACGAATGCCTGCCCTGGCATCAAGACCTTTGGCGGCAATTGCGCCAGCGCCAAGCTGCCGGTCGCCTGCCGCACGCCCTGCTGCTGGCCGGTCCCGCCGGTTTGGGCAAGGGGTCGTTCGCCCGCCGGCTGGCGCGGGCGCTGCTGTGCGACCGTCCCACCGTCGAGGGCGAGGCCTGCGGCCAGTGCCGGAGTTGCCGGCTGTTCCGGGCCGGCAGTCATCCCGACTTCAGCGTCGTGCAACCGGAAGAGGACAACAAGAGCATTGAAAGCGACCAGCCCGAAGGGGATGCCGGAGGAACCGGTGCGAAGAAAAAGAAGAGCAAAGCCATCAAAATCGAGCAGATCCGCGATCTTTGCGCGTTCCTTGGCTACACCGCTCAGTACGGCGGCTACAAGATCGCGTTGCTGGAGCCGGCCGACCGACTCAACGTTAATGCCGCCAACAGCCTGTTGAAGACGCTGGAGGAACCGCCGGGCAATGGTTTGCTGCTGCTGGTCACCGCCCAGCCGGCGCGTTTGCCGGCCACGGTGCGCAGCCGCTGTCAGAAGATCGGTTTCGGTCTGCCATCGCCGGCGATTGCGGTTCCCTGGCTGACCGCCCGCATCGCGGGCGGGTTGGAGCCGGCGACGCTGCTGGATGTCGCGGGCGGCTCTCCACTCGCCGCGCTGACCCAAGCCGATGGCGAACGTTGGCGCCGCCGCCGGGAACTGTTCGAATGCTACGAACAGGTGCTGGCCGGGCGGATGGATCCGATTCGGGCGGCGGAACGCTGGACGCAGGGCGATTTGACCGAGAATCTGCGCTGGCTCATCGGTTGGCATACCGATCTGATTCGGCTTAAGATGAGTGTCGACCTCCCGCGCTTGAGCAACCCCGACCTGCGTTCCGCGTTGCGGCGCTGGGCTGACCGGGGGACGCCGCGCGCCCTGTTCGAGCGCTTGGATGCGGCGGTTCGGCTACGCGCGCTCTGCGCGACCACTCAGGTCAACGCGCCCCTGCTGCTGGAAACATTTCTCAGCGACGCATTCATCTGATTCCTGATCCGTTATTAAAAGGTTGAACACCATGGCGGTTCCACGACAAGGCGTCATTTCCCTCGCCATCAAGGATAAGGCGATGCTGCATTCCAGCTACATGCCTTTCGTCAAGGGCGGTGGCATCTTCATTCCGACCGAAAAAACCTTCGAACTGGACGATGAGGTGTTTCTGCTGCTGACGATTTTGGACGACCCGGAACGGTTCGCCATCACCGGCAAGGTCGTCTGGATCAATTACCGAACCACGCCCGGCGGCCGGCAGATGGGCGTCGGCATTCAGTTTGGCGGCGTGGAAGGCGCCAACCTTCAGAAGAAAATCGAAGCGCAGTTGGCCGGTTACGTCCGCGCCGAACAGCCGACCAACACGATGTAGGCGCGGGCGAACGATGCTGGTCGATTCCCATTGTCATCTGGACCGGATTGATCTGACGCCCTTCGGCGGCAGTCTGGTGGGGGTCCTGGACACTGCGGCGGCGAATGGCGTTACGCGAATGTTGAGCGTGGCGGTGGATCTGGAAAGCTGGCCAGCCCTGGCCCGGATGACCGAGCCTTATCCCCGAATCGCGCTGTCGGTGGGGGTGCATCCGAGCGAGGATGGCGGCCGCGCGCCGACCGTGGCGGAACTGGCGACGCTGGGCCGCGAGCCGCGCGTGGTCGCCATCGGCGAGACGGGGTTGGACTACTACCACGGGGCCGACCGCGCCGACCGCCAGCGGGACTGGTTTCGCATCCACATCGCCGCCGCCCGCGAACTCGGCAAGCCGCTGATCGTCCACACCCGCGACGCCCGCGAGGATACCTTGCGGATTTTGGCAGAGGAGGGCGCGGCCGAGGTGGGCGGGGTGTTGCATTGCTTCACCGAGGATTGGGCGATGGCGGAACGGGCGCTGGAGCTGAATTTCCACATCTCATTTTCCGGCATCGTGACCTTCAAAAACGCCAAATCCATTCAGGACGCGGCGCGGCGCGTGCCCGCCGAGCGCCTTCTGGTGGAAACCGACGCCCCCTATCTGGCGCCGGTTCCGCACCGGGGCAAGCCCAATCATCCGGCCTGGGTGCGGCAGGTGGCGGAGTTCGTCGCCCGGTTGCGCGGCGAAACGCTGGAGCGGATCGCGGCGGTGACCACCGCCAATTACCTGCGGCTGTTCGGTCCCTCACCCCCCGTCCCTCTCCCGCCAGCGGGCGAGGGGCGCGAACGGGAGGCGGCGTGAATCACGCGGAGATGCGCGACCGGATTCGCCGCTGCCTGCATTCCACCCGTCAGGTAGAAATCCTTACCGGCGATCACGCGGTGGCCGGGATGGAGCGCGAGGAGCGGACCCTGACGCCGGCGGCGGTGCTGGTGCCACTGGTCGAGCGGGCCGAGGGCTACACGGTGCTACTGACCCAGCGCACCGCCCATCTGGAGCATCATGCCGGCCAGATCAGCTTTCCCGGCGGCCGGGCCGAGGAAGAGGATGCCAGTCCGGTGGAAACCGCGCTGCGCGAGGCGAAGGAGGAAATCGGCCTGCATCGCCGGCACGTGGTGGAAATCGCCGGCTTTCTCGATCTATACCAGACCGTTACCGGGTTTCTGGTCACGCCGGTGGTGGGTTTCGTGACCCCACCGTTCGAGCTGACGCTGGATGATTTTGAAGTCGCCGAGGCGTTCGAAGTGCCGCTGGAATTCATTCTGGAGCCGCGCCATCACGAGCAGCGCAGCGTGGTCTACCAGGGCCAGCCGCGGCGCTATTACGTGATTCCCTATCAGGACCGTTTCATCTGGGGCGCGACCGCCGCCATGCTGGTCAACTTCGCCCGGCGGCTAACCGGCAACCCGCTGTCGCCCTGAGTAGGCTGACGCAAAAGTTTCGATCGGTTCTCGTTCGACGCTCCGGCGTGGGAATGCGTCCGGAACCGCTCCAGCGGCCCGCAAGGCTGCCACATCGGGACGAGGCAGGGCTCCCGCGCTGGAGCGTGGGAGCCAGGATCTTACCTGTCGGAATTTATGCGTCAATCCACGAGTCCGGCGCGGCGCTGGCCGCGCCCCGGTGGTGGACGAACTGTCGCAGCAGAAATTCCTCGTCGCGCGGCGTCAGATCGAATCGCAGACTGGCCTGCTCGACGGTTTTAAGGGTGCAATGTCCCTGTTCGGCGAGCCACTGAAAGGCGTGGCGCAACGCCTCGCCTTTGGGGATGAGCGGTTTCGGCATCGCCGTCAGATCTTGCCCGCCTGCTGGGCGATGAAGGCGGTCTTGGCCGACAGTTCCAGCGAGCAGGTCCATTTGTAAGCGAGATTGAGGCTGTCGGCGCGGGCGTAGACGCCGTGGCCGCGCACCACGGCGATGGGATAGTCCGCCAAAGTTTCGCCGACCATGCGCGGCGAGCGGGCTTCGTACTGATCGTAGGGGATGGTCAGGACCGGCACCCGGCTGAAGTACAACTGCCCCTCGAAATCGGCAGGGAAAAATTCCTCGTTGTCCATGGTCATCGCCACGGAATAGGGGCCGTGGCTGTGCAGCAGGGCGCGAGCCTCGGGATTGGCTTGATAAACCGCCAGATGCAAACGGGCGTCCATCGAGGCGCCCTTGCCGATGACGCCGTCGAGGCGGCACTCGACCAGATCGCCGCTGCTGAGGGTATCGGCGCAGCAGCCGGTGGGCGTGATCCAGAAGGTGTCGCCGTCCCGCACCGAGGCGTTGCCGCTGTGCGAGTCGTTGAGGCCGTACTGGCGCAGCCAGTGATAGTGTCGAACCAGATCGTCTTTGATATTCATGGCGGCGATTATACCGGGATGACGGTTAGGCCGGAACCCGCCGCGTCAGACCGTTCGCGCGAACCGGCGATGCGACCCGCTCCACGCCGGTTTTGATTGCGCCGTCGGGATACAACTCGAACCAGCGGTAGCCGGGCGGGAGATCGTCCACGCGCGGTTCCGGGGCGTCGGGCTTGAATTGCACCGAGGTTGCGGGGGCGGCCAACAGGTGGACGTCGCCCCGCCGGTCGGCGAACTCGCCGTGGATATGCCCCCACGCCACCGCCCGGACTTGCGGGTAGCGATCCAGCACCGCGAACAGCGCCGCGCCGTTGCTGACCGTCATGGTGTCGAGCCAGCCCGTGCCGACTGGCAGCGGGTTGTGGTGCAGGCAGACCAGGGTATGCCGTGCGGGGTCGGTCGCCAGGACGGTGTCGAGCAGCGCCAGTTCGCCGGAGGCCAGATGGCCGTCGGGCGTGCCGGGAAAACTGGAATCCAGCAGCACGAACTGCCAGTGGCCGGCGACGAAGTACCGTTCCCACCGCACGCGATCGCCGCGCAGCGTTCGGCTCATGACCGCGGGAAAGTCGTGATTGCCCGGCAGGCAATAAACCGGCAGGCCCAGCGGTTCCAGCGCCTGGAGCAGGCGGCGATAGGCGCTCGGTTCGTCGCCGACCAGATCGCCGGTGGCGAGGACGAAGTCGGCGGCGGGTTGTCGTTCCCGAATATGCGCCAGCACCGCGTTCAGGCCGGCGTCCACGTCCGCTCCCCAAAGCCGGCTGCCGGGCGTGGTTTTAAGATGGAGATCGGTGATCTGGACGACGCGGAGCGGGGCGGCGGTCGGCATGGCGTAAGATCCTCGAAAAACGATGCGAACAGCTTACAGGGTTTTGATGAACACTTTCGAGCGCCGCTGCCAGTTGTACAGTGCCTGCTTGCCCATCGGCAGATTGGCGACCTGGGCCGGTTCGAATCCGCGCTCGCGGAACCAGTGTTCGGCGCGGGTCGTCAGCACGAACAGTCGAAGCAGGCCCTGGGCGCGGGCCTGGCGCTCGATGAAGTGCAGCAGCGTATCAGCGCGACCACGGTTGCGGTAGTCCGGATGCACCGCGACGCAAGCCAATTCCCCCAGTCGTTCCTCGGCGAAGGGATACAGCGCGGCGCAGCCGATAATCGCGCCGTCGCGCTCCAGCACGGAGAAGCGTTCAATTTCCATTTCCAGCCGCTCCCGCGACCGTCGCACCAGCGCGCCGTCGTCCTCCAGCGGTCGGATCAGTTCCAGCATGCCGCCGACATCGTCGATGGCGGCGGGGCGCAGCCCTTCGTAGATGTCGGCAGTGATCAGGACGCCGATGCCATCGCGGGTGAACAGTTCCAGCAGCAGCGCCCCGTCCAGCCGCCGGTCGAGCAGATGGACGCGGCGTACCCCGGCCTGGCAGGCGCGCAGCGCCTGCCGCAACTGGCGGGTGGTTTCCTCGGTCAGCGCGGAATGCTCGACCAGCAGTCGCGCGGCGTCGCTGGGGCTGAGTTCGCGGACCGGCTGTCCGCCGGGATCGCACGGCGCCGGGCTCTCGCTCAGCACCAGCAGTTTGTCGGCGCGCAGGGCCATGGCGGCGGCAGTGGCCACTTCCTCGGCGCTCAGGTTGAAGATTTCGCCGGTCGGCGAGTAGCCCAACGGCGACAGCAGCACGATGGCGTCCTGATCCAGCCACAGGCGGATGGCGCGGTCGTCGATTCGGCGCACCTCGCCGGTGAAGCCGTAATCCACGCCCTCGCGCACCCCCAGTGGCCGGGCGGTGATCAGGTTGCCCGACACTACCCGCAGGCGCGCGCCGTGCATCGGCGAATTGGCCAAGCCCATGGAGAGTCGCGCCTCGATGCGGATGCGCACCCGCCCCACCGCCTGCTTGACGTAGCGCAGGTCCTCGGCGTCGGTCAACCGCAGGCCGTTGACGTAGCGCAGTTCGCGGCCGGCCTCGCGCAAGCGTTCCTCGACTTGCGGCCGCGCCCCGTGCGCCAGCACCAGGCGGATGCCGAGGCTGTGCAGGAGGGCCAGGTCGTGAATCAGACTGGAGAAATGGTCGGTCTCGACGGCCTCGCCGCTGAACAACACCACGAAGGTCCGGTTGCGATGGGCGTTGATGTAGGGGCCGGCTTGGCGAAACCAGTGGACGAAATGCTCGAAATTCATGGCGAATCTGGGCGTCGAATGCCTGGATGGGCGGGTTGGCGGAAAAAAATAGCGGGCGCTCGGGCGCGATAGTCTAATACCATTGATGTCGAACCCGTAATCGCCGCCTTCGAGTTTCCGCATGAACGCCCAAGGTTTCACGGATTCCGCCATGACCGATGCAAGTTGCCCCGCCGCTGGCGAAAGAGTGCAGGTCTGGCTGCGCGAGTTGCAAGACCGGCTGAGCGAAGCCCTGGAAGCCGCCGATGGCGGCGCCCGGTTTCGAGAAGACGTCTGGGATCGCGGCGGCGAGCGCGGCCTGCGCGGCGTCGGGCGAACCCGGATTCTGCGCGAGGGCGCGGTGTTCGAGCAGGCCGGCATCAATTTCTCCCACGTGATCGGCGAACGCTTGCCGCCCTCGGCCACGGCGCGGCGGCCCGAACTGGCGGGGCGCGGCTTCGAGGCCATGGGGGTGTCGCTGGTGGTTCATCCCCGCAACCCCTACGTGCCGACCTCGCACGCCAACGTCCGCTTTTTCCGCGCCGCCGGGGATGGAATCGAATCGGCATGGTGGTTCGGCGGCGGCTTCGATCTCACCCCGTATTACGGTTTCGAGGAAGACTGCGTCCATTGGCATCGCACGGCCCAGGCCGCCTGCGCGCCGTTTGGCCCCAATGTCCATCCCCGCTGCAAACAGTGGTGCGACGACTACTTTTTCCTCAAACATCGCAACGAACCGCGCGGCATCGGCGGATTGTTTTTCGACGACCTGAACGAGGGCGGGTTCGAACGCTGTTTCGCCTTCCTGCGCAGCGTCGGCGACCATTACCTGCCGGCCTATTTGCCGCTGGTCGAACGGCGGCGGGCGACGCCCTACGGCGCGAGCGAGCGAGAGTTTCAGCTTTACCGGCGCGGGCGCTACGTCGAGTTCAACCTGGTTTACGACCGGGGCACCCTGTTCGGCTTGCAGTCGGGCGGGCGCACCGAATCCATCCTGATGTCGCTGCCGCCGCGAGTGCGTTGGGAATATGACTGGCGGCCCGAACCCGGCAGTCCCGAGGCGCGTCTTCACGACGTTTTCCTGCAACCGCGCGACTGGCTGGCGCTGGCCGGCGCGTGCGCACAACCCGAGGTTTAGCCATGTACACCGTCTGCGTCCGCGACCATTTGATGATTGCCCACAGCTTCCGGGGCGCGACCTTCGGTCCCGCCCAGCGCCTGCATGGCGCGACCTACGTCGTCGACCTGGAACTGCGCCGCCCCGATCTGGACCCCGACGGGGTCGTGGCTGACATCGGCAAGGCGGGCGATTGCCTGCGCGAGGTGCTGGGCGAGTTGAATTATCGCAACCTCGACGAATTGCTGGAATTCGCTGGTCGCAATACCACCACGGAATTTCTGGCGCGGGAAATCTTCGACCGCGTCGCGGCGCGGATCGAGGAGGGGCAAATGGGGCCAAACGCGGCCGGACTCGATTCCATGCGCGTTGTCCTGCACGAATCGCACCTCGCCTGGGCGTCCTACGAAGGTTCAGTCGCTTGAGATCGGCGCATTTTCTGATTCCCGGCGATCCCGAGACCCGCACCGGCGGTTATCTCTACGACCGCCGCGTCATGGCCGGGCTGACGGCGATCGGCTGGCGAGTCGAACTTCATCGCCTCGACGCCAGCTTCCCGATGCCCACCCCGGCGGCGCTGGCCGAGGCCGATGCGGTATTGGCCGCGCTGCCGGAACGGACGCTGGTCGTCGTGGACGGGTTGGCGTTGGGCGCGCTGCCCGAGGTCGCCGCCCGGCATCGGGATCGACTGCGGTTGGTGGCGCTGGCGCATCATCCGTTGGCGCTGGAAACTGGCTTGGACGAAGCGGCGAGCCAGCGCTTATACGCCAGCGAGCGCGCGGCGTTGCGCCAGGTTCGGGGCGCGATCGTCACCAGTCCCAGCACCGCGCGGGCGCTGGCCGATTACGACATGGCGCCGGAACGATGCGCGGTGGTGTTGCCCGGAACCGATCCCGCACCGCTGGCCGATGGGTCGGGCGGCGGAGAATGGGCGTGGTTGTGCGTGGCCTCGCTGACGCCGCGCAAGGGTCACGCCGTGCTGTTCCGGGCGCTGGCGCGACTGGAATCGCTGGCGTGGCGGCTGCGTTGCGTGGGTGGCGCCGATCTCGATCCCGCCACCGCCGCCGGCTTGCGGACCCTGGCGGCGGAATTGGGACTGGCTGGGCGCATCGAGTTTCTCGGACAGTTGGAGGAAGCCGCCCTGGCGGTCGAGTACCGGCAGGCGGATGGATTCGTGTTGCCATCGTATTACGAGGGCTATGGCATGGCGCTGGCCGAGGCGCTGGCGCGGGGTCTGCCCATTGTCAGCACGACCGCCGGCGCGATTCCCGACACTGTGCCGGCGGACGCCGGGTTGCTGGTTCCGCCCAGCGACGAGGCGGCGCTGGCCGAGGCGCTGGCGCGCGTCATGAC
>WBUJ01000226.1 GCA_008933795.1 Candidatus Contendibacter sp. | reverse complement strand
GCGATGGTGTAGGTCATCATGAAGCTGCCCTGCCGGTCGTCGATCAGATCGATGATGTTGTTGTGACCAGCAGAAACCATGTAGAGCAGGAACGCCAAGGCGAGCGCCGCGCCCCAGTGCAGAATCTGACGCGCGATCAAACTCAGGCGGGATTTCAGGGTCGGTTCGACGTTGTTCCACTGGGTTATGATGCAGATCAGCCCAAAGATCGGGATCAGCCAGTGCCAGTACCAGCGGCTGGTTTGCATGTCGTAGGTGGTGTAGACGGCGCCGATCCAGGCCAACACGATCATCAAATAAAAGCCGATGTCCCTGGGGCGAAACAGTCGCCGCCACAGACTAGGCCGGGCAGCGGCTGGTTCGGGAGTTGGAACCAGTTCGAGTTCGGGCATGACAGTTTCCTTGCGTGGCATTTAAGTCAACGGTTGGGCGATGCGCCTAATTAGAGCATACCCCGCCGATAAAACGCGCGGCGGCGTCCAGCACCCGTTCCCGCGCCTGATGGTGGGGAACGTGAGCACAATCGGGCAGCCACAGAATGTCCGCCGGTCCGGCTACCCCGGCGGCGATGGCGTCCACCTGGGCGCGGGTGGCGTATTCGTCGTCCGCGCCCTGAACGATCAGGGTCGGGCAGACGATGCGAGGCAATTCCGCTTCCACATTCCAGTAGCGGCGCTCGGGCCGCAGCCAGGCATCGCCCCAGCCCCGGAACATGGCCTCGGTATTGGCGCCATGATAGCGCCGCAGTCCATCCTTTAATGAACCCTGCTCGTAGGCAGCGACGGCCAAGCGGATGCCGGCCAAACAGACTTCTTCGATCAAGACGTGCGCCGCCTCGCCGATCACGGCGCGGGTCCGTTCGGGATACGCGGCGGCGAACAGCAGGGCGATGGAGCCGCCGTCGCTGTGGCCGAACAAAATCGGCGGCTCGGAGATGCCGCAGGCCGCCAGCGCCTCGGGCAAGCTGTCGCGCGCCTCGCGTTCCAGATAGTCATCGGGGCGCGGCCCGGTCAGCGGTTCGGATTGGCCGTGGCCCCAGCGTTCGTACACCAACCCTGGCAGGCCGGTTCGGGCGCACAGCTCCGCCGGGAAGTGGCGCCATTGTCCGATGCTGCCCAGGCCCTCGTGCAGAAAGACCAAGGTGGGGCCGGCGGCGGCGTGGGGGGGAGACAGCCGTTCGGCGTGCAGGCGACGGCCGGCGGCGCGAAAATCGAAACGGTGGCGATGGATGGGGGCAGTCATGGGCGTTCAGGCGAGGCGTTGTTCCTGGAACAGGGCCAGCAGGATGTCCAAGCGTTCCCGAGGTTCGGTCATTTCCAGTAGCGCTTGGCGGATCTGGAGCGGCAGCGGCAGGATTTCCGTCAGCCGGTTGCCGATCCAGGCGGCGTTCTCCCAGTCGGGGGCGAGAAACCGGGCGTAGCGTTGCAATTCCTCGTTTTCCAGCAAATCGCGCAGGACGCGCGCCAGCGGTTCGTGACTGGGCAGGGGCGGTTGCACCGGGTCGTCTGGCAGCCACAACACCTGACCGAGCAGGAGGTTATCGGGCTGAATCCGGTGGCCGACCACCCGCAATCGCTGCACGCCCAGGCAGGTGAGACCGAGCAGGCCATCCTCGGTCTGGTCGAAATCCACGATGCGGGCCAGGGTGCCGATCGGATGGATGCTGACCAGCCCGCCGCCCGCTTCATTCCCTGCGTGAATGGTCACCACGCCGAAACCGCTGTCAGTTTTCATGCAGCGGCTGACCAAGTCCAGATAGCGGGTCTCGAAAATCCGCAGGGGCAGCACGCCGCCGGGAAACAGCACGGTTTTGAGCGGGAACAGCGGCAGTTCCTGGGTGGCAGTCGCGCTCATCGGGCTACCTCGCTTCCGGGTCCTGGCCCCAGCGCGGCAGCAGCGCGTGGGGAATTTCCAACTGATCGAGGATTCTGGCGACGATAAAGTTTACCAGTTCCCCGACCGTGGCGGGCCGGTAATAAAAGCCGGGGTTGGCCGGCAGGATCACCGCGCCGGCGCGGGCCAGCCTGAGCATATTTTCCAGATGAATCACCGACAGCGGAGTTTCCCGCACCGCCAGAATCAGCTTACGTCCCTCTTTGAGCGTCACGTCGGCGGCCCGTTCCAGCAGGTTGTCGCTGTTGCCGTTGGCGATGGCGGCCAGCGCCCCGGTGGTGCAGGGACAGACCACCATCGCCCGCGCCAGCGCCGAGCCGCTGGCGGGCGGCGCGGTCCACTCATCCTGGCCGTAGACCTGAAGCTGTCCGGGATCGCAGCGGTAGTGTTCGAGCAATACCCGCTGGATGTCGCGGGGCCGGGCCGGCAGGCGCAGATCGGTTTCCATGTGGATAACGATCTGGGCGGCCTTGGAGATCAGCAGTTGCACCGGATGGCCCGCCTCCAGCAGGCATTGCAGCAGCCGCAGGCCGTAGTCGGCCCCGGACGCGCCGGTCATGCCGAGGATGATGGGGCGATCAGGCATCGGCGGCGAACGCCCGCAGCGTCTGGAGCAACCGCTCGTGAATCCCCCCAAAACCGCCGTTGCTCATGATCAACACCTGGGCGCCCGGTTTGGCCTGAGCCTGAATCGCGGCGAGCGTATCGTCGAGTGAATGGCAGACCTGCCCGCGCGGGCCGAGCGCCGCCGCCACCGCGCCGAGGTTCCAGCCCAGATCGGGCGCCTGATACAGCACCACCGCATCGGCCAGCGCCAGCGCCGGGGCGAGGCTGTCCTTGAACACCCCCAGCTTCATGGTATTGGAACGCGGCTCCAGCACCGCGATGATCGGCTGGTCGCCGACCCGGGCGCGCAATCCCGCCAGCGTGGTGGCAATCGCGGTGGGATGATGGGCGAAATCGTCGTAGACCGTCACGCCGTTGACCGCGCCCCGCGCTTCCAGCCGCCGCTTGACGCCCTCGAAACTGGACAGGGCGGCGATAGCCGTGCTGACTGGGACGCCCACATGGCGGGCGGCGGCGATGGCGGCCAGCGCATTGTGGACGTTGTGCAGACCCAACTGGCGCCATTCCGCCCGGCCCTGCTTTTCGCCCTGGTAATGCACCTTGAAGGCGCTGCCGTCCGAGGCGATGTCCCGCGCTTCCCAGTCGCCCGTTCCGAAGCGTTCCACCGGCGTCCAGCAGCCCATCGCCAGCACCTCGGCCAGGTTCGCATCGGTCCCGTTGGCGACGATCAGCCCGGAACTGGGCACGGTCCGCAACAGATGATGAAACTGGCGCTGGATGGCGGCCAGATCGGGGAAGATGTCGGCGTGATCGAATTCCAGATTGTTCAGGATCAGGGTGCGCGGGCGGTAATGGACGAACTTGGAGCGCTTGTCGAAAAACGCGGTGTCGTACTCGTCGGCCTCCACCACGAAACAGCGGCCATGGCCCAACTGGGCCGACTGGCCGAAATTGGCGGGAATGCCGCCGATCAGAAAGCCCGGCGCCAGCCCGGCGTGTTCCAGAATCCAGGCCAGCAGACTGCTAGTGCTGGTCTTGCCGTGGGTACCGGCCACCGCCAGCACATGGCGGTCGCGCAACACGTGCTCCGCCAGCCAGGCCGGCCCGGAGGCGTAGGGCAGATCGCAGTTCAGCAATTCCTCGACGATCAGGCGGCCCCGGCTCATCACGTTGCCGACGACGATCATGTCCGGCTGGAACTCGGCGAGTTGTTCGGGCGCGTAACCTTCGCGCAGCGCAATGCCGGCTTCAGCCAGTTGCATACTCATCGGCGGATAGACGCCGGCGTCGCAGCCGGAAACTGTGTGTCCCGCCGCGCGGGCCAGGAGGGCGACGCCAGCCATGAAGGTGCCGCAAATGCCGAGAATGTGAATGTGCATGATCGGGAGAGAGGTTTGAAGGATGGAAGGATTTTAGGGATCAATGCCGGATGCTGTCATGGGGGAATGGACCTTTCCAATCCAGTCCAGGGTCGGCGGCCGTTGCCTACCCACCGACCCAGCCGGTCAGCATCCACGACAAAAAGGTATAGCCGAACGCCCCCAGCGCGCCGGCCCAGACCGGAACGTCGAGGGCGTGGCGCAGGATGTGGGCCATGATCGCGATGCTCCACGCCATCAGCGCCAACAGCAGCAGCGACGGCAATTGAATATCGCCATCCGCTCCCTGGCGGACGATCCAGAGCATCACCGGCAACGCCAGCAGGCCCATCAGCGT
>WBUJ01000033.1 GCA_008933795.1 Candidatus Contendibacter sp. | reverse complement strand
GTCCACCCCCGCCACCCGCTGCACCGGCCCCAATCGATCGGTCAGGATCAGATGGGCGCGCAGTTCCCGCTGCAACGCCATGGCCTCGGCGGGGGCGAGCGTCCAGGGATGCGAAAAACACGTTTTCATCCGGCAAGTTTATTCCCCGCCCCGGCGCGGTTAAACTGGCGGTCCTGTTGGCAACCCCGGTCAAGCAAGGCATCGTCATGCGGCAACTCAAACTCGGCATTCCCAAGGGCAGCCTGGAAGCCTCCACCATCGCGTTGTTCGGCCAGGCCGGTTGGGCCATCAGCCCCCACAGCCGCAACTATTTCCCCACCATCAACGATCCCGAAATCGGCTGCGCGCTGGTGCGCTCGCAGGAAATGGCCCCCTACGTCGCCAACGGCACCCTCGACGCCGGCCTGACCGGGCTGGACTGGATTCTGGAAACTGGGGCCGACGTGGTGGAAATCGCCGAACTGAGCTACTCGAAAAGTTCCGACCAGCCCGCCCGCTGGGTGCTGATCGTGAGCGGCGATTCGCCGATCCGCACGCTGGAAGACCTGGCCGGCAAGCGCATCGCCACCGAACTGGTCGGCTTCACCCGCCGCTATCTGGCCGAGCGCGGCATCGAAGCCACCGTGGAATTCTCCTGGGGCGCGACCGAGGCCAAGGTGGTCGAGGGCTTGGCCGATGCGGCGGTGGAAATCACCGAAACCGGCAGCACCATCCGCGCTCATGGCCTGCGCATCGTCTGCGACCTGCTGCACACCACCACCCGCTTGATCGCCAGCCGCGCCGCGCTGGCCGATCCGTGGAAAAAGGCCAAGATCGAGCAGATCGCCCTGCTCACCCGGGCCGCGCTGGCCGCCCGCAACAAGGTGGCGCTGAAGATGAACGTCCCGGCGGCGCGGCTGGACGCCGTGGTTCGGCTCCTGCCCAGCCTGCACGCGCCCACCGTCAGCCACCTCTACGACCGCGACTGGCTGGCGCTGGAAACCGTGGTCGACAGCGGCCTGGTGCGCGACCTGATCCCCCGCCTCACTGCCGCCGGCGCCCAGGGCATTCTCGAATACGAACTGAAAAAAATGATCTGAATCATGGGGCGAGCACCGACGCGAAGCGGCCTTGGACCCGCCCCGCCCCGCCGGTAGCCGAAACCTTCATGAGTTTCCAGCGGCTTTCCCGTAAAAGCGGCGATGGCGAACCTCGGCGGCGCGTTGCCGGCATCGCTTGAATGTCGTTAAACTTTTCCCATCACCCGATCATGCTTCATGGAGTCCCACATGGCCGTAGAACGCACCCTGTCTATCATCAAGCCCGGCGCCGTCGCCCGGAACCTCATCGGCAAGATCATCACCCGCTTCGAGGAGGAGGGCTTACGGATCATTGCGGTTCGGATGATCCATCTGACCGAGGCGCAGGCCAAGAGCTTTTATGCCGTCCACCGCGAGCGGCCGTTTTTCGGCGAACTGGTCGCCTACATGATGGAAAGCCCCATCCTCGCCCTGGTGCTGGAAGGCGAAAACGCCATCGCCCGGAACCGCGAACTGATGGGCGCCACCGATCCCAGCAAGGCTATGCCAGGCACGATTCGCGGCGACTTCGCCGTAAGCGTCACCCGCAACACCGTCCACGGCTCCGACAGCACGGAAACCGCCGCTGCGGAAATCGCCTTTTTCTTCAGCCAGGCCGATCTGTTTCCGCGCGCCTCCTGACCGATTGGAACCGATCCCGTCGTGACCGCAACCGCTGGTAAGGTGAACCTGCTCGATCTGGATCGCCGCGATCTGGAAGGGCTTTTCGTCGCGCTCGGCGAAAAACCCTTCCGCGCCACCCAGATCATGAAGTGGATCTACCACGAGCGGGTGACCGACTTCGCCGCCATGACCAACCTGAGCAAGGCGTTGCGGGAACGGCTGGCCGAATGCGCCGAGATCCGCCCGCCCGAGGTGGTTCTCGATCACGCCTCGCGCGACGGTTCGCACAAGTGGCTGATCCGGCTGGACAGCGGCAACAGCATCGAAACAGTGTTCATCCCCGAGCCGGATCGCGGCACACTGTGCGTGTCCTCGCAGATCGGCTGCCCGCTGGACTGTTCGTTCTGCGCCACCGCCCAGCAGGGCTTCAACCGCAACCTCACGGTCGCCGAGATCATCGGCCAGGTCTGGCAAGCCAGCCGGCTGCTGGGCGAGCGCCGCAACGGCGACCGGATCATCACCAACATCGTGCTGATGGGCATGGGCGAGCCGCTGCTGAATTTCGAGGCCGTGGTCAAGGCCATGGACCTGATGCAGGACGACCTGGGCTTCGGCATCTCCAAGCGTCGAGTCACCCTGAGCACCGCCGGCGTGGTCCCGGCGCTGTACCGGCTGCGGGAAGTCGCCGAGGTCAGCTTGGCCGT
This sequence comes from Candidatus Contendibacter sp., assembly GCA_008933795.1. GTDB lineage: Bacteria > Pseudomonadota > Gammaproteobacteria > Competibacterales > Competibacteraceae > Contendibacter. The sequence goes on along the minus strand of WBUJ01000033.1, from coordinate 29,124 downwards.
TTCGCTGCACGCCCCCGACGATGCCTTGCGCAACGAACTGGTGCCATTGAACCGCAAGTACCCCATCGCCGAGTTGCTGGCGGCCTGCCGGCACTACATCGCCAACAAGCCGCACCGCCGGATCACCTGGGAATACGTGCTGCTGGACGGGGTCAACGATTCCGAGGAACAGGCCCGCGCGCTGGCGGCGCTGATCGAGGACATTCCCTCCAAGGTCAACCTGATCCCGTTCAACCCGTTTCCGAACACGCGCTACCGCCGTTCCGGCCCCGCCGCCATCGCCCGCTTCCAAGCGGTGTTGATGGCCCACGACCTGACCGCCGTCACCCGCAAGACCCGGGGCGACGACATCGCCGCCGCCTGCGGCCAACTGGCCGGCCAAGTCCAGGCGCGTGGTCGCCGGCTGGTCCGGATCGCCCCATTCGCCGGCTGAGAGAGATTGCGCCATGCGACGATCAGTCAAACCGATGACCCTGTTTCTGGCGCTGCTGCTGGGCGCCTGCGCCGGTTCGGAGCGCGATTTCAAGGACAACGTCGCCGAGGCTAATTTCAAGCTGGGCGTCGGCTACATGCAGTCCGGCAATTTTCAGGTCGCCACCGAGAAGCTGACCAAGGCCCTGCAATACAACGACGACTATCCGGAAGCCCACAACGCCCTAGCCGTGCTTTACGAGGAAATCCGCGAATACGGTCCCGCCGAAACCCACTACAAGCGGGCGATCGACTCGAAACCCGATTACACCCTGGCGAAGCTGAATTACGCCCGCTTCCTGTGCACGCGCGAACCGATCCGCACCGCCGAGGGCGAAAGCGCATTCGAGAAAATCGCCGCCGATCCGGCCAGCGCCGGCGCCAGCGCCGCCGATGCCTACGCCGGACTCGGCCTGTGCGCCCGCCAGCGCAACGATCCGGCCCAGGCCGAAACCTGGCTGCGCAAGGCGCTGGAACTCGATCCCAACAATACCAGCGCCCTGTACGCCCTGGCCGAACTGAGCCAGACCCAGAACAAGACCTTGCAGGGCCGCGCTTTCCTGCAACGCTATCACGCCCGGACCCGCCCCACGGCCCAGAGCCTGTGGCTGGGCGTCGCCATCGAACAGGCCAGCGATGGCGATTCGCAGCTACGCCGGGAATACGGTGTGCTACTGTTATCCCAATTTCCGAATTCCGACGAAGCCCGCCGCCTGAAACAGCCGAAATGAGCACCCGCAAAGAGATTGCCCCCGAGTTTGGCCTGTCGACCGAAGCCGCCGGCCCCACCGAATCCCTGGGCGCTTGGTTGGCCCGCGCCCGCGCGGGTCAAGGCGCGGAACCGCGCGACATGGCCCGCCACCTCGGCTTGAACCCGACCATCATCCTGGCCCTGGAAGCCGACGACTTCGCCCGGCTCGGCCCGCCGGTGTTCGTGCGCGGCTATCTCAGCCGCTACGCCCGGCTGCTGGACCTGCCGGAAGCGGCGGTGCTGGAACGCTACCGCCAGCAGTCGGGTACCAGCCAGGAACCGCCGCCGCTCAAGGTGGCGCACCCGCGCCGGCGGCAAACCCGGGTTCGCGACCTGCGCGGCTTCGCTTATCTGCTGGTGGTCGTCGGCCTTGGCTGGACCGCCATCCAGCATCTGGACGCGCTGGACCCCGGCCGGCTGCTGACCTGGCGGCCAGGGAGCGACCCGGCGAGCGCCCCATCGTCCGCCGCCAAGCCGATGGCGGGCGCGACCCAGACCCAGTACCCCTTCCAGTCCCCGCCCACGGAAGCGACCCGCGAACCCGCGTCCTCCCCAGCCGCGCCGGCGGGCGGCGCGCCGCCGCCGCCCAGCCCGGAACCCGCCTCCATCTCGACCCTCGCGCTCGCGCCGCCGCCCTTGTCCACCGTCGCCCAACCTGCCCCGGCAGCCGGCGTAGCCAGCGCCACGTCTGCTCCAACTTCGGTCGCCCCGGAGGAAAATGGCGACAGTTCGGCCTCGGACGCTCGCGCCGGCGCCCGGCTGATGCTGCAATTCAGCGAGGACTGTTGGGTGGAGGTCAAGGACGCGCAGGGCAAGGTGCTGGTCAACGGCTTGATGAAGGCCAACACCAGCCGCGCGCTTTCCGGGCCGGTGCCGTTCACGGTGACGTTGGGCAACGCGCCCGCCGCCCGCATCGCCCTGGATGATCGACTGGTGGACACCGCCGTTTATGTACCCCGGCGCGGCACGGTCAGCCGCTTCACCCTGAACTCCCAACCCTGACCCCACCGCGGCCGTCCCGCGACGGCCCGACGGGTTCATCCGGATATCCGCCACCATGTCCAAGCTGTTTCAGGCCATTCGCGGCATGAACGACATCCTGCCCGGCGAATCGGCGCTGTGGCAGGGCCTCGAAGCGACCATCCGCGAGGTGCTCGCCGCCTATGGCTACCACGAGATCCGCCTGCCGCTCGTGGAAAAAACCGAATTGTTCGCCCGCTCGATCGGCGAGGTCACCGACATCGTCGAGAAGGAGATGTACACCTTCGCCGACCGCAACGGCGAGAGTTTGACCCTGCGCCCCGAGGGCACCGCCGGCTGCGCCCGCGCCTGCATCGAGCACGGCCTGCTGCACAACCAGACCCAGCGGCTGTGGTACGCCGGGCCGATGTTCCGCTACGAAAAACCGCAGAAGGGCCGCTACCGCCAGTTTCACCAAGTCGGCGCCGAGGCCTACGGCATGGCCGGCCCCGACATCGACGCCGAACTGATCTGCCTCTCGGCGCGACTGTGGCGACAACTCGGCATCCGCGATGTCACCTTGCAACTCAACTCGCTCGGCTCCAGCGCCGCCCGCGCCGCCTACCGCGACCGGCTGGTCGCCTATTTCGCGACCCGGCGCGCGGAACTGGACGAGGACAGCCAGCGGCGACTCGCCACCAACCCGCTGCGGATTTTGGACAGCAAGAATCCGGCGATGCGGGCGGTGATCGCGGACGCACCGCTGCTGCTGGATCATCTCGACGCCGAATCCCAGGCCCATTTTGAGGCACTGCGGGCGCTGCTGGACGCCGCCGGCGTCGCCTACGACATCAATCCACGCCTGGTGCGCGGCCTGGATTACTATTGCAAGACCGTATTCGAATGGGTGACCGATACGCTCGGCGCCCAGGGCACGATCTGCGCCGGTGGCCGTTACGATGGCCTGCTCGAACAACTGGACGGGCCGGCCATTCCAGGCGTCGGCTTCGCGCTGGGTCTGGAACGGCTGGTCGACATGCTCGCCGCCGCTGGCCATCCGGGCGCCGACGCCAACCCGCACGCCTACCTGATCGTGGTCGGCGACGCCGCCCAGCAGCGCGGGCTGGCGCTGGCCGAGCGGTTGCGCGACCAACTGCCAACGCTGCGGTTGCGGATGAATTGTGGCGGCGGCGGCTTCAAGGCCCAGTTCCGCCGCGCCGATCACAGCGGCGCCCGTTTCGCGCTGATCCTGGGCGAGGATGAGGTCCGGGCTGGCGTGGTCGCCATCAAGCCCCTGCGCGACGCCCAAAGCGAACAACTCGCGCTATCGCCCGACCAGGCCGCCGCCCACCTGCGCGCGGCGTTGGACTCAACCTCCCCGCTTTAGAACCGGACGCCAGAGGACAGAACCCGATGGAACAATACACCGACGACGAACGCGTCGAGGATCTCAGAAAATGGTGGAAGGAAAATGGCGCCAGCATCCTCATTGGCATCGCGCTCGGCGTGATCGCAATTTTTGGCTGGCGGTACTGGAGTTCCCATCGCGACGCCCAGGCGGAAATCGCCTCGCGGGCTTATGACGCCTTCGTCGCGGCGGCGGAAAAACCCGACGCCGATCAGGCCCGCCAGCGTGGCCAGGCGTTGACGACCGACTTCCCGCAATCCCCCTACGCGACGCTGGCCGCGTTGCGGTTGGCGAAGCTGGCGCTGGACGGCGGAGACCACGCCGCCGCCAGCCAGCAACTGGAATGGGCCATCGGCAACGCCCGGCTCGACGAACTCCGGGACATCGCCCGGTTGCGGCTGGCGCGGGTGAAGTTCGCCGCCGGCCAGACCGCCGAGGCCGAAAAACTGCTGGAGGGCGTGACCACCGCCAGTTTGAACGCCGAGCGCGAGGAGCTAAAGGGCGATCTGTATCTGGCGGGCAAGAATCCGGACGCGGCCCGAACTGCGTATGCCGCGGCGCTGGCGGCAAGCGGCGGCAACCGTCTGCTGCAGCTCAAGCTCGACAACCTGGCGCCGGCAACGCCCGAAACCGTGGTTTCCGCGCCAGTTGCCCCACCGTCTCCACCCGAACCGACCCAGCCCGAATCGGCGCCAGCCGTCTCCGCAGCCGCACCCGCCGAACCGACGCCAACATCCGCTCCAGCCACCCCGACCGCTCGACCGACCACGGAGTCCGCTCCGGCAGCCGCGCCCGCCGAACCGGCGACAACTCCGACCGAACCGACGCCAGCGTCCACGCCCGCCCCCTCCGTTTCCACTTCAGGTCAATAATCATGGTCCGCCGCCTACTCCCGCTTCTGTTCCTGGTTTTGAGCGCCGGCTGTAGCTGGTTCGGCGGCTGGTTCGGTGGTTCGGATAACTCGATCCCACCGGCTGAACTCAAGGCCATCGCCCAACCGGTCGGCGTCCAGCAACTCTGGGAAACCCAGGTCGGGTCCGGCGCGAAGAATCAATTCATCCGCCTGACCCCCGCGCTGGCGGATGGCCGGATCTATGCCGCCAGCTTCGATGGCGTGGTCGTGGCGCTGGACGCCCTCGGCGGGCAGCGGCTGTGGGAAAGCGCGACCCAGTTGCCGATTTCCGGCGGCGTGGGCGTCAGCGACAACGGGCTAGTGCTGGTCGGCACGAATAAAGGGCAGGTGGTCGCCTTGCGCCAGGACAACGGTCAGGAAGCCTGGCGGGGCCAGGTCTCCAGCGAGGTGCTGGCCCCGCCGCGCGCCGCCAGCGGCGTGGTGGTGATCCGCACCGGCGACGGCAAATTCGCCGGCCTCGACGCCCGCACCGGCGAGCGCCGCTGGGTCTACGCTCATGCGATGCCCGCGCTGAGCCTGCGCGGCAACGCACCGCCGGTGCTCACCCGTAACTTGGTCATCGCCGGCCTGGAGACCGGCAAGCTGCTGGTGCTGTCCCTGGACAAGGGCTTGCCGGTCACCGAGAAAACCATCGCCCCGCCACGCGGCCGCACCGAAATCGAACGGCTGATCGACATCGACGCCGAGCCGAAAATCCTCGGCGACAACCTGTATCTGGCCGCCTATCGCGGCAGCGTCGCCGCCATCGACATGCGCGGCGGCAACCTGTTGTGGAACCGCGAGCTGTCCAGTTACGCCGGGCTGGACGTGGACGAGCGCCAAGTCTACGTCAGCGACGAAACCGATGCCGTGCTGGCCCTGGACCGCCGCAACGGCAGCGTGCTCTGGAAGCAGGCCGAGCTGACCGGCCGTCGGCTGTCCGCTCCGGTCGCCACCAGGAACCACGTCGTGGTGGGTGATTTTGAGGGCTATCTGCACTGGCTCGACAAGGGCAACGGCCAGATCGTGGGTCGGATTCGCGCCGCCGGCAAGGCCATCGTCGCCCCACCGCTCGCGGCCGGCGACACCGTGTTTGTTCAAGGCCAGGGCGGCGCGCTCGGCGCGTTCCGGGCCGGGGAGTAAAGCCGTCTCCCTCATCCCCGTCCCCTTTTCCGCTGGCGGGAGAGGGAAGGCAAACTCCGCCAACCTTCATGCTGGACCAACTCGTTACCATCTTCGTCACTCTCCTGGTCGTGATCGACCCGGTGGGCGTTGCGCCGATGTTCGCGGCGCTCACCCGAGGCGGCACCGACCGCTATCGCCGCCGTATGGCGCTCAAAGGCATCGTTATCGCCACCTTGATCATGCTGTTTTTCCTGTTCACCGGCGATGCTCTGCTGCGTTTCCTGGGCATCAGCCTGGCGGCGTTCCGGGTGAGCGGCGGCGCCCTGCTGTTTTTGCTGGCCATCGACATGGTGTTCGCCCGCCCGTCCGGCCTGCGCTCGGCCACGGTACGGGAACAGGAAGAGGCCCAGTACAAGGACGACATCTCGGTGTTCCCGCTGGCCTTCCCCTTGCTGGCCGGCCCCGGCGCGCTAACCACCATCCTGCTGACCACCAGCGGCCTGCGTCCCCAGGAACAGCCGTTGCTGTTTCTCGGTCTGCTGGGCGTGGTGCTGGCGGTGCTGCTGTTGACCCTGCTGTGTCTGCTGCTGGCCCCGCAATTGATGAAACTGCTGGGCGAAACCGGCGCCAACGTCATCGACCGGTTGCTGGGGGTGATTCTGGCGGCGTTGGCCATGCAGTTCATGCTTGAGGGTTTGCGTACCGGTCTGTTCGGCGCTTGACGGTAGTCTCGCCGTGCCCGGCCCGATTCTCAGGATCGCCATTCCCTCGCCCCTGTATCGGACCTTCGATTATCTGCCCCCGCCCGATTGCGACACCGCGACCTTGCGACCGGGCGCGCGGGCGCGGGTCCCATTTGGCCGGCGACAAACGGTCGGGTTGCTTGTCGAGATCGGGACCGATAGCGAACTGGACCCGGCCCTGTTGCGACCGGCGCTGGCGGTGCTCGACCGCGAGCCGATCCTGCCCGCCGACGTGCTGGCATTGATCCAGTGGGCGCAACGCTACTACCACCATCCGCCCGGCGAGGCATTCGCCACCGCCCTGCCCGCGCTGCTGCGGCAGGGCGAACCGGCCATCATTCCCCAGCCGCCGCCAGCGTGGCGCATCACCGCCGCGGGGCTGGCCGCGTTGGCGGAATCCGTCGCGCTGCGCCGTGCGCCCGTTCAACGCCGCTTGCTCGACCATCTGGCCCAGTGTCCCGCTGGTCTCGACGCCGAAACCCTGCGGCCGGTGGTCCGTGACAGCGCCGCTACCCTGCGAGCCCTATGCGCCAGGGGCTGGGTGGAATCGGACGGCGCGGACGCACCGACCACGACTGAAGTCGCGACCGCCGCTTCACCGGCGCCGAGCGCGGCGCAGATCGACGCGGTGGCGGCGGTCAGCGCGGCGCTGGACCGGTTTCAGGTCTTTCTGCTGGAAGGCGTCACCGGCAGCGGCAAAACCGAAGTCTATCTGCGCTTGATCGAGGCAGTGCTGGCGCGTGGCCGGCAGGCGTTGGTGCTGACGCCGGAAATCGGTCTGACCCCGCAACTGCTGGCCCGCTTTCGGGAACGGTTGCCGGGACCGCTGGCGGTGCTGCATTCGGGCCTGAGCGACCGGGAACGGCTGAACGCCTGGCTGCTGGCCCGCGATGGAACCGCGAAGGTGGTGGTCGGCACCCGCTCGGCGGTGTTCGCCCCGCTGCGCGCGCCGGGCTTGCTGATCGTGGACGAGGAGCACGATCCCTCGTACAAGCAGCAGGACGGTTTTCGCTACCATGCCCGCGATCTGGCGGTGATCCGGGGCCAGCAACTCGGCATTCCGGTGGTGCTGGGTTCGGCCACGCCGGCGCTGGAAAGCGTCCAGAACACCCGCGCCGGGCGTTACCGCCTGCTGCAACTGCCGGAACGGGTCGGCGGGGGAACCGAACCGCCGATCTTGATTCTGGACGTGCGCCGCCAGCCGATGATCGAGGGGCTGTCGCCACCGTTGCTGGAGCGAATGCGGGCGCATCTCGACCGCGACGAGCAGGTGCTGCTGTTCCTCAATCGGCGCGGCTTCGCCCCGATCCTGCTCTGCCACGAATGCGGCTGGCTGAGCCAATGCCGGCACTGCGACGCCCGCATGACCCTGCACCTGCGCCAGCGCCGCCTGACCTGCCACCATTGCGGCGACAGCCGACCGGTGGACGCCCTGTGTCCGGTTTGCGGCAGCGTCGATCTGCGCGCGGTGGGCCACGGCACCGAGCGGCTGGAAACCGCCCTGCGGCCGGTCTTTCCCGACATCGGCATCGCCCGCCTCGACCGCGACAGCACCCGCCGCCGCGGCAGTCTGGAAACTCTGCTGGCGGACATTCACCACGGCGACCGCCGCATCCTGATCGGCACCCAGATGCTGGCCAAGGGCCATCATTTCCCCGAAGTCACCCTGGTCGGCATCGTGGACGCCGATCAGGGGCTGTACGGCGTGGATTTCCGCTCCAGCGAACGGATGGCGCAATTGATTCTGCAAGTCGCTGGTCGGGCCGGGCGGGCCGAAAAGCCGGGAACCGTGATCATCCAGACCCACCATCCCGACCACCCGCTGCTGCGGGTGCTGGTCGCGGAAGGTTATCCGGCCTTCGCGGCGGCGGCGCTGACCGAGCGGCAGGAAGCGCTGCTGCCGCCCTTCGCCCATCAGGCCTTGCTGCGGGCCGAAGCCGTTGACCCAGAACGCGCCCTCGCATTCCTCAACGCGGCGCGGGCGCTGGCCGAACCTATCGCCGATGGCTTGGAACTGCTGGGACCGGCTCCTGCGCCGATGGAGCGCCGCGCCGGCCGCTATCGCGCTCACCTTCTCCTGCAAGCGGCGCGGCGTCAAGATTTGCACCGGCTCCTCGACCCGTGGATCGCCCGGCTTTGGGCGCGGCCCGCCGATCGCCAGGTTCGCTGGTCGCTGGATGTCGATCCGGTCGAGCTTTATTGAACATCGGCCGCGACCGCTCTCCTTGGCGCCCGATTTGGTCCGATTTGGCCCGCCGGCCGACGCTTATCGGCGGAAAATGACCTTTTTCGCGCTTTTTCGCGCCTGATCCAAAAGAAAAGTTCAAGCAATTGAAAGATAACTAAACCCCGGAGCCTTTACTTCATGGTGAAGGCGACTAGAATTTTGTGTGCTTGTGTGTTCTTCGCACGGCTAACCGACCACAAAAGGACGTGTCGAGAATTGGCCATCCTGGAGCAAGGGGCCAGGACCGTCCGGTTCGCCCACGGCAGCCGCCAAGCGCCAGCCAACTCGCGATACCCCCATTCATCCACCACCCATGGGAAACTAACGATGCAACAAGACTTAGTCCATGCCATAAAAAGCAACCCCAAATACCACGAACTGGTCTCGAAACGCTCCAGTTTCGGTTGGTTCATGGCGATTCTGATGCTGGTGATCTACTACGGCTTCATCCTGATCATCGCGTATGCCCCCTCGTTCCTGGCCCAACCCGTGGCCGCGGGTTGGACCATGACCATCGGCATACCCATCGGGGTTGGCGTGATCCTCGCCGCCTTCGCTTTGACGGGTATTTTCATCCATCGCGCCAACACCGTGTTCGACGAACTGAGCAACCAGATCAAGGAGGAAGTCCTATGAGATTGCTTCCCGTCACTCTCGCCACGCCCCTGTTGCTGCTGGCGAGCAGCGCCTTCGCCCAGCAGGCGGCCGCGCCCGCCGTGCAGAAAACGCTCAATATCCCGGCCATCGTCATGTTCCTCACTTTCGTGGCCGTGACCCTGGGCATCACCTACTGGGCCGCGCAACGCACCAAGACCGCCAAGGACTTCTACGCGGCGGGCGGCAGTCTCACCGGCTTGCAAAACGGCTTCGCCATCGCCGGCGACTACATGTCGGCGGCGTCCTTTCTGGGTATCGCCGGCTTGGTGTACACGGCGGGCTTCGACGGCCTGATCTACTCGGTCGGCTGGCTGGTCGGCTGGCCGCTGATCATGTTCATGATCGCGGAACAGCTCAAAAACCTGGGCAAGTTCACCTTCGCCGACGTGGTGACCTATCGCTTGCAACGGGTGCCGATGCGCACCCTGGCGGCGACCGGCACGATGGTGGTGGTGATCCTGTACCTGATCGGGCAGATGGTAGGCGCCGGCAAGCTGATCCAGACCCTGTTCGGCCTGGACTACACCTACGCCGTCGTCATCATCGGCGCGCTGATGATCACCTACGTCATGTTCGGCGGCATGATCGCCACCTCCTGGGTGCAGATCATCAAGGCCGGCCTGCTGCTCGGCGGCGCCACCCTGATCGCCATCCTGTGCCTGTGGCACTTCGGCTTCAGCCCCGAAGAAATGTTCAAGCAGGCGACCATCGTCCGGGGTTCGGCGGAGGCGCCCAACTTGAAGATCATGGGGCCGGGAACCTTGGTGACCAGTCCGATCGACGCCATTTCGCTGGGCATGGCGTTGATGTTCGGCACCGCCGGCCTGCCGCACATCCTGATGCGATTCTTCACCGTGCCTGACGCCAAGCAGGCCCGGCGCTCGGTGTTCTACGCCACCGGCTTCATCGGTTACTTCTACATCCTGACCTTCATCATCGGCTTCAGCGCCATCGTCTTCATCACCAAGAATCCCGACTACCTGGATGCGGCCGGCAAGATCCTGAACGGCAGCAACATGGCGGCCATTCACACCTCGGCTTTCGTGGGCGGCCCCTACATGCTGGGCTTCATTTCCGCGGTCGCCTTCGCCACCATTTTGGCGGTGGTGTCGGGCCTGACCCTGGCCGGCGCCTCGGCTATCTCCCACGATCTCTACGCCAACGTGTTCGCCCATGGCCGGGCCAACGAGCAACAGGAAGTGTTCGTGTCCAAGATGTCCACCATCGGCCTGGGCATCATCGCCGTGTTGCTGGGCATCGCCTTCGAAAACCAGAATATCGCCTTCCTGGTCGGCCTGACCTTCGCGGTCGCCGCCAGCACCAACTTCCCGATCCTGTTCATGTCGATCTTCTGGTCGAAGCTGACCACTCGCGGCGCGGTGATCGGCGGCGCCATCGGCCTGATCACGGCGGTGGTCCTGGTCGTTATCGGCCCCACCGTCTGGGAAGAGATCCTGGGCTACCCCAAGGGCTCGGCCCTATACCCGTCCAAGTATCCGGCCATCATCTCGGTGACCGCCGCCTTCCTCGGCATTTGGATCTTCTCGCTCCTGGACAGCAGCGAACAGGCCAAGCGGGAGCATGCGGCTTACGAGGCTCAGGATGTCCGCTGCCAGACCGGCATCGGCGCGGAGGGCGCGACCAGCCACTAGGTGGTTTACGGCGTTTTGGGAAGGGGCCGGTCGGCTGACCCCCTTCTCCCGGATCGACCAAATCCTGTTAACATACCCCCATGCGACATCCGCCGCGTGGGGGTTTTCTTTTGGCGCAACCGGACGGAACAGCCGTGACGACCTTGGACCAATTGGATCGACTGGATCAAAAGACTTTCCTCGCGCATTTGCACCCGTTCAGCCAGTTGCCCGAACCGGAGCTGGAACGGCTGGCCCGGGCGCTGACGGTCGGTCACCACCATGCCGGCGAGGTGCTGCTGAAAGCTGGAGAAGCCCCAGCTTGCCTGTACCTGGTCATCGACGGCGCGGTCTGGGAAGCAGACGACCCACAAGCGGTTTTGCCTCGCCCGCCCGATGACGCCCTCGACGCGCTCAAGCGCGGCAATCCGTCGCTGGTGTGCGTGATCGCGCCCTACACCACCGGGGATGCGTTCGATGTCCAGGCGCTTCTGGAAGGGACCAGCAAGCGCAACTTCGTGGTCGGCGAACCGACCCGCTGCTACCGTCTGCCGCGCGACTTGTTCCTGCACGCCGTCCAGGCCCATCCGGTATTGGCCAATGCCTACCAGCAGAAGATCTCCCAGCGCTTGGCGGCGCTGCGCGGCCCCGAGGAAACCGAGGAAATGGCCGCGTTCGCGGTCGCCAAGATCCGGGACGCCTATATCCATCCGCCTACCTTCGTGACCGCTGCAACCTCCATCCACGAAACTGCACTGGCGATGAAGGCGAACAAAACCAACTCGGTTCTGGTCCGCTGCGACGATGAAATCGGCATCGTGACCGCCACCGATCTGCGCGAGGCCGCCATCGTTCAGCGGCGGTCGGTGGACGCGCCGGTCGGAACGCTCGCCACTTACGAACTGATCGCCATGGCGCCGGACGACTTTCTGTTCAACGCGCTGTTGCGGATGACCCGCCACAACATCAACCGGCTGGTGATCCGCGAAGGCTCGACCATTCATGGCATCCTCGAACAGATCGATCTGCTGAGCTATCTCTCCAACCACTCCCACCTGATCGCCTTGCAAATCGAGCGCGCGGTTTCCAAGGACGAGTTGAAGTGGGCCAGCCGCGACCTGGTCAACATGGTCCGCGACCTGCACGCCCAGGGCGCCAAGATCCGCCACATCATGCAACTGGTGTCGGAGTTGAACAAAAAGGTGCTGCGCAAGCTGTTCGATCTGCTGGCGCCGCCGGAACTGCGGGACAATTCCTGTCTGCTGGTGCTGGGCAGCGAGGGCCGCGAGGAGCAGGTGCTCAAAACCGACCAGGACAACGCCCTGATCCTGCGCGACGACTTTTCCCATCCCGATCTGAAGCGGCTGACCGAGGAATTCACCGAATGCCTGCTCGAGTTTGGTTATCCGCGCTGCCCCGGCAACATCATGGTATCGAACCCGTACTGGGCCAAATCGGTCGCGGCGTTCAAGGATGAATTGTTCGAGTGGATCGTCCACCCCACCCGCGATTCCTTCCTACAGTTCGCCATTTTCTGCGACGCCAAGGCGGTGGCCGGCGACGACAATCTGCTCCGGCACGTCAAGGACCGCATGTACCGCCTGCTCGGCGACCACCGCGCCTTCTTCAGCCAGTTCGCCAAGAACACGGTGGCATTTGAAACCCCTCTGGGTTTCTTCACCAACTTCGTGCTCGAAAAAAACCGCGCCGAACTGGACATCAAGAAAGGCGGCATTTTCCCCATCGTCCACGGCGTGCGCAGCCTGGCCCTGGAGTATCGGTTGCCGCAAACCAACACCGTGGATCGCATTACCGCGCTTAGCCAGCGCAACCTGTTCCAGCCGGATTTTGGCGTCGAACTGATCGAGGCGTTCACCTACCTGTCCGCCCTGCGGGCCGAGGCCGGTCTGGAAAAAGCCCTGCAGGGACTGCCGCAGGACAATTATCTGAATCCCAAGGCGCTCAACAAGCTAAAGCGGGAACTGCTGCGCGACTCGTTCAAGATCGTCAACGAATTCAAAAAATTCATCACCTACCACTTCAAGCTCGGCATGATCAGTTGATCGGCGGATCCCACCGAGAGGCCTTCCCTTGAAACTACACTTGCACACCCTCCTCACCCAGGCGCTCCAGCGATTGCGCCAGGATGGGCTGCTGCCCGACGACGCGCCCGCGGATATCCCGCTGGAACACACCCGGGATCGGACGCATGGCGATTTCGCCAGTACCCTGGCGCTGGCCCTGGCCAAAACCGCTCGCCGCAAACCGCGCGAACTGGCCGAGCAACTGGTGGCCGCGCTGCCGACGTCCGAGCGGGTCGCCCGGGTCGAAATCGCTGGCCCCGGTTTCATCAACTTCTTCCTCGCCCAGACCGCCTATCAGACAGTGGTCAACGAGATTCTCGACCAGGGCGACGCCTTCGGTCGCGGCGACCTCGGCGGCGGACGGCGGGTGCAAGTGGAATTCGTCTCCGCCAATCCCACCGGCCCGCTGCACGTCGGCCACGGCCGCGGCGCGGCTTTCGGCGCCACCGTCGCCAACCTGCTGGAAGCGGTCGGCTACCAAGTCCATCGCGAGTACTACGTCAACGACGCCGGCCGGCAGATGAACATTCTGGCCACGAGCATCTGGCTGCGCTATCTGGAGCACTGCGGCGAGCGGTTCCGCTTTCCCGGCAACGGCTACCGGGGCGATTACGTGCGCGACATCGCCACTCGGTTGTACGCCGAGCGTGGCGGCGCCTACATGGTCGCGGCGACTCAGGTATTCCGGAATCTGCCCCAGGATGAGACGCGGGACGAGAGTGGCGCCATCGCGATCGCGGGCGACCAGGAAGCGCACATCGACGCCCTGGTCGAGCGCGCTCAACGGCTGCTGGGCGATCACCATTACCGCTATATCTTCGAACGCGGCCTGAACACCATCCTCGACGACATTCGCGACGATCTGCGCGAATTTGGCGTGGTGTACGACGAATGGTATTCGGAACGGACCCTGGCCGAATGCGGGGCGGTCAACCGCACGATCAACCGCTTGCGCGACGCCGGTTACGTTTACGAGCAGGACGGCGCATGGTGGTTTCGCTCCAGCGCCTTTGGCGACGAGAAGGACCGGGTGGTCGAGCGGGAAAATGGCCAGACCACTTATTTTGCCTCCGACATCGCCTACCATCTGGATAAATTCGAGCGCGGCTTCGACTGGGTCATCGACGTCTGGGGCGCCGACCATCACGGCTACATTCCACGAGTCAAGGCAGCGCTTCAGGCCATGGGCCAGAACCCCGACAAGCTGGACGTGCTGTTGGTGCAGTTCGCCATCCTCTACCGCAACGGCGAACGGGCGCAGATGTCCACTCGTTCCGGCGAGTTCGTCACCCTGCGCGAATTGCGTCAGGAGGTCGGCAACGACGCCGCCCGCTTTTTCTACGTCATGCGCAAGAGCGAACAGCATCTGGATTTCGATCTGGATTTGGCCAAATCGCAATCCAGGGATAATCCGGTCTACTATATTCAATATGCGTATGCTCGTGTCTGTAGCGTACTGCGCCAGTTGCGCGAAAAGAGCCTGCCCCGGGACGAGGCGCGCGGCCGAGCCAACTTGGCGTTGCTGACCGAACCCCACGAAGAAGTCCTACTGGCGGCGCTGTCGCGTTATCCGGACGTAGTGAAAATCGCGGCTCTCGCCCACGAACCCCATCAGTTGGCCCACTATTTGCGTGAATTGGCCACAGCATTCCACGCCTACTACAACGAACACCGGGTTTTGGTCCCGGACGATGCGCTGCGCGATGCCCGACTTAACCTGAGCTTGGCCACGCGGCAAGTCATCAAAAATGGTCTTAACCTGTTGGGCGTCTCGGCCCCGGAGGTCATGTGAACAGCCGCCGCGATTACAAATCCGTAGCGACCGGGCCACGCCGCCAGCGCGCGCGCCGTCACGGTCTGCTGGTCATCACCTTGGTGCTGATCGGCTTGTTCGGCGGCTTGCTGACTTACATCAAGGGCGACCGGACCCAACCGGCGCCGGTCGTCGCCGCCGTCGCGCCCGCCGCGCCAGCACAACCAGCCGCCACGCCGCCGCCGAAAGCTGCGGTCGCCCCGGTAGTGGAACCCGCGCCGGTCAAGCCCAAATACGATTTCTATACCGAATTGCCCAAACGGCAGATCAACATTCAGCCCGAGACCGTCAATCCAAGGAGCGCTCCCCCAGCAGCGCCCATCCGGACGCAGCCCGCGACCGATCCACTCCGGAAACCCGCCATGCCGCGCAAGAGTGCTGCCACGCCGATCATGGCCGCCGCCAGCGCCAAGCCGGGCACCAAGCCCACCAGCGCCAAGCCCACCAGCGCCAAGCCCACCAGCGCCAAGCCGGACGCTAAGCCCGCGAACGCTAAGCCGGACGCTAAGCCCGCGAACGCTAAGCCCGCGAACGCTAAGCCGGACGCTAAGCCGGACGCTAAGCCGGACGCTAAGCCGGACGCTAAGCCCGCGAACGCTAAGCCCGCGAACGCTAAGCCGGACGCTAAGCCGGACGCCAAGCCCACACCCGGAACGACGCTGGCGCGAATAACGCAACCACCCCGGCCGCTCGCCAGCAACGGTTCGAAGATCGTCGTCAAAACCGAGCGAGAGCCATGATTTTGCAATGACTTCCAAGGCAACCCTATCTTAGGTCGGCGCGTAATGAAACTGCCCGATGCCGTTCGGAGCTACCTGGACCAGCGGGGTTTACCCTACCGACTGATCGCCTGTCCATCCGGCGAATCTCTGATCCAGATCGCTGAAAGTCTCGCGATCCCGCTCCGGCGAGTGGCGCGCATCGTCCTTCTGCAAGAGAAATCCGGCCTGATGATGACCATTCTGCCTTGCAGCCATGTTCTGGATTTTTCGCTGCTTTACCAGTTATCACAGTGCAACCTCGAACCGGTTCACGGCGCTGAAACCGCCCGCTTCTTCCAAAACCACGGTTGCTCGGTCAGATCTTATCCACCCCTACCGGAAGTCTTCGGCATCCCCGCCCTGGTTGATAACAGCCTGGATATGGACGACGAGGATGGAATCTATTTCGACAGCGGCAGCGGCAATCTGCTGGTTCACATGCGGAACGCCGATTTTCGTGCGTTGCTCGCTCGGGCGCGCTGGGAACAGTTCGCGACGCCGGTGGAAGATCTGGACTCCCTGATCGGCCAGCAGGCGCCCACCCCCGATCATCTGACCCGTTTCACCCAGCGCTATACCTCCTCCCGTGCGCGCGAACACATCGAAACCATCACCGAACTGCCGGTCATGCCGCAAATCGCGCAGTATCTGTTGGCGCTGCGCGCCAACCCGGACGTCGCGGTTCGCGACGTCCTCCAGGTGATCGAGCAGAATCCCAGCTTGGCCGCCCCGGTGGTGTATTGGGCGCGCTCCCCGCTGCATGGCTATCAAGGGCCGGTTGATTCCCTGGAAACCGCCATCACGCGGGTTTTGGGACTCGAAAATACCCTCAACCTGCTGCTGGGATCCAGTGTAGGCCGGGCTTTTCAAGTTCCGGTCGATGGTCCAGTGGGTCTGCAACACCTTTGGCGACACAGCGTGTACTGCGCCGCCCTGGTCGGCGAGTTGGTCAAACTGTTGCCCGAAACGGTCATCGTCAAACCGGGGCTGGCGTACTTGAGCGGTCTGTTGCACGATTTCGGCTATCTGGCCTTGGGCCACCTGTTCCCGGCCCGCTTTTTCCTGTTTAACCGCTTTCTGGCGGTCAATCGGCACCTGCCGCCCAGCGCGGTGGAACGCTATGTGCTAGGCGTCGAACACTGGCATATCGGCGCCTGGTTGATGCAAGCCTGGTCCATGCCCCAGGAAGTGATCGCGGCGGTGCGCTGGCATCACAGCGAGGATTGCACCCAGCCCCACGCCGAATACTCCAATCTGGTGCTGATCGCCAACCGGTTGCTGGAGCATATTGGCTTGGGCGAGGAAACCAACCACCGGCTGCCGGCGCTGGCGATGTTCACGCTCGGTCTTACCCGCGAGCAGGTCATGGAAGCGCTGGCGCGAGTGCAAACCAGCGCGATGGATTTGGACGCTCTAGCCGAGGCGCTGCGGCTACCCGCCGAGGATTGAGCGGTATCGCCGAGCCAAAATTCACCGCGCCGCGCTGGCCACTCCGGAATTCATGCGCCGGACGCTGGCCAGGCAGCGGGAATCGTCCTAACGCAGCATCAGCAGCAGTTCGCCCTGCCCGCGCAGCAGATTCAGGATCAGTCCATCGCTTTGGCCGGCGATCTGGCGCAGCTCGTCGGTGCTGGCGATGGGCTGGCGGTTGACGGCGACGATCACATCGTTTCGCCGCAAGCCAGCCCGGGCGGCGGGACTGCTGGAGGCCAGTTTAGCCACCACCACGCCGCGCACCTGCCCGCTCAGCGGCGAATTCGGTCCGATGTCCTCAAACGTCACGCCGGCCAGCCGCGGATTGATGGCGTCGCCCTCGGCCTTGGCCGGCACGTACTCGCCCACCTTGGCGTTCAGGGTCAGCGGTTTGCCATCGCGCAGGATTTCGAGCCGCGCCCCCTCGCCGACTTCCAGCAGGCCGATGGCGTTGCGCAGGCTGCCGCTGTCGCGGATCGGGCGGTCGTTGATGCTCAGCACCACGTCGCCTTCCTTCAGGCCGGCGCGGGCGGCGGCGGAACGCGGGCTGACCTGGGCGATGACCGCGCCCCGATCGGCGGGAATATTGAACGCCCGCGCCAACTCCGGCGTCAGGTCCTGCACCGCTACGCCCAGTTGGCCGCGCCGCACCGAGCCGTGAGAGACGATCTGGTTCATCAGCCGCGACACCATGTTAGCCGGGATGGCAAAGCCGATGCCGACGTTGCCGCCGCTGGGCGCGAGGATGGCGGTGTTGATCCCGACCAGTTCGCCGCGCAGGTTGACCAGCGCCCCGCCGGAATTGCCGGGATTGATCGAAGCGTCGGTCTGAATGAAGTCCTCGTAGCCCTGAATGCCCAGCCCGGTGCGACCCAGCGCGCTGACGATGCCCGAGGTCACGGTCTGGCCCAGCCCGAACGGGTTGCCGATGGCCACCACGAAATCGCCCACCCGCAGGTTGTCGGAATCGGCCAAGGGCAGGGCAGTGAGATTGCTGCTGGGAATCTGGATCACCGCTACGTCGCTTTGCGGATCGGACCCGATCACCTTGGCGTCGAGCTTGCGACCGTCGCGCAGGGTAACCGTGATGGTGTCAGCGCCTTCCACTACATGATGGTTGGTGATGACGTAGCCGCGGCGGGCGTCCACCACCACGCCAGACCCGACGCTTTGCGCCTTGCGCTCGCGCGGCTGGTCGGGGACATTGAAAAAGTGGCGGAAGACCGGATCATCCAGCAGCGGATTGCGGCGCAGCGCGACCCGACTTTCGGTGGCGATATTAACCACGGCCGGGGTCGCCCGCTCCAGCATCGGCGCCAGGGTCGGCAACGGCTGCCCCTCCACGGTAGCGGGCAGGGCGCCCAGGGCCGAAAATGGAACGGCGAAGGTCAAGCCCAAGGCCAGCAGGGCGGCCGGCAGCGCGGGGCGTCGAATAGTCATGAGCGTGCAAGAGCCTCTCTGGAACGGATGAAATCGTGATTCCGCCTCGGGACCACGCGATGATCGATGGACGCTCACTGGCCCCAATGGGTGCGCGGGTCGAACGGCAGTTCCCGCGCCATCCGCTGGAACAGTTCGCGCGCCGCCTCGGTCTCGGCGGGTGGATTGACGATGCGCAGCACCGCGAACTGATCGCCGGGCGGCTGGCCAGGCAGGCCGCGCCCGCGCAAACGCAATGGCTGACCGTTGCGGGCGTTGGCCGGGATGCTGAGCGTGACCGGTCCGCCGAGCGTGGGCACGTCAATCTTGCAGCCGAGCGCCGCTTCCCACGGGGCCAGCGGCACTTCCAGGGTGATATCGCGGCCTTGTAACTGGTAGAGCGGGTGCGGCTTGATCGTCACTTCCAGATAGAGATCGCCGCTGGGGCCGCCGCCGACGCCAGCTCCGCCCTGACCGGCCAGCCGGATCTTCTGGCCGGTCGCCACTCCAGCGGGAATCTTGACGTTCAGGGTGCGGGTCCGCGCGCTCGTCCGGCCACTGGCGTCCCGCTCCGGCAACTGCAATTGCAGGGACCGGTTGCCACCGCGATAGGCTTCCTCCAGCGTGATGTCCAGCGCCACGGTCTGGCTCTGACCGGGAGTTTGGAAGCCGCGCCCCCCGCCAAAGCCGGGGCCGCCCCCACCGCCCGGATTGCTGAACAGCGACTCGAAGAAATCGCTGAACTCGCGTCCGCCGAAACTGCCGCCGAACGGTTGCCCGCCCGGACCGCCCGGACCGCCCGGACCGCCCGGCCAGCCGGGCGGCGGCCGGAACTCCTGGCCGGCCCGCCAGTTGTTGCCGAGCTGGTCGTAGGCGGCGCGCTTTTCGGGGTCGCGCAGCACCTCGTAGGCCTCGGCGACCTCCTTGAAACGCTCCTCGGCACGCGCTTCCTTGCTGACATCGGGATGATACTTGCGCGCCAACCGGCGGTAGGCCTTTTTGATGTCCTCCGCCGAGGCGTCGCGGCTCACGCCGAGGATTTGGTAATAGTCCTGGTATTTCATGCCGGTTCCAGGCGGTTGCGGGAATGGCCGGCGGGTTGGATCCGCCGGCGGAGCGATTTAGCCCTCGACCTTGATGGTCCGCGACAGGGTGTGGGTGGCCCTGGGAATGCTGATTTCCAGCACACCGTGAGCGCCGCGGGCGGCGATCCGCTCCAGATCGGCGGTATCGGGCAGGCTGAAGCGGCGGTAGAAGCTACCGCAGGGCCGTTCGACCCGGCTGTAGCCCGCGCGGTTTTCGCCCGTCTCGCCCGGACGGTTGCCGCGGATGGTCAGGACGCCGTTTTCGGCGATAATCTCGATATTCTTGGGATCGACGCCAGGGATGTCGGCGCGCAGCACGTAGCGCTCTTTCTCTTCCTTGATGTCCACCGGCGGGATCCAGTCGCAGGTGGCGACGCTGGATTGATCGTCGCTGGCGGCGTAGGGATCGAACAGCCGGTCCAGTTCCTTGCGGAGGTGGCGCATGTGCTGCCAGGGTTCGTAGCGGCTCGGGGTCATGGTGCAAATCTCCTGGAATGATGTGGATGTTGCTTGTCAAATAGGGCCGCCGCGCGTCATTTCAAGCCGAATCGGCCAATTTTTCCGCTTGAACCCGGAGCGAACCGGATGGACCACGAAATAAGCGAACGTGAATTTCTGCCGCTGGCGATAGCGGTGCTGACCGTTTCCGATACCCGAACTCTGGCGGACGACGCCTCCGGCCAAACCCTGGTGGAGCGGTTGACGGCGGCGGGCCACCGGCTGGCGGATCGGGCTATCGCTCCCGACGATATCTACTGCATCCGGGCGGTCGTCTCCAACTGGATCGCCGATCCAGCGGTGCAAATCGTGCTGGTCACCGGCGGCACCGGCATGACGGGCCGCGACAGCACGCCCGAGGCCATTCGGCCGCTACTGGATAAGGAGATCACCGGTTTCGGCGAATTGTTCCGGATGTTGTCCTGGGAGGAGATCGGCGCCTCGACCCTGCAATCGCGGGCGCTGGGCGGGCTGGCCAACGCCACTTTTATTTTCTGTCTGCCCGGCTCGACCGGCGCCTGTCGCACTGGCTGGGACCGCATCCTGCAAGTGCAACTGGACGCCCGCACCCGGCCCTGCAATCTGGTGGAACTGCTGCCGCGACTGCGGGAGCGGTGAGCCAGACTTGGCGGCGCCCGTTTCCGGTGGAGGTTGACTTTCGACCTGGGAGATACGGTTATCGCCGGCAAGCGCCCCGTGGTCATCGTCTCGCGGCGGGAATCATCGGGCAGGTCGGCAAGTTGGAATCGTCGATCAAAGGCGGGCCGGTCTTTTGCTAGAGTGTAGCCACCCGCTGGCTTGCCAACACCGCCCACCGACCCCATGGCGAAACATGCGCCAGTCGGCGCCGGCTCTCATCCCTTCGGACTGTTCGAGGCGATATCCGCGATGAAACCGTTTCCCGTCGTTGCCGATCCCACCGAGGTTCTCGCGTTCTGGTTCGCGGAGACCGTCCGGCCGTTGTGGTTCGCGGCCACCCCGGCTTTTGATGAAGCGTTAAGGACGCGTTTCCTGGCCACCTACCGGGCGGCGGCAGCCAGCCAGTTGGCCGACTGGGAGGCGACGCCCGAGGGCGCGCTGGCGCTGGTGATCGCCCTGGATCAATTCCCGCTGAACCTGTTCCGGGGTCAGGCGGAAAGCTTCGCCACCGAAGCCGCCGCCCGTGCGGTCGCGGATCGCGCCATCGCCCGCGGCTTCGATCAGGCCATGCCGCCGGTCCAGCGGCAATTCCTGTACCTGCCGTTCATGCACAGCGAAACGCTGGACGACCAGGAACGCTCGGTGCGGCTGTACCAGCAACCCGGTCTGGAAGACGGCCTGCGCTTTGCTCGCCATCACCGCGACCTAGTTGCCCGCTTCGGCCGGTTCCCGCATCGCAACGCGATCCTGGGCCGGACCAGCACTGCCGAGGAGATCGCCTACTTGGCCTCGCCTGATGCGTTTCACGGCTAACCCGACTTCCGCTCTTCGCCCCTTCCTCAACCTTGGACCCTGGCAAAGCACCATTCGACGCTGGGGCGGCGGAGGCGGGCGCCGTGACTCCATTCCATCGGCGGGCGCGGCGAGCGGCTCCCCTTGATCGACAGGGGCTGGTTCCAGACTGGAACCGCGCAAAATTTCCCCGTTTCAAATGGGAACCATCCGCGATCAAAAAATGAATCAGCGCCGACAACTCCTTCACGGATAACAACATTTGCATCCAGCGGAGCTATGGCATTGAAAATGCTCATGCACCCACGCATCGCTAATGACAAGAAGAGCACTACATTCTTAGCGCCGCAATCGTTTTTCCGTGAAATCACTGAATGGGAGAACACACAATGACACGTCACGGTCACTATGCGCTGGGTGGCGAAAATCCGCCCAAATCCACCTATTATGAACAAGGCAAATTTGGGCGGATGTTCCCAACCTTGCCGCCATTTGCTACCGATACACCTACGGTGAGAAAAGCACTCAAGGAACTAGGTAAGAGAGGTCAAGATGGCATCATGGATGCGAAGGACGATATGGATATCGTCAACAATCCCAACCTCGCACGCGACTTGATTACCAATCCGGCATTGAGCGTCAACAATCCCGACAATGTTGATTCTGCTGGTAAGCCGGTGCTCACGGCAGGGATGACGTTCCTGGGTCAGTTTCTCGACCACGACATGACTTTCGATCCGACCTCAAGCCTGGAGCGGCAATCCGATCCGGAATCCATACAGAACTTTCGGAACCCACTGCTTGAACTCGATAACCTGTATGGATCGGGTCCCGGTGCCTCTCCGCATCTTTACGATCAGATCGCCGGCGATGGCATCAAGTTTTTGGTGGAAGAAATTCCCGGCGCGGCGGCGGTTTCCGCAAATGGATTTGCACGCTTTGATCTGCCGCGGAACAGCCAAAACACTGCAATTATCGGTGATCCGCGTAATGACGAGAACTTGATTGTCTCACAATTGCACATGTCGATGCTCAAATTTCATAACGCCGTGGTGGATTACGCGAAGGCCGAACTCGGACTCTCAGATCCCGGCGAGGTGTTCGCCGAAGCACAGCGCCTGGTGCGTTGGCATTACCAGTGGATCATCGTGCATGAGTTCCTGGAAAAGACTGTCGGCAAGTCGATGGTCGATGACATCCTGACCAATGGACGCAAGTTCTACCAGTGGCGTAACCAGCCGTTCATCCCTGTCGAGTTTGCGGGGGCTGCCTATCGCTTCGGCCACTCTCAGGTGCGGCCGTCGTATCGCTCTAACTTCGGGCCTACACCTGCGGACATCAATTCACAGGTTTTTAAGCTGATCTTCAACGACAGCTTACCTGATGGACCCGATCCCAACGATCTGCGCGGCGGAAAGCGCGCTCCAACGCGCTTTATCGACTGGCAAACCTTCTTCGATTTCGGGGACGGTAGGGTACGGGCGAACAAGAAGATCGACACCAAATTGTCAACTGTGCTATTCGATCTTGTAGGCTTCCCGCCGGGCGACGTGCAGTCGCTTGCACAACGCAACCTACTCCGCAGCCTTACTTTCAGCTTGCCTTCGGGCCAGAGCGTGGCGAAGGCAATGAACGTACCGCTACTCGATGCGGTTGATCTTGCCGATCTGAAGCCGCTCAAACTTCACAACCGAACACCGCTTTGGTTCTACGTGCTACGCGAAGCAGAAGTGAAAGAGGGAGGAAAGCAGTTGGGCGCGGTCGGCGGTCGCATCGTTGCCGAAGTGTTCATCGGTCTGCTGCAAGGTGATGCCATGTCGTACCTAAAACAGGACCCGGGCTGGACGCCGATGCTCCCAAGCGCCACAGCGGACACGTTTAAGATGACCGATCTGCTCAAGTTCGCAGGGGTCGTTGCACCTTTATAGAGAATTATTGATCAGGCAAGAGTGACGGGTTACCTAACAACCGCTGGATAAGGGCGCCGCGAAGTGACGCGGCGCCCCTCGAGCGGGGTGTTTTGTTCGGTCGGTAGTTCCCAACCTATCAAGGAGAACGGATCATGCTCGTTATCAGCAATCGCAACTTGAATCCAGAATTTGCCAAAAGTGGTTTTGGTAACGAAAACGCTTTTGGTGAACAGTTCAATAGTAAAGGACCAAATGAAATTCGGCTGGCAAACGCTTACAAGGAAAACGGAAAATGGAGACTGGAACTGGTTCAAGAGCCTAAAACGCTCCGTACCAATAATTTGCCTAGTAAAACACAGTTCAAAGCCGTTCTGGATCAATGCAAGAAAGACAAGAAGAACTGCTTATTCTTCGTTCATGGATACAATAAACCATTTGCGGAAACCATCGAGCAAGGATGGCTTTTACAGGAGCGATACAAAATCGAGGTTGTTGTTTTTTCCTGGCCATCCAATACCGGCGGCGTTCCAATAAAAGAATATAAGGCTGTGAAACGGGTGGCCCAAGCATCTACAGGCGCCCTGGATAATGCATTTGAAAAATTGGCCTCATACTTGTCGGTGCCATTTAATAAGGAGGCGTTGCTCGAATGCGATGTTTCCCTCAATCTCATGACGTATAGCATGGGAAATTTCCTGTTTCAGAATTACGTGCAAGGTACGACGTATGATGGAGAAACTCGGATGTTTACTAATGTTGTTCTTTGCCAAGCGGATTGCGACAACGAAGGGCATAGAAAGTGGGTGGAGGATATACAAGCCGGGAAAAGGATTTATATTACAATCAATGAAAACGACAAAATTCTCGGGTGGTCGGACGCAAACTTCCAAAAGGACCGGCTTGGCAGGACCGTAAGATCGCTAAACGCGACCAATGCGATATACGTTGATTTTACGGAAGGCGATAACGTCGGAAAGACCCATCAATTGTGGGGTGAGGACACCAACGACACGGTTAGGAAGTTCTTCGACTGTGTTCTGAATGGGCGGCGTGGTGAAGGCGTTGACGGACTCGACTACGATTCGCGTGTCAACGCATTCCGGTTTCTCAGAGCGGGGAACGCAGGTAACGGATTCGCGATGCCGGGGTTTTCCGATCTACGCTGAATCCGGGTTGTGGGATATTTATGGAAGATTTCAGACTATGCTGGAAGTCTCACTATCAATACAAAATCTAGCGAATCGACGATAAACCGCTTTCCTGCTTGGTTGTTTAAAAACATCACTCGATTATGGGAACAAATCCGGGAACAGATTTCGTGCTTGTCCCCCCGAATGATGCCAACCATCCCCAATTTTGCGAAACGGATTCACCACTCTTCTGGCCCGACACCAAACCGCCGGATCATCCCGGCCAGCGATAGCGCCGTCCATTCCTCGGCCTCGACGGAAAGCCGTTCGTAGGTGCGCTGGTGCATCCCCTTGGGCTTGCGCCAGCCGGGGCCATTGAGAATGCCCGGCTCCCAGCCCAGCCGCGCCCGGATTTTGTCGGCCCGCCGCGCCGCTCGATCATAGGGGGGTTCCCGCTGGCTGGGATAAGCCAGCCGGTAGCAGTGCCGGCAGGCGAAGATCGCGCCGCCGTACAGGATTGCCACCCGTCGCCCGCATCCTCTGACCGAGCAGCGGAACCAGGCCCGCGTGCCGCCGTAGGTGCAGGGCGTTCGGTCGAGATAGACCGGATAGTCCTCGCGCTTCCACTCTCCGCCGCTGCGCTGCTGGTGCCGGTAGCTGAGGATCACGCGGCCTGACTCGGCCCGAACCTGGATGGATGCCACCGTTTCGCCGGCGCGCGTCCATTGCCAGCCGAACCAGCGGCCCGGTTCAAGGTATCCATCCCGTTGCCAGCGCCGCACGTCCAGCACCCGGTAATCGTTCGTCGTGTCCTTGGCGCCGAAATGCCAGTGTCGTCCACTGCCGCTGCCGCCCATCTCCACCTCAAAATTTTACCGAAATCATTAGCAAATTTTCCTTTCCAACAGCGCCCTAATCAGATTATTTTCTAATAAATTCATTAGGTAACCTCACTTTCCAGTCCTGCATCAAAACCAGGTCGCATTGCACCGTGGTTCCATCGGAGACGACCAGTTCCAGCCCGCCCACATGCGGCGCGTGTTCGACGGCGTAGTGATCGGACAGAAGTTGCAACACGGCCTGCTTGTACTCGGTGTCCAGGTTGCCGGCCAACTGCGGGCCTTTCATTTCCAGCACCACCAGCCGCTCCGCGCCCGCGCCGCGTTGCAGGGCGAAGATGAAGTCGGGATAAATCTGGCTCCGCCGCCAACCCTGAATGGCGTACTGCCGGCGGGCGACATTGCGATGCCACCAGGTCAACGCGGCTTCACCGTCGAGATAGACCGCGATGTTGCGCTCGTCCTGATTGGAAAAATCGCCTTTGTAGATCGGGGCGAACAAACTCTTTTCCAGCGGTCCGCCGGTCTTGCCGACCAGTTGTTCGGCACCTTCCGGCTCGTGGGTCTCGGCCTCGAATGGCATGTGCCAGTTTTGCCCGTCGGTTTGGAGCCGGAACTGAATGCGCCCGGCGGTCACCGCCGCCCGGAACACGGCTTCGGCCATGCGGTCGCGTTCGCGGTCCAGCCATTGGCGGAGTTGCTCGATGACCAGCCCAGCCAAAGCGCCCAGCTTGTCGGCATCGAAACCGCGCGCCGTCAGACCCGCCAGCACGCGGCCGACGATCTCGCGGGCGATCCAGGGATTCGGCACGAGGTCGGACACCATCCGCACCGCATAGGCGGGATCGAACCGCAGGGCTTCCTCGCTACGGCCGGCGACTTCGGCCACGATGCGCTCCTGGCTCGAATCGGTCAGCCGGATGCGGCGCAGTTGCCGTTCGGCGGTCTGGGCGTTGTCGGGGATCATCGCTACCAGCGGCGCGGGAGCGACCGCCGACCAGTCCAACTCGAACAGAATGTCTTGCTCGTAATCGAGGGGTCGGACCGCGCCACCTTCCACGCAGAGCACTTGCGGCAGGTAGATTTCCGTCTTGGCGAACCGGTCGCGCCGGGGGATTTCGCGGATGCCGGGCCAGCGGTTATTGTTATCGTCACCGATCTTGATTTCCTTGACCAAGTCGCCCAGCCTGTCTTCTTCCAGTCCAGCTTTGATGGCTTCCACCACGCGCGCCGTATCGGCATGATGGGTGATGACGTAGCACTCGTCGAGCAGGGGAATGCCGGTCTTTTCGGCGTGCGGCTGGCGCAGGATGCGGCCGACCAGTTGAGTCATGGCCGACAGATTGGCGCTGGCGGCCAGAGCGCAAAGCACGTAGGCAAACGGGCAATCCCAACCTTCCTTGAGGGATACCATAATAAATAATACGAAAGGCCAGATCGAAGAAAGTAACATCATCCAGCACCTTATTTGGTTTAAACTAAAAAGCATTATGCTGAATCGAATCAAAGTCGAAGCATTCAAATCCCTTGAAAACGTTGACATCAATCTCGGTCGCGTCAATGTTTTCATTGGTGCCAATGGCAGCGGCAAAAGCAACCTGCTGGAGGCCATCGGGGTGCTTGGCGCGGCCGCTAACGGTCGGGTGGACGACGAAGCACTGTCGCGGCGCGGCGTCCGGCTCGGCCTTCCCGTGCTCTACAAATCCAGTTTCAAATCCAGCAGGCAACCTAAAGAAATTCGTTTCACAGCGTACAGTGAAGGAGCATCCTACTCTGTAGGGCTTTTCAATCCCTTGGATAAACCGGAACCCTCTTGGAGATTTAAAACGGAACTGTTAGAAGAGCCGGGGAAAGAATCTATCGGACGTTCCCCTGCGACCAAGAAATTTCGTCTCGACCCCGCCATCGGTTACATTGCCCTGAAAGCGGTAGAACTACCAGAAGAAAGTCTTGCCGGCAGGTTGTTAAAGGAGTTGCGCCAGTTCGCGATTTTTGCTCCAGATACGGCAACATTGCGTGGGCTCGACACGGATCCGCAAAGCCGCGAGCCTGTTGGACTCAGTGGCGGTCGCCTTGCAGAGGCGGTCAATGGTGTTTTCGGCCGTCTGCCCCTCCTTCATCATGACTATACGGTGCGTGACCTTTACGAATCTTTGCTGAACTTGATTGACTGGGCCGATTTTCTGGCAGCGACCAGCCCCGATTCCGTACCCGTGTCAAAAAATATTCCACAACCGACCCGAATTCTCCGTTTCCGCGACCGCTTCATGGCTGACGGCAGAGATTATCTTTCCGGTTACGATGCCAGCGAGGGGGTACTGTATGTACTGTTTATAACTGTGCTGGTGCATCATCGTGAATCACCTCCGGTGCTGGCCGTGGATAACTTCGATCATGCCCTCAATCCGCGCTTGGCCAAGGCGTTGACTCGCAAGGTGTGTGACTGGATGATCGCCCGACAGGATCGGCAACTGCTCCTGACTTCACACAATCCCTTGGTTTTAGATGGTCTGCCTTTGCGGAATGATGCTGTCCGCCTCTTCACCGTGGAACGTAGCAACCGAGGAAAAACGGTTGTGCGCCGCGTCGAAGTGAGCAAAGAATTACTCGATATGGCGGATCAAGGTATTCCCCTGTCCCAACAGTGGGTTATGGGCACTTTCGGTGGCGTGCCTACGAACATCTGATGAAGCGCATCTACTTTGTGACTGAAGGTCGAACGGATCAAATTGTCATTGAGGGCCTTGTTGAACAATGGCTGGGAGAGGAGGAGTTTACTGTCAGCCGCATTCAGCCTCCATCTTCAGCTTATGCCGAAGGATTGGACAGCAATCTGTCCGAAGGCTGGAAAGGCGTACTAGCTTGGTGCGCCGGACAGCGCATTGTAAGCCCAGCCGGACGTGACGAGGCATTTAGACAGGCGGACTGTCTCATCATCCACATGGATGCCGATGTGGCGACTGATCCCGATTTCAAAACGCCTGCGTTCAATGGCCCTTGTCCGCCGGTTGGAAGCGCTTGTGATTGGGTGCGGGATCACCTGACTGCATCGCTTGGCGGAAATTTGCCTTCAAATGCCGTTCTTTGCATTCCCGCTCAGGATATGGAAGCATGGGTGCTCTGTGCGTTACATCCCGACGTGGCCGATGACAATGCTCCTATCGAATGCCGCCAGGAACCCGGTGCATTACTCGTACAACGGACACCGTATCGCCTCGTGCGGCGCAAGGATGGGCGCTTGAAAAAGGAAGTGAGCAAGTACCAGAATAATCTGTCAAGGATCGTGAAAGGATGGCCGAATTGCACAGCCGGCGATGAGCCACGTTGTTCTCAAGCGGTTAGATTTGAGCAAGAAGCAAGGCGTGCATTGGCTAGAAATCGCCCCATCTTCCCGTAAAAGCTGTTCCAACAGTGCCAAGCGCGGATACATCATGCTCAATCAGCGATCACGCTGGTTGAGTGTTTCCCTCTCCTTACCAACAGTCTTTTCCAGCCACTCCCGCAGCATTGGGCTGTTGACGTTGTCGTTGTAGCACCAGCCTTCGTTGCCGGTGTTGTATGGCGGATCGATGAAAATGCAGTCCACCTTGCCAGCGTACATCGGCAACAGCGACTTCAAGGCGTGCAGGTTGTCGCCGTGAATGATCAGGTTGCCGTCCAGTCTTGCGCCCTCACCCCCAGCCCCTCTTCCAGAGGGCGAGGGGAGAACGGATTTGTCCGGGTGAGGAATCAACGGGCGGTGCGGAACGGCAAGATGATGGTTGTAAACGAATTCCTTACCCTTGAAATCAAGCTCCGGCATGGTAGGGTCCTTGG
>WBUJ01000032.1 GCA_008933795.1 Candidatus Contendibacter sp. | reverse complement strand
CGGATTGGGCTTCCTCCAGACCCCGCCTCGCGACGACGCCCTTGCCCTTCTCCTTGCCTTCGGCTCTGCGTAAACCTGGCCATAGGACTTTCACCTACGAAGTAACGCGCCATGCCCGGCGCACACGACTCGCTTCACCTGCCCCGCGTAGCGGGGTCAGGTGCAAGCCACAGTTAGACTGCTTTTACAACCGCTTAATCAAACTATCGTACTCAGCATGAGTGCCTATCCAAAACCAGTAAATTTGATCATTTTCCCGTAGACCCAAAGTGCGATAACCGATACCGATACGGGCTGAATAGATGGGTTGTCTCTGACTAACACGCTTGAATTGAAGGCTGTTGTGATAGGGGTCAGTACGCCAAATTGCATAAGCTCTACCAGCTTGCTCTTGTACCTCTATCGGAAGTTGACTAAGCAGTTCCCGAAACTCTTCGGTAACACTTGATTTCATGAAATTTTTTCAATCGAAAAAACATCATCAAGTGGCATAGTTTTTCCGGCGGCAATGCTGCATCTTACCTTATCGGCTAAGCAATCCCATTGGGTGTTAGTAGTGGTCGTAAAGCGCATATTCCACGCTTGTTCATCATCTATCTCGCTGAGTAAACGGGTTGCAATAGCATCTTGCACTTCAGATGGAAGCATTTTAACGGCAGTAATGGCTCGCTCAAGTAATTCGGTCATAGTTGAAGTCCTCTGTACATGAGAAGAAATGGCTATAGCGCGGTCTCCGGTGCAGCAGCCAGTTAGGCAACAGCTTTTCTTTGATGCGATTCTTCTTGGCGAAGTACCATTGCTTTTGTACGTTTCCGCCAAAAATCTAGCTGCTCTTGTTGAGACATGCCTTTTATTAATTTCGCAACATGTTCAGCACCATGCCGTTTTAACAAGATGCATTGGGGTTCACGAATTATCACCTTCATAACTAATAACCTCTAATGGAGAATAAATGCCAATTTCACCGTAGCCATTTAGTATATTAACTGCGTTATATTTAGGAATTTTATCAAAATGTACGATGTGCTTAAAATTCTAGCTTAGAATAAGGTCGCATTGTGTTACTGTGGCAATCGCTACATGTAGAGCATCTTCAGAAGATTTTGCAGTAAAACACCTGAATTAATATATTGCTGTTGAAGGAAAAGCATTTCTTGATTAATTTGAGCAATTTCAGCAATCGCTTCATAATGAGCGAAAAAATCCCGAATATTTTTGGGAGCTGGTTCTATTTCTGATTCAACAATCGCAGACGTAACAATCACAAATCTTCCAGCATCTATTTCAGAAAAAAATTGTTTGGCCGGTTCGGAAAACTCTTCATCAAATACGCCACCAAAAACAGATGTATCCGCATAAACTTTCATTTTAAAATAACTCAGGTAATTGCTTATGTTTGGCGTAACATTGCGCTAGGGTCGCCCCTTTCTATCTGTTCAATCACAACAGTCAATGGCGCGGTCTCCGGTGCAGCAGCCAGTTAGGCACCGTGTACCACCATCCTGCACCAGTCAGTAGGACGCGACCCCATGCCAGTCTACACTCCGAAAAAGGTACGCAATGAGTACCCTACTTGGCTGGAACGGCCCGTTAGGCCAAGGTCATATCGTGCTCTTCGGCATACTTACGAAGGGCGCGATTAACCGCTTCAGAATTCGGAAAAAGTCTATGTAAATCAGGTTCTATGAGAGCTATGTTGGTTCCTTCCCGATAACGGGTGACGTATTTGCCCCGCTCTCCAGATTTGATCAGATCAGCCGGATATTCTGGCCTCAATGTATCTTCTTCACTGTTGTTCATAAGCTTTACGCTCCTGGCGTGTCATACGCCGCGCTGAAATGAGACGAATGACGCCTGATCTCTCAGTGTACGACACAACAAGGAAGTTTCCTTTTGAGGATACACCAAAAAGCAGATATCGATCTTCACCATAGGAATGGTCTGGGTCATGGACACACGAAGAGTGGTCATCACCAAATACCTCAGTAGCTTCGAGAAACGCAATGCCATGCTTCCTTTCGTTGGTACGTGCTTTAGTTTCATCCCACTCAAAGTCCATTACGATTTTCCAATACTGAAGCCTAACGAATTAAGCTGAGCGTCACCCCGCGCTTGCGCGGGGCGCGCAGCGCCGCGTAGCGGTGTACGCTCCAGCGCCTAGTTAGCTCGTCCCTGCACCACAACCAGTTGAATCTTCATAAAATCCGGCTGTACCACCACCACTGTTTGTGCAGCGTTGCTAGCCGGCGCTACTGACGCATCAACTTGTTATGCGTCTGCGGCGCCGCAGCGACGCTGCATAACCGATTTTTGAGGTTTTTGCCAGGACTTTATTGAAAATATCCAATAAAATCAATACAGAGGACGGGCTAACATGAAGTAGACCTCCTAAACGACGCCTTATCTTACGTCAATTTTGACGTATAATCACGGTAAGCTTTGACCAACTTGTTGTTAAATCTAACAAGTTGTATTTTGGCAACAATACGAATTGGCTTATCGAAGGCGTCACCTCCGGCATCGGCGATGCGTGATTCTCCCGTCACGGAAACGCGCCGCCTGCCATGAAAAAACATTCAAGTAGCGGCGGTTATGAATGTCAAGCCCAAATTGCTCGATCAGGTTCGTGCAAAAATCCGCCTCAAGCACTACAGCATCCGCACCGAGCAAGCCTATGTGGATTGGATCCGGCGCTACATCCTGTTTCATGGCAAGCGGCACCCCCAGGAGATGGGCAAACCGGAGGTCGAGCAGTTCCTGTCCCGCTTGGCCGTGAGCGCAACGTGGCCGCTTCCACCCAGAACTAGGCGCTGAGCGCTGGCAGGACCGCTCCAAACCCACTTAGCCATAGTCCCCGGCTGTTCTACGAACCGCCCAGCGTTTTCAACCGCCTCAATTCGGCCAGCGCCTGTTCCGGGTTCAGCGTATCGAAGTCGAGTTCCGCTAGCGCGGCGACGACCGGATGCGCCGCCTCGCCGAACAGCGCCAGTTGCGGCGTTGTCGGCGGCGCCCGCCCCGGCAGTTCCCGCCGCAGCATCTGCCGTTCCAACAGCCGCAGCCGCTGGCGGGCCTGCTGGATCACCACCGGCGGCACCCCCGCCAGCGCCGCCACTTGCAGGCCATAGCTGCGGCTGGCTGGCCCATCCTGGACCCGATGCAGGAAGACGAGCGTATCGCCGTGCTCCACCGCATCGAGATGGACGTTGGCGATACCGGTCTGCTCGTCGGGCAGGCGGGTCAGTTCAAAGTAGTGGGTGGCGAACAGGGTCAAGGCGCGCACCGTGCCCGCCAGATGCGCCGCGCAGGCCCAGGCCAGCGCCAGCCCGTCGAAGGTGCTGGTGCCGCGCCCGATCTCGTCAATCAGCACCAGGCTGTGCGGGGTGGCGTTGTGCAGGATGTTGGCGGCCTCGCTCATTTCCACCATGAAGGTGGAGCGACCGCCGGCCAGATCGTCGGACGCGCCGATCCGGGTGAAAATGCGGTCAAGCGGCCCGATCACCGCCCGCTCGGCGGGGACGAAGCTGCCGACATGAGCCAGCAGCGCAATCAGAGCGGTCTGACGCATCAGGGTGGATTTGCCGCCGGCGTTCGGGCCGGTGACGATCAGCATCCGCCGCTGTTCGGGCTCCAGCGTCAGGTCGTTGGGCGTGAACGCCTCTTCCAGCGCCTGTTCGACCACCGGATGACGACCGGCCTGGATCGCGATCCCCGGTGCGGCGGACAGTTCCGGCGGATTCCAGCGCAAGGCGGCGGCCCGTTCGGCCAGGTTGGCCAGCACGTCCAGTTCCGCCAGCGCGGCGGCGCTGGTCTGCAAGGCCGGCAGTTGGACGATCAGATGGTCCAGCAGGGCGTCGTACAGCACTTTTTCCCGCGCCAGCGCCCGATCCTGGGCGTGCAGCACCTTGTGCTCGAATTCCTGCAATTCCGGGGTGATGTAGCGTTCCGCGCCCTTGAGGGTCTGGCGGCGCAGATAGTCGGCGGGTACCCCCTGCGACTGGGCGCGGGTCACCTCGATGTAATAGCCATGCACCCGGTTGAAACCGAGCTTGAGATTGCTGATGCCGGTGCGCTGGCGTTCCCGCGCTTCCAGTTCCACCAGATATTGATCGGCGCGTTCGCTCAGGCCGCGCAACTCGTCGAGTTCGGCATCGTAGCCGGGCGCGATCACCCCGCCATCGCGCAAGGTTTGCGGCGGGTTGGGAATGATCGCCCGGTTCAACAGGTCGCAGATTTCGGGATGGGTCCCGGCGCGGCGGGCAAGGTCTTGCAACAGGCTGGCGTCCAGCAGGCCGAGAAACTGTTGCACACCGGGCAGGCGGGCCAGCGCGTCGGCTAGGGCGACCAGATCGCGGGGCCGGGCCGATTTCAGCGCCACCCGCGCCAGAATCCGCTCCACGTCGCCGGTTCCGCGCAACAGGCCGCGCAAATACTCGTAACCGCCGTTGTCCAGCAGGCATCGCAGGCTGTCCTGGCGCTGGCCGAGGATGCTCCGATCCCGCAACGGCCGGTGCAGCCAGCGCCGCAGCAACCGGCCGCCCATCGGCGTCACGCAGCGGTCGAGAATGCCGATCAGGGTATGTTCGTGGCGGCCACTCAGGCTGTGCTCCAGTTCCAGATTGCGGCGGCTGGCGGCGTCCAGAATCACGCTGTCTTCGTGGCGCTCGACCCGCAGCCCGATCAGATGCGGCAGGGCGCTGCGCTGGGTGTCCTTGACGTATTGCAGCAGACAGCCGGCGGCAGCCACCGCGACCGGCTGGTCGGCGCAACCGAAACCGTCCAGATTGCGCACCCCGAACTGGGCGCACAGGGCGCGCACGGCGCTGTCACGGTCGAAATGCCACGGCGCTTGCCGGCGCAGGCCCGGATGCTGCCGCCAGCCCTCGGGCGGCTCGGCCTCCTCGCTGATCAGCAGTTCCGCCGGCTTCAGCCGTTCCAGTTCGTTGAGCAGCGCCGTTGCGCCCTGCACCTGCATGATCGTGAACCGGCCGCCGCTCAGGTCCAGATGGGCCAGCCCGTAGACCTGCTTGGCTTGGTGCAGGGCCAGCAGTAGATTGTCGCGGCGCTCGTCCAGCAGCGCCTCGTCGGTCAGGGTGCCGGGCGTGACGATCCGGGTCACTCGCCGCTCCATCGGCCCCTTGCTGAGCGCGGGATCGCCCAGTTGCTCGCAGATCGCCACCGACAGGCCGAGCTTGACCAGCCGGGCGAGGTAGTTTTCCACGGCGTGGAACGGCACGCCGGCCATCGGAATCGGGGCGCCGGCGGACTGGCCGCGGGTGGTCAGGGTGATGTTGAGCAGTTCGGCGGCGCGGCGGGCGTCGTCGTAAAACAGCTCGTAAAAATCCCCCATCCGGTAGAACAGCAGGATGCCGGGATGCTCGGCCTTGATGCGCAGATACTGCTGCATCATCGGCGTGTGCTGGTCGAAGTTATCCAAGCGCGGTCGGCCTCGAAGAATTCGCTTTACCCCAATTCGGTTTAAGACTATTTTCCGCGCCATTTCGCCAGTCGCGCAAATTCCATGATCAATGCTTTCGAACTGCAAAACGGTCGCCTCCGCCAGATTCAGATCGAGGACGGGACCGACCTTGAGCGCGTCAGGCCGATCTGGATCGACTTCGACGCTCCGACCGACGAGGAGCGGCTGCTGGCCAGGGAGTTGTTCAGCCTGACCCTGCCGGACGAGGACGATTTCGGCGACATCGAGGCCAGCGCCCGCTGTTTCGAGGACGCCACCGGCGCCCTGCAAATCCGCTCCGACTTCCTGCTCGACAAGGCGGACGAATCCCGCAACGTGCCGGTCGCCTTCGTGCTCAAGCAGGACATCCTGTTCAGCCTGCACGAGGAAGATTTGCCCGTCTTCCGCCTGCTGCGCATGCGCGCCCGGCACCAGCCCGGCTATCTGGAGGACTGCCGGGACGTGCTGCTTGATCTGTACGCCACCGACGCCGAGTATTCCGCCGATGCCTTGGAGGGGGTCTACGCCGACCTGGAGGAAGTCGGCGGCCGGGTGCTTAAGGCCCATCTGACCGACGAGGCCGCCGCCGAGGTGCTGGCCGGCATCGCCCGCGAGGAAGACCTGAACGGACGCATCCGCCGCAATCTGATGGACACTCGCCGCGCCATTTCCTTCCTGATGCGGCGGCGGCTGCTTTCCGCCGACCAGATCGAGGAGGCCCGCCAAATCCTGCGCGACATCGAATCGCTGGACGGGCACACCTCGTTCCTGTTCGAGAAGATCAACTTTCTGATGGATGCCACCGTCGGCTTCATCAACATCAACCAGAACAAGATCATCAAGATTTTCTCGGTCGCTTCGGTCGCCCTGCTGCCGCCGACCCTGATCGCCAGCATTTACGGGATGAATTTCGAATTCATGCCCGAATTGAAATGGGCGCTGGGCTATCCCGTCGCGCTGGGGATCATGATCGCGTCGATTGTCGCGCCGTTCTGGTTCTTCCGCCGAAAAGGCTGGCTGAAATAGTCGGACGCCCAATCGGCGGCGGTCGCGCCGGTTCGAGCCTGAAACCTTCGGTTCTGGTATCTTGGGTTATAGTACCGCGTGGCGAAACCGCCCTGCGCTCGCGCCGGTTCGCGCTTTACACAGGATCAGGAGGTGACCGTGCCCGCACCGAATCCAGCCCATCAGAATCTTTACGAGTTGGCCGTGCAGGTGGGCGCCGCCCTGCGCGCCCGGGGCCGGACCTTGGCGGTTGCCGAATCCTGTACCGGGGGCTGGATCGCCAAGATCGTCACCGACGTGCCGGGCAGTTCCGGTTGGTTCGACCGGGGCTTTGTCACCTACAGCAACGCCGCCAAGACCGAGTTGCTGGGGGTGCGGGAGGCGACCCTCGCCGAGCAGGGTGCGGTCAGCGCCGAGGTCGTGGCCGAAATGGCGGCCGGCGCCCTGGAGCGCAGCCGGGCTGATCTCGTCCTGGCGGTCAGTGGCGTCGCCGGTCCCGATGGCGGCAGCCCGGACAAACCGGTCGGCACAGTCTACCTGACTTGGGCATTGCGGGATGGCCCAACGCGCGCCGAATGCCGGCATTTCGAGGGCAACCGCGACGATGTGCGCCTGAAAACCGTCGCCACCGCCCTGCAAGGGGTGTTGGATGTCCTCGCCCTCCATCACTGACGCGCCCCGGCGGCTGTTTCTCGCGCTGTGGCCGGAGGAAGCCGAACGCCGGCGACTGGCCGACTTGGCGGCGAGCGTTGCCGGCCGGCGACGGGTGCGCGATGACCATCTGCATCTGACCCTGGTGTTTCTGGGCGCGACCGCCGCCGCCCGACTGGCCGGGTATGAAGCCGCCCTGGCGGATTTACCGACGCTGGAGTTGGAGTTGGTCCTGGATCACTACGGCTACTGGCCGCAGCCGCGCATCCTGTGGCTGGGGTCCAGTCGCACCCCGCCGGAACTGTACGAACGGGTGGCCGATTTGCACCGCCGGTTGCGCGGTTGTGGTTTCATCCCGGAGCGGCGGGCGTTTCAGGCGCACATTACCCTGGCTCGAAAATTTCCCGGCCCGGCCCCGGCCCAGCCGCCGACCGCGCCGGTGCGCTGGCCGGTCAATGAGGTGGCTCTGGTCGAGTCGCTTCGGGAGGAGGGCGGCGTGCGCTATCAGGTGCTGCGCCGCTGGCCGGGGCTAGGTTAGCCGCTGGTTCTATGGAACAATTGCCAGCGACAACCGGCTTCGACGGGATCGCCCGGTTCAACCATCATCAACAAAGGGGATTCGCGAAATGGATGACAACAAAAAAAAGGCGCTCGCCGGCGCGCTGACCCAGATCGAACGCCAGTTTGGCAAGGGCGCGGTCATGCGGCTGGGCGACACCAGCGTGGCCCGCGACGTGATGGTCGTGTCCACCGGCTCGCTGGGGCTGGACATCGCTTTGGGCATCGGCGGCCTGCCGCGCGGGCGGGTGACCGAAATCTACGGCCCCGAATCCTCGGGCAAGACCACCCTGGCCTTGCAGGTCATCGCCGAAACCCAGCGGCTGGGCGGTTGCGCCGCCTTCATCGACGCCGAGCACGCCTTGGACCCGATTTATGCCGCCAAGCTGGGCGTCAACGTGGACGATCTGCTGGTGTCGCAGCCCGATACCGGCGAGCAGGCGCTGGAAATCGCCGACATGCTAGTGCGGTCCAGCGCGGTGGACATCGTGGTGATCGACTCGGTGGCGGCGCTGACGCCCAAGGCCGAAATCGAGGGCGACATGGGCGATTCCCATGTTGGCCTGCACGCCCGCCTGATGAGTCAAGCCCTGCGCAAGCTCACCGCCAACATCAAACGCTCCAACACCCTGGTGATTTTTATCAATCAAATCAGGATGAAGATCGGCGTGATGTTCGGATCCCCAGAAACCACCACCGGCGGCAACGCCCTCAAGTTCTACGCCTCGGTCCGGCTCGACATCCGCCGCACCGGTTCCATCAAAAAGGGCGACGAGGTGATCGGCAACGAGACCCGGGTCAAGGTGGTCAAGAACAAGCTGGCCCCGCCCTTCAAGCAGGCTGAATTTGAGATTCTTTACGGCGAGGGCGCGTCCCGGCTGGGCGAGATCGTTGACCTTGGCGTCAAGGCCGGGCTGATCGAGAAATCCGGCGCCTGGTACAGTTGCGGCGGTACGCGCATCGGCCAGGGCAAGGATAACGCCCGCGCCTACTTGAAGGAAAATTCCGAGCTGGCCCGCGAACTGGAAGGCAAAATTCGCACCCATTTTCTGGCCCGTCCCGACGCCGTGCCGGCTACTGAACCTGGCGGCGCCAGCGACGACGACGCCAGCAATTCCGCCGCCGATGAACTGGACGCGGACCTTTGAGAGCGTTGCCGCCGCCGACCCGGCGGCGGTTCGCGCCAAGGCCATGGAACTGCTGGCCCGGCGCGAGCACTCCCGGCTGGAACTGCGTCAGAAACTGCTCCAGCGCGGCTATCCGCCCGCGCAAATCGATCCGGCGCTGGACCAGTTGATCGAGGAACGCCTGCTGGATGAGGGTCGTTACGCCGAACTGTACGCCTGCGGGCGAGCCGATAAGGGCTACGGGCCGTTGCGGATCGCCCGCGAACTGCGCGAGCGCGGCGTGCCGGAAGATCAGGTTGCCGCGACTTTAGCGACACTGGAAGATGACTGGCCAGTCAAGCTGCGGGAACTGCATCGCAAGCGGTTCAAATCCCATGTCCCTGCCGATGCCGCCAGCCGCATCCAGCAAACCCGGGTGTTGCGCCAACATGGCTTCACCCTGGATCAAATCAAGCATCTGTTTGAAACCGTTTAATTCGCACCCGAACCTCGAATCCCGACCATGACCAGCAGCGCCGAACTCCGCAAACTCTTCCTGGATTATTTCTGTAATCACGGCCACGAGGTGGTGGCCAGCAGCCTGCTGGTCCCGCTCAACGACAGCACCTTGTTGTTCACCAACGCCGGCATGGTGCAGTTCAAGGACGTGTTCACCGGCCGCGACCAACGCCCCTACCGCCGGGCCGCCACCGCCCAGCGTTGCGTGCGGGCCGGCGGCAAGCACAACGACCTGGAAAATGTCGGCTACACCGCCCGCCATCACACCTTTTTCGAGATGCTGGGCAACTTCAGCTTCGGCGACTACTTCAAGCGCGACGCCATCCATTTCGCCTGGGAATTCCTGACCGGGGTTTTGCGGATGCCGGCGGACAAGCTGTGGGTCACGGTCTACGAGACCGACGACGAGGCGTATGAGGTCTGGGCCAACGAGATCGAGGTTCCGCGCGCCCGCATCGCCCGCATCGGCGACAAGCCCGGCGGCAAGCGTTACGAAAGCGATAACTTCTGGGCGATGGGCGACACCGGCCCTTGCGGCCCCTGTTCGGAAATCTTCTACGACCATGGCCCGGAAGTGGCCGGCGGCCCGCCCGGCACGCCGGACGCTGACGGCGACCGCTACATCGAAATCTGGAATCTGGTGTTCATGCAGTTCGACCGGAACGCGGATGGCGTGCTGCACCCGCTGCCCAAACCCTCGGTGGATACCGGCATGGGGCTGGAACGGCTGGCGGCGGTGATGCAGGGCGTGCATAGCAATTATGAGATCGACCTGTTTCAGAATTTGATTCGCGCTGCCGCCGCCGCGACCGGTGCGGCGGATTTGCAATCCAGTTCGCTGCGGGTGATCGCCGACCACATCCGCGCCACCGCCTTTCTGATCGCCGACGGTGTGCTGCCGTCCAACGAAGGGCGCGGCTACGTGCTGCGGCGGATCATGCGCCGCGCCATTCGCCACGGCCACAAGCTGGGCGTCGAAGGCAGCTTCTTCCATACCCTGGTTCGCCCCCTGGTGGTGGAAATGGGCGCGGCCTATCCCGACCTGGCCCAGGCCGAGGCCCAGGTCGAGCGCGTCATCCGCCAGGAAGAGGAACGCTTCGCCGAAACCCTGTCGCACGGCATGAAATTGCTGGAAGAGGATATCGCGGCCTTGTCCGGCAAGGTCATCCCCGGCGAGACCGTGTTCAAGCTTTACGATACCTACGGCTTTCCGGTGGACCTGACCGCCGACATCGCCCGCGAGCGGGGCTTGCAACTGGATTCCGCTGGCTTCGACCGGGAAATGGAGGCTCAGCGCGCCCGCGCCCGTGCCCACAGCCAGTTCGGGTTGCGCCAGACCGCCGATCTTGACGTCGAGGGCTGCACCGAGTTCCACGGTTACGACCGGCTGGAGG
Source organism: Candidatus Contendibacter sp. (assembly GCA_008933795.1). Lineage (GTDB taxonomy): Bacteria > Pseudomonadota > Gammaproteobacteria > Competibacterales > Competibacteraceae > Contendibacter. The sequence continues at coordinate 20,868 of WBUJ01000032.1, read as the reverse complement.
AAGAGGCGACCGTGATTGCGCTGTTCCGCGAGGGTCGGGCGGTGGAAACGCTGAACGCCGGCGAGGACGGCATGGTGGTGCTCGATCACACTCCGTTCTACGCCGAATCCGGCGGCCAAGTGGGCGATACCGGCTGGCTGCGCGCTATGGAACTGGAATTCGAGGTCCGCGACACCCAGAAGCAGGGCGAAGGCGTGTTTGCCCACATCGGCGTGCTGAAGCAGGGTCAACTGCGGCGCGGCGCCCGCGTGGTCGCTCAGGTGGACGCCGCCCAGCGCCAAGCCACCGCTCTGCACCACTCCGCGACGCATTTGTTGCACGCGGCGCTGCGCCGGGTATTGGGCACGCATGTCACCCAGAAAGGCTCGCTGGTGGATTCGCAGCGGCTGCGTTTCGACTTTTCCCACTTCGAGCCGATCAGCGCCGAGCAACTGGACGCCATCGAGCGACTGGTCAACGCCCAGATTCGCGGCAACGTCGCGGTGGAAACGACCGTCATGGCCCCCGAAGACGCCATCGCCGCCGGCGCCATGGCGCTGTTTGGCGAGAAGTACGGCGACCAGGTGCGGGTGCTGCGGATGGGCGATTTCTCCACCGAACTGTGCGGCGGCACTCACGTCGGACGGGTGGGCGACATCGGCCTGTTCAAGATCGTGGCCGAGGGTGGCGTGGCGGCCGGGGTGCGGCGCATCGAGGCCGTGACCGGGGAACGGGCGCTGGATTACGTGGCCGCGTTGCAGGATCGCGCCCGGCAGGCGGCGCACCTGGTCAAGGGCGACCGCGACAACTTCCCCGACAAGGTCCGGCAACTGGTCGAGCGCGCCCGGCAACTGGAGAAGGAAGTCGAACAGCTCAAGGGCCGACTGGCCAGCGGGCAGGGCGCCGATTTGCTCGGCCAGACGGTGCAGGTGGACGGGATTAAGGTGCTGGCCGCCCGGCTGGATGGCGTGGACGCCAAGACCCTGCGCGAGGCGGTGGACCGCTGCAAGGACCAGCTCAAGGCGGCGGCGGTGGTGCTGGCCACGGTCGAGGATGGCAAGGTGCGGCTGGTGGCGGGAGTAACCCCGACGGAAACCCAGCGGCTCAAGGCTGGTGAACTGGTCAACATGGTTGCCCAACAAGTCGGCGGCAAGGGTGGCGGTCGCGCCGACCTGGCTCAGGCCGGCGGCATCGATCCCACGAAACTGGACCAGGCCCTGCGTTCGGTACCGGAGTGGGTGCGCGGCCAACTGGCCTAAACGCCAGCCCTGCGGTAGTGCGCCACCGCACCGGAATTGCTTGGAGATTTTCCGCCTTTCGCTATAATCGCCGCCTTTATGACCCGCTCGGCTCCCCTGGGTCGGGAATAAGATTAGCCTTTTTCAGCAGGGAAATCATGGCGCTTATCGTACAGAAATACGGTGGTACCTCGGTGGGCAACCTCGAGCGTATCGAGAACGTGGCTGAAAAAGTGATCGGCTGGCGCGAGCGCGGCCATCAGGTGGTGGTCGTGGTATCGGCCATGAGCGGCGAAACCGATCGACTGATTGGGCTGGCCAAGGGCATTACCCCCCGCCCCGATCCCCGCGAACTGGATGTGCTGCTGGCGACCGGCGAACAGGTGACGATCGCGCTCCTGTGCATCGCCCTGGAAAAACGCGGCTGTCCGGCCCGCTCCTACACCGGAAGCCAGGTGCGTATCCTCACCGATAACGCCTTCAACAAGGCCCGCATCCAGGAGATCGAAGCCAGCGCCATGCGCGCCGATCTCGATGCCGGTCGGGTGGTGGTGGTGGCCGGGTTCCAAGGCGTGGACGAGGACGGCAACATCACCACGCTGGGTCGGGGCGGTTCCGACACCACCGGCGTCGCGCTGGCCGCCGCGCTCAAGGCGGACGAGTGCCAGATTTACACCGATGTGGACGGGGTTTACACCACCGACCCGCGCGTGGTGCCCGATGCCCGCCGGTTGGATCGCATCACCTTCGAGGAAATGCTGGAGATGGCCAGCCTGGGTTCCAAGGTGTTGCAAATCCGCTCGGTGGAATTCGCCGGCAAACATAATGTCCCATTACGCGTGCTTTCCACCTTCCAGGAAGGTCCGGGCACGTTGATCACCTTCGAAGAAGCGTTCGAGGCGGACCCCATGGAGAAAGAACTGATTTCCGGCATCGCGTTCAACCGCGACGAGGCCAAGCTCACCGTGCTGGGTGTCCCTGACCGGCCCGGCATCGCCTTCAGCATTCTGGGGCCGGTGGCCGACGCCAACATCGAAGTGGACATGATCATTCAGAACATCGGGCGCGATGGCACCACCGACTTCACCTTCACGGTGCATCGCAACGACTACGAGCGTGTGCTGGAAATCCTCAAGCAACATGCCACCCAGCTCGGCGCCCGCGAGGTGTCGGGCGATGCCAAGATCGCCAAGCTGTCCCTGGTCGGCATCGGCATGCGATCCCACGCCGGCGTCGCCAGCAGGATGTTCCAGGCGCTAGCCAGGGAAGGGATCAATATCCGCATGATTTCGACCTCCGAGATCAAGATTTCAGTGGTGGTGGACGAGAAGTATCTGGAACTGGGGGTTCGCGCCCTCCACGAGGCGTTCGAACTGGACAAGGTTGCCTGACCCCCAACCGCGCTCCGGCGCGGGCCAGGGTAGGGACGAGCGCGAGCACGCGAAAAAATCCACCGGTGGGAGTGGAGCGTTTACAGAAGCGGACTGTCAAAAACCGCAAGACGACCTGGTGCTGTTAATGGAAAACAAGGAGTAGCTTGACATGTTGATTCTGACGCGCAGAGTTGGGGAAACGCTGATGATCGGTGACGAGGTGACCGTGACCGTGCTTGGCGTGAAAGGTAATCAGGTCCGCATTGGCGTCAATGCGCCCAAGGATATTGCGGTGCATCGCGAGGAAATCTACGAACGGATCAAACGCGAGCAGGATGGCGCCGCCCACGGCGCGGCACAACCGCCAGCCGCTCACGATGTTTGAATCCGGGGGCTTTACGCCGGTATTTGCAAACGATATGCTTATCCATTCCTGGCGCCCGCGTGGCGCGCATCATCCCGGAGAGATGGCCGAGCGGCTGAAGGCGCTCCCCTGCTAAGGGAGTATGGGGTCATAAAGCTCCATCGAGGGTTCGAATCCCTCTCTCTCCGCCAGTTTTTTGCGAATCGCGCAGAAATTGACAAGGTTTCATCCGATCCGCATAATCCGCGTCCCCGCTTAACGCGCCCGTAGCTCAGTTGGATAGAGTACTTGGCTACGAACCAAGGGGTCGGGAGTTCGAATCTCTCCGGGCGCGCCAAACAAATCAACGGCTTAGCAAAAAACGGCTAAGCCGTTTTTCTTTCCGCGAATCTTCCATGCTGGAAGCAGCCTGGCTATTTTGCCGACCTGCCCGATCCTTGCCGGGAAATCCGGAACAAGCTTCGCCAACCGCTTCAGGGCTTTCGCTTTAGTGGAAAACCGGGTCCTGATGCGCCGGATCGCCCTTGAGGCGCCGCGTCACAATGATCCCTCGCGACGGCGTCCGTCGCCGGAAACGCCGTGCCGCGCTCGACGATAATTATCGGTTGCATCTGCTCTTCGACCAGCCGATCCCGGCTGCCGCGTGGCGCGATAACCCTGATTGCTATTCCTCGCCATTTATCGGTTCTTCGCGGCCCTGCGGGTGTCGGAAGGGCTGCGGGCCGAACCGGGCGCCATTCATTTTCCGCTAAAATATTCTATTTTTAACGGAGCGAAACGACTGGCCCTGTACAACTCCCGGACCTTGCCCATACTTGGACATCATCAAGAACAACGACCGCGGACGGTGGAGCTGGTGGTAACCACCAGACACTTCCCGTCTCCAGGGATGGAGGGTCGCCCCTCACCACCAAACGATTGCGAAGAGAAGCACGATGACCGACAAGCCCATCAACATGACGCGCCCGCTGGACCTGACGCATGAGAAGCGCAATGTTGGCCCGCAGCGCATCCAGCGGCCGATCTATGCGGATCTGCTGCCGACCTGCAACAACGCCTGTCCGGCCGGCGAGAACATCCAGGCTTGGCTGGCGCACGCCCAGTCCGGCCGCTTTAAGGAAGCTTGGCAAAGCCTGACCGAGAACAACCCGATGCCGGCCATCCACGGACGGGTGTGCTACCACCCCTGCGAGACCGCCTGCAACCGCGGCAAGCTGGACTCCTCGGTCAGCATCCACGCCGTCGAGCGCTTCCTGGGCGATCTGGCCATTCAGGAAGACTGGCAGTTCACCGTGACCGCCCCGCCCAGCGGCAAACGGGTGCTGGTGGTCGGCGCCGGTCCCAGCGGGCTGTCCGCCGCCTTCCATCTGGCCCGGATGGGCCACGAGGTCGAAATCCACGAAGCCGGACCGATGGCCGGCGGCATGATGCACTTCGGCATTCCCGCCTACCGGCTGCCGCGCAACGTGCTGGACGCCGAGATTAAGCGCATCGAGAACATGGGCGTCAAGATCGTCCTCAACCACCGGGTGGACGACCTGCTGGCCGAGAAGGCAGCCGGCAACTTCGACGCCATGTTCATCGCGGTCGGCGCCCACATCAGCAAGCGCACCGACATTCCATCCCGCGACGCCGGCAAGATGCTCGACGCCCTGAGCTTCCTCAAGGACGTGGAAACCGGGAACGCGCCCAAGCTGGGCCGCCGGGTCGCCATCTACGGCGGTGGCAACACCGCCATGGACGCCGCCCGGGTCGCCAAGCGCCTCGGCTACGAGCCGCTGATCATCTACCGCCGCGACCGCGAACACATGCCGGCCCACGACTTCGAAGCCACCGAGGCGCTTGAGGAGGATGTGAAGATTCACTGGCTGCGCACCATCAAGAACATCGAGGAAACCACTTTCACGGTCGAGATCATGGAGGTGGATGCCAAGGGGCGCCCACAACCGACCGGTCAGTTCGAGACGCTGGAGGCCGACGCCCTGATCATGGCGCTGGGCCAGGATGTGGACACCAGCTTCATGCGCAAAATGCCGGGCGTAGAGTGCAAGGACGACGGGGTGGTGATCGTCAACGACCAGATGATGACCGGCTATGCCGGCCTGTTCGCCGGCGGCGACATGGTGCCCTCCGACCGCACCGTCACCATCGGCGTCGGCCACGGCAAGAAAGCCGCCCGCAACATCGACGCCTGGCTGCGCGGCGATGCCTACGTCAAGCCGCCCAAGCACGACCTGGCCACCTTCGACAAGCTGCACGTCTGGTACTACACCGACGCCGCCCAACGCCCGCAGGGCCATCTGGACCTCAAGGGCCGCACCAGCAGCTTCGAGGAAGTAGTGGCCGGCCTGAGCCAGAAGGAAGCGCTGTACGAGGCCAAGCGCTGCCTGTCCTGCGGCAACTGCTACGAGTGCGACGGCTGCTACGGCGCCTGTCCGGAAGACGCCATCATCAAGCTGGGGCCGGGCCGGCGCTACCGCTACAACTACGATCTCTGCACCGGCTGCGCGGTGTGCTTCGAGCAATGCCCGTGCCACGCCATCGAGATGATCCCCGAACCAGCGGCGGGCGAGTAACCGACCCCCGCCGCCCCTCGCTCGCCTGGCGGGCGAGGGGCGTCAACGATCCAGAACACGCCCGCCGTCCGCAGCGGGCTTAGAGAAGAGAAACGCAATGACCGAACGGCAAGTCACCACCATTGACGGTAACGAAGCGGCGGCCTACGTCGCCTATCGGGTCAACGAAGTCTGTACCATCTACCCCATCACCCCGTCCTCGACCATGGCCGAACTGGCGGATCAATGGGCGGCGGAAGGCGTCAAAAACATCTGGGGCACCGTGCCCCTGGTGATGGAAATGCAGCACGAGGGCGGCGCGGCCGGCGCGGCGCACGGCGCATTGCAAAGCGGCGCGCTGACCACGACGTTCACCGCGTCGCAGGGGCTCATGCTGATGATCCCCAACATGTACAAGATCGCCGGCGAACTGACCTCGGCGGTGTTCCACGTCGCCGCCCGTTCCCTGGCGACCCAGGGCCTGTCGATCTTCGGCGACCATCAGGACGTGATGGCGATACGCCCCACCGGCTTCTGCCTGCTGGCCTCCGGTTCGGTGCAGGAAGCCCACGACATGGCGCTGATCGCCCAGGCGGCCACGCTGGAGGCGCGGGTGCCGTTCATCCACTTCTTCGACGGCTTCCGCACTTCGCACGAGGTCAACAAGCTCACTCTGCTGACCGACGACGAAATCCGGGCGATGATCGACGATGATCTGGTGCTGGCGCATCGCGCCCGGGCGCTCAATCCCGACCGGCCGTTCATTCGCGGCACCGCCCAGAACCCCGACACCTATTTCCAGAGCCGCGAGACGGTCAATCCGTTCTACGCCAAAGTGCCGGGGATCGTGCAGGCGGCGATGGATAAGTTCGCCGGCATCACCGGCCGCCGCTACCACCTGTTCGACTACTTCGGCGATCCAAAGGCTGAACGAGTCATCATTCTGATGGGTTCCAGCACGGAAACCGCCTGCGAGACCGCCGCCTACCTCAACCAGCGCGGCGAGCGGGTCGGTGTGGTGCAGGTCCGGCTGTACCTGCCCTTGTCGGCGAAGCATTTCCTGGCCGCCCTGCCGGCCAGCGTTAAATCCATCGCCGTCATCGAGCGCACCAAGGAACCGGGCACAACCGGCGAGCCGATGTACCTGGAGGTCGTCAATACCCTGGTGGAAGCCCAGTTCGCCGGCACGCTGCCGACGCCGACGCTGCCGCGGGTGATCGGCGGCCGCTACGGACTGTCGTCCAAGGAATTCACCCCGGCGATGTGCAAGGCGGTGTTCGACGAACTGCGCAAGGATCAGCCCAAGAACCATTTCACCGTCGGCATCGTGGACGACGTATCCCACACCAGCCTGGACGTGGACTCCGGTTTCAACATCGAATCCGAGAAGGTGGTGCGAGCGATGTTCTTCGGGCTGGGCGCGGACGGCACGGTCGGCGCCAACAAGAACTCGATCAAGATCATCGGCGACGATCCCGAATTCTTCGCCCAGGGCTATTTCGTCTACGACTCCAAGAAATCCGGCTCGCAGACGGTCTCGCACCTGCGCTTTGGCCCGGACCCGATCCGCGCGCCCTATCTGGTGCAGTCGGCCAACTTCATCGGCGTCCACCAGTTCAACTTCCTGGATCGCGGCGACGTGCTCAAGCGGGCCGCGCCGGGGGCGGTGGTGCTGCTCAACACCAGCCCGCAAGAGCCGGAGGAAGCCTGGGACCGGATTCCGCGCCCGGTGCAGGAGGAAATCATCGCCAAGAAGCTGGAGGTCTACGGCATCAACGCCGAAAAGGTGGCCCGCGACAACGGCATGGGGACGCGGATCAATACCATCATGCAGACCTGCTTCTTCGCTATTTCCAAGGTGCTGCCGCGCGACCAAGCGATTGAGAAAATCAAGTACTCGATCAAGAAGACCTACGCCCGCAAGGGCGAAGAAGTGGTGCGCAAGAACTTCGTGGCGGTGGACAACACCCTGGCCAATCTGCGCCAGATCACGGTGCCGGCGCAGGCGACCGGAACCCGCCACCTGCCGTCCATCGTGCCGGTCGACGCGCCGGAGTTCGTGCAAAAGGTCACGGCGATGATGATGGCCGGGCGCGGCGATGAACTGCCGGTCAGCGCCCTGCCGGTGGACGGCACTTATCCCAGCGGCACCACCCAATGGGAGAAGCGCAACATCTCCAACTTCGTGCCGACCTGGGAACCGGACATCTGCATCCAGTGCGGCAATTGCAGCATGGTCTGCCCGCACGGGGTGATCCGATCCAAGTTCTATAACGAGGCCAGCCTGGCGGGAGCGCCGAAGGCGTTCAAGACCGCGCCCATCGACGCCCGGGGCTTCCCGGAAATTCGTTACACCCTGCAAGTCTATCTGGAGGACTGCACCGGCTGCGCGCTGTGCGTCGAGGTCTGCCCGGCCAAGAGCAAGGAGCAGGCCAATCGCAAAGCGATCAACATGGCGCTCAAGGAACCGGTGCTGGCCAGCGAGCGGGCCAATATCGGCTTCTTCGAGACCCTGCCGGAAGTGGATCGTGGTCGGGTGGACTTCTCGACGGTGCGCGGCGTGCAATTCCTGCCGCCGCTGTTCGAGTTCTCTGGCGCCTGTTCCGGCTGCGGCGAGACGCCTTACCTCAAGCTCCTGTCGCAGTTGTTCGGCGACCGGCTGCTGGTGGCCAACGCCACGGGCTGCTCCTCGATCTACGGCGGCAATCTGCCAACCACGCCGTGGTCGGTCAACAGCGAGGGACGCGGCCCGGCCTGGTCGAACTCGCTGTTCGAGGACAACGCCGAATTCGGCCTGGGCTTCCGCCTGACCGCCGACAAGCATCTGGCCTTCGCCCAGGAACTGCTGCGGGCGCTGGCGTCCCAGATCGGCGCGGACCTGGTGGATGACCTGATCGAAGCCGAACAGGTCACCGAAATTGACATCCGCCGCCAGCGCGGCCGGCTGGCCGAACTCAAGCAGCGGCTGCGGGAGATCAAGGACCCGCGCGCCCAGCATCTGCTGTCGGTCGCCGACCAGTTGGTGCGGCGCAGCGTCTGGATCGTCGGCGGCGACGGCTGGGCCTACGACATCGGTTCGTCCGGCGTCGATCACGTGCTGGCCAGCGGCCGCGACGTGAACGTCCTGGTGCTGGACACCGAGGTGTATTCCAACACCGGCGGCCAGATGTCGAAATCCACCCCGCTGGGCGCGGTCGCCAAATTTGCCGCCGCCGGCAAGCAGATCGGCAAGAAGGACATGGCGTTGCAGGCGATTTCCTACGGCAATGTGTTCGTGGCGCGGATCGCGCTGGGCGCCAACCCCCAGCAGACGCTGCTGGCGTTCCGCGAGGCCGAAGCCTATAACGGGCCGTCGCTGATCCTGGCCTACAGCCACTGCATCGCTCACGGCATCAACATGCAGCGCGGTCTGGATCAACAACATCTGGCGGTGGAAAGCGGGCACTGGCCGCTGCTGCGCTACAACCCGGCGGTGCGCGAGTCCGGCGAAAATCCGTTCGTGCTCGATTCGGGGCGGCCGAAGATTCCGCTGAAGCAATACCGCTATAACGAGGTGCGCTACAAGGTGCTGGCCCACACCAATCCCAAGGAAGCCGAAGAGTTGATGGATCTGGCCCAGCAGGCGGTCAATCGGCGCTGGTCGATTTACGAGGAAATGGCGGCCCGCAGCGGCGCGACGTTCCAGCCGAAGTTCAGATAATCAGGGCGTGCGGCGGGTTCCGAACCGCACGGATCGAAACCCGCCGCCCTCCGCATCCCGCACGTAGAAGGAACCACCATGGATTTACGAACCACTTACATGGGGATGGAACTGCAACATCCCATCGTGGCGTCGGCCTCGCCGCAGTCGGGGAGCTTGGCCAGCATCAAGCGCCTGGAAGACGCGGGCGCGGCGGCCGTGGTCATGTTTTCGCTGTTCGAGGAACAGTTGAAACATGAAAGCGCGGCGCTGGAGTATCTGATGACCGCCGGCACCGAGAGCTTTGCCGAGTCGCTGAATTATTTCCCGGAGATGGACGACTACACGGTCGGCCCGGACAGCTATCTGGATTTGCTGCGTCGGGCTTCGGAAGCGGTGGACATCCCGATCATCGGCAGCCTGAACGGCATCACCAACACCGGCTGGATCGAGTACGCCCAACTGATGCAGGAGGCGGGGGCCAAAGGTATCGAACTGAACATCTATTACATCCCCGCCGATCTGACCACCAGCGGCCGCGAGGTCGAGGAGCGCTACATCGAGATCGTCAAGGCGGTGAAGGCGGCGGTGACCGTGCCGGTCGCGGTCAAGCTCAGCCCGTTCTTCAGCGCCATCGGCTCGATGGCCAAGGCGCTGGACGACGCCGGCGCCGACGCGCTGGTGCTGTTCAACCGTTTCTACCAGCCCGATTTTGATCTGGACAAGCTGGAAGTCGCGCCCAACCTGCAACTGAGCACGCCGGACGAAATCCGCTTGCCGTTGCTGTGGCTGGCCGTTCTACACGGACGGTTGCGGGCATCCTTGGGGGCCACCCGGGGGGTGCATACCCCGATCGAGGTGGTGAAGTATCTGATGGCGGGCGCGGACGCGGTGATGACCACTTCGGCCCTGCTGAAGAATGGCATCGATTACTTGACCACCCTGCGCGACGGGCTGCAAACCTGGATGGAAATGCACCGCTACGTGTCGGTGGCGCAGATGAAGGGCTCGATGAGCCAGCGCAACGTCGCCGATCCGACCGCGTTCGAACGCGCCAACTACATCAAGACCCTGGAAAGCTACAAGGGCGATTACATCTGACCGACCTCTGAATTTCGCTTGGAGGTCTTTGGGGGATTGCATCCGCAATCCCCTTTTTTATTGGCGCGCTCTTGGCGGCGGCGGGACGATTCGGGGACATCGCGCTTACTCGACCGCGCCCGCGCCTTTGACCGCGTCGGTCGCCTGGTTCTTTTACGGCTTGGCCAGCGACACCTTGTCCGGTTCGCGCTCCAGGATCTCCGTCACATACGCCACCCGGCCTCGCGTTTCCCAGCGCACGTCAAGGTCATAAAGCTTCATGCCATGAAGTTGCGGCAAGGGGCTGGCGCGCTCGTAGGCTGGGCGGGGATCCTGGCGCAGAATCTGGCTGATCAGTTCCCGCAAGTCGGCGTCTCCCGGCCAAGCCGCGCAAAACTCGCTGGCCACCGGATCGAATTCCACCACCAGCCCCGTCTCTGGCGCTTCGGAAGCGAACCCGCCGGCGGCTCCCACGATCCGGTCGGCATAGGGCAGGTACGGTTTGATGTCCAGCACCGGCGTGCCATCCAGCAAATCCACCCCCACCAGATGCAACACTACCTGCCCTTGGCGAACCGCGATGTGGTCCAGTTTCACCGCCGACAGGCCGATGGGATTGGGTCGGAAGGTGGAGCGGGTGGCAAACACGCCCAGCCGCCGGTTGCCGCCCAGGCGTGGTGGGCGCACCGTCGCCCGCCAGCGCCCCGCCGGGACGCCATGAAATACGAATAGCAGCCACAGGTGCGAAAAGCCCTCCAGTCCACGCACCGCCGCCGGCTGGTTGTACGGCGGCAGCAATTCCAGCGTGGCCCGCGCAGCGGAAACCAGTCCCGGCTGGCGCGGAATGCCGAATTTCTCGCGAAAACAGGAATGGACCACGCCAATCGGCGCAAACTGGAACATCTACAGCCAGCCTGTTTTCTTCAGTTTGCGATACAGCAATAGACAGATCACCGTTACGCTCCCCATCACGGCGGGATAGCCATACGTCCATTCGAGTTCGGGGAACCAGCCCTTGAAGTTCATGCCGTAGATGCTAAACACCATGGTCGGAATCGCCAGCAGGGCGCCCCAGCCGGCCAAGCGCTTGGTGGCTTCGTTCTGGCGGGCTGCGCCCAGCGACAGGCTGATTTGCAGGGCGAGCGCCAGCGTTTCCCGGATGGCGTCCAGCGCCTCGTTGATGCGCAGGGCGTGATCGTAGACATCGCGGAAATAGGGCCGAATGTCGTCGGGAACGTGGTCAGTGAACACATCGGTCACTAGATAATTGCAAACCTCGACCAGTGGCGCGGCGGCGCGGCGCAGTTCCACCAGATCGCGCTTGAACTGGTACAACCGGCCGAGATCGCCCCGATCGAAATCACCCTTGAAAAACCGTTCTTCCAGTTCCTCCACCGCGTCTTCCACGCTGTTGAGAATCGGAAAGTAGTTGTCCACCACGAAATCGAGGATGGCGTACAGCACGAACCCCGGCCCTTTGCGCAGCAGGCGCGGGTTGCTCTCGCAACGGGCGCGCACCGATGCATAGGGCAGCGAGGCGCCATGCCGCACCGTCACCAGATAACGCGGTCCAACGAACAGGTGGGTCTCGCCAAAATCGACCTTGCCCTCGCGCAGTTGAGCGGTGCGCAGCGCCACGAACAGACAGTTGTTGCCATATAGCTCAACCTTGGGCCGCTGATGGGCATGGTGGGCATCCTCGGCGGCCAGTTCGTGCAAATCGAACAATTCCCGCACCCGCGCCATCAGATCCTCGTCCGGCTCGCGCAGTCCCACCCAGATGAAGGCGTCCAACCGGTCGCGCAGCGCCGGAACGTCTTCCAGCGTCATGTTGGGCAGCTTGCAACCGTCGGCATAAACAGTGCAGTTGACGATCATGCGTTGACTCCGCGATCAGTGCTGTTTTGGGAAGCTGGCGAGGCTATGCGCGGCGGTTCGGGATGACTCGGTGCGAATGACGGTTCGCGCGCGGTTCGGGCCGGTACGGCTCCTCGCGGTCGTGCAGGTGCATGCGGTACTCGACGAAACCGGGACAGTCGTCGAAGTGCAGGAACGGATTGCCGGCGAGTTGCGCGGCCATGGTCGAGGTCGGGGTGATGCCGTAGTTGTGGCCAGGGCGGATGACCGTGCCGCCCGGCAATCGTTCGCTCAAGCGGCGCAGACTCTGGTGCATCTGTTCCGGATCGCCGCCGCGCAGGTCGCAGCGCCCGCAGCCGAACACGAACAGGGTGTCGCCGGTAAGCACCTGATCGCCCACCCGGTAGCAGGCCGAACCCGGCGTGTGGCCGGGAGTATGGAGAATTTCGATTTCGGTCTGACCCAACTGGATGCGGTCGCCGCCCTCGTGCAGGGTTGGCCGATCGGTATGACGATCCCAAAACGCCGCCTCGGCCCGCAGCAGGTGCAACTGCGCGTCGGTGCGGTTCACCAGCGCCTCGACCCCGTTAATGTGGTCGAAATGGCTGTGAGTGATGAGGATATCCGTGATTCGCAGCCCATGTCGTTCGGTCAGGGCCAGGATGCCCGGCACGTCCCAGGCCGGATCCACCACCGCCGCGCGGTCGGTGGCGCGGTCGTGGATGACATAAATGAAATTGGCCATGCGCCCAAGTTCCAGGGCATGAATCGCGTGGGGGGCGGCTTCGATCATCGCGCATTCTCCCGGTCGTGATAGCGTCGCGGGGGTAAAAGCGACCCGCGGTAGCTCGAAACGTCGCGGGCGTTGTTCGCTCTGAAGGGGGATATCATACTGGATGAATTCATTCATCCGCGCCCGCCGCCATTCATTTCGAGGGATTGCCATGCGCTTTAGTCTTGAGAGCGATTTGAATCGTTACTCTATCACCAGCTATGGCCCGGACTGGGTCCGGGTCAACCAACAAGAATTTCGCCGCAGCGTGATCGTCACCCCCGAACGGTTGGTGAGCGACTGGCCGCCGCAGACCTTTGGCGAACTGGTGGAAGGCCATTTTGAGGTGATCGCGGATTTGAAACCGGAAATCGTGCTACTGGGCACCGGTGGTCGCCAGCGGTTTCCACGCCCATCCTTGCTTCGATCCTTGCTGGAGCGCGGCGTGGGGGTGGAAATCATGGATACGGCCGCCGCCTGCCGCACCTACAACATCATCATGCTGGAAGACCGTCGGGTCGCGGCGGCGTTGTTGCTGGCGGATTAGCACCTCCGCCACCCACCTCAGCCCCTCTCCCGCCTACCGAGCTGACGCAAAAGTTTTGATCGGTTCCCGTTCCCGCGCTTCAGAACTTCATGTTCTACAAGAAATGAATATTTTTATATACAAATCAATAAATTAAATAGATCAAAAAGCCATTGTGCTATGCCGGTGCTATGTGCTATGTCATTCGGGCGAGTCGGTTTCCCAAAAAATTATTTTAACCGGGGGATCGTCCGATCCATTTTAGCCGGCTTGTTGCCGATAAGCGCGGGCAGAGTTTGCCGTTGTCCAGTGAGCTTCGAGCTTGGCGATACGGGATTCAAGCCTCCTCACGGGCACCCCGCAGATCCTCATGCAACGCACGGGTTTTGGGAGATGCTGCTTTGGATACCTCCGCCCATTCCGCGGGCGTCAGCTTGCGTAGACTGACAGCAAGAAAATCTTCCAACTGTTCGTCGCTCATCGCCCTTAACACCTGTTCGGCAGTCAGGAATCGACAGCTTTCCAGTTTCTTGACCCGCGCTTGCGATCTGTCGCCCATCAGTTCCATAACCTTGTCGAGGTGAGTGAGGCGCTCGCGCTTTGCTGCCAGACAAAGCTGTAGACTTTCTTCGCTGCTTCCACTTTGTCGGTATCTGAGAACGCGGGGCTGGGGAGCAAGGGGTAGAGGTGATCCAGAATGAACACTTCGACCTCGGCCTGGGTTTGTGCCTTTTGGGTCCATTGATCGAGTGGAGCGAGAAGATTTTGCAGCGCTTGAAGCAGATCGCGGCTGGCTTGTTTGAGCCGCTCACGTTCAGCCTTGCCGAGATGCTCCTTCCGCAACAGGTCGAACAGCGCCAGTTCTTCCTCGCTCAAGCCTTCCTCCACCGCCCGGCGCTGTTCCGCGTCCAGGTTGTTGGCCAGATTGATCAGCTTGGCGAAGGTTTCCTCGATGGTGACGCGATCCTTTTCCCGGTTGTAGTCGGCGATGATTTCCTGGTAGCGCTTGTCATAGTCCATGCGTTGCGGGTTGTGGGCCAGCATCGCGGCAAGCTTTTGCTCGATGAGGTCGCGGATGTTCTGAAGGGCGGTGGCTTTCCGCTTTACCTTTTTGGCGAATTCATCCCGCAGCTTTTCCAGGTCAATCTGGCTCAGGTCGTAGAGTTTGGGTTCCTCGAAAGCCTGATCGGGGGCCTGCGCGCGGATCGCTTCGTTGACGATGCGGTGCAGCGCCTTGAGCAGTTCCGTCACGTCGGCCGTGTCGCGCCGTTCGGTCAGTTTCTTGTAGATGGCTTCCAGGTTGTCGTGCCGTTCGGCGTAGACGAATGCGGACGGTTCCATCAGCAACGCCTTGAAGCGGCTGAATACCTGCCGCGCCAGAATTTCGAAGCGGCGTCTGGCTTCGTCGGAGGTGTACACCGCCTCTACCGCATCGGCCAGGGCGGCAATCCGGGTAAAACCTTTGGCACCGGTCAGTCGGGCCGGGTTAAAACCCAAGCCCCGCAAGTGGGCTTCAGTCGCCTCGATGGCGTCCAGCAGTGCCTTGACGCGCTCCTCGACCGGCGCGACGACCTCGTCGGACGGAGTGCCCTGGTCACCCAGCGCGTACTGGGCCAGCGCTTCGCGCAGGCTTTTGAGCATCCCGTTGTAATCCACGATCAGGCCAAAATCCTTGCCCGGATAGCGCCGGTTGGGGCGGGCGATGGCCTGCATCAGGGTGTGCGCCTTCATCGGCTTGTCGAGATAGAGGGTCGAGAGACACTCCACATCGAAGCCGGTCAGCCACATGGCGCAGACGATGGCGATGCGGAAGGGATGCGCCGGATCTTTGAAAGCGGATTCGACATCCACCCGCTGACCGTCCGCCGTCTCAAAGCCCTGCTTCATCACCACCCGGTGGGGGATGATGTCGAAACCCCACTTCCTGAAGTCGGCGACTTCGTTCTGCGCTTCGCTGATGACGATCTCGATGATCGTTTCGTCCAGCCATTTCGCCTTGGCCCGCAACCGGTCGCGCTGGGCCTGGAGCAGTTGCCGGGTGTCGGCGTCCCGTTCCCCGGCAATGGCGGCTTCCTTGACGGCGATGTCATCGCGCACGGCTCGTTGCTGCTTCCGCCACCGGGGTTCGATGAGCTGGAACATCCGGGCGCAGGTGATTTTGTCGATGCAGACCAGCATCGCCTTGCCGGATTCCCAGCGGGTGGTGACGTGCTTCACGAAGTCGGCGGCGATCTTCTCCAAGCGGTCGTCGGCGGTGATGATTTCGTAATCCTTGCCCAGCAGTTTTTCCAGTAGGGCTTCCTGGTCCGGACTCAGGTCGGCTTTTTCGATGACTTCAGCCATGCGTTTGTTGAGGTCCGGCCGGGCGATACCCAGTTTTTCGCCCCGATTGTCATAGACCAGTTTGACGGTGGCGCCGTCTTCCTCCGAACGCTTGAAGTCGTAGCGGGAGATGTAGCCGCCGAAGATGCGCCGGGTCAGTTCATCATCCTGGAACAGCGGCGTGCCGGTGAAACCGATGAAGGCGGCGTTCGGCAGCGCCAGGCGCATGTTGCGGGCCAGCTTGCCGGCCTGGGTGCGATGCGCTTCGTCGGAAATGACGATGATGTCGTCGCGGCGGCTGTAGGGTTGCTCCGGGTTTACGTCCTGATTGAACTTGTGGATCAGGCTGAAGAGATAGCGGTGGTTCTGCTGGAGCAGTTGTTTCAAGGCCTCGCCCGAACCGGCTCGCGGGGTGTTGTCGTCCGCCACCCCGCAGCCGACGAAGGTACGGTAAATCTGACTGTCCAGGTCGTCGCGGTCAGTCATCAGCAGGAAGGTGAAGTTGCCCGGAATCTGGCGTCGGACCTTTTCGGCGAAGAACGCCATCGAATAGGACTTGCCGCTGCCCTGGGTGTGCCAGAACACGCCCAGCTTGCCCAGAGCCGGGTGCGCTGGTTCCGGCAGGCGCACGGTGCGGGGTTCGTCGGGTGCGGCCAGCGCCCGTAGATTGCCGTCGGTGGCCTGCTCGCGGGGCAGTTCGATCATGCAGTAGTTCAGCCGCCGCTCGGGCGGGAACAGGTGCTTGAGTTCTTCCTGGCGGATTACGGCAGCGACGGCGTTGTTCACGCCCAACACCTGATGGTTGCGCGCGACGATCTTGCGGGTTGCGCCCGGCTTGCTGGCGTCGAACAGGATGAAGTTCTCGACGATGTCCAGCAGTCGCGCCTTCTCCAGCAGGCCGTTCAGCAGCACTTCGGCGTCCACGCGCCCGGGGCCGCGTTCGTCCAAACGCTTCCATTCGGCGAAGTGCTCCCATGCGCTGGTGATGGAGCCGTAGCGGGCGCGATGGCCGTTGCTGACGATCAGGAAGGCGTTGTGGTGGAAGGCGTGGGCGATGACGTGTTCGTCCAGGTAGTCCTTGAGGTTGCCCTCGAAGCCAGCGCGGATGTTTGTGTAGACCGCCTTGAGTTCGATGAAGACCAGCGGCAGGCCGTTGACGAAGCAGACCAGATCGGCGCGGCGGTTGTAGCCGGGGGCGCGCAGGCCGGTAAGCTTGAGTTCCCGGACCGCCAGGAAGCGGTTGTTGGCGGGGTTGCGGAAGTCGATGACCTGGGCCTGGGCGTGGCGCAGATCGCCCCTGGCGTCGCGGTAGCTGACCGGCACGCCATCGCGGATCAGGCGATGGAATTCCTGATTGTGCTGGATCAGCGAGCGGGAAAAGTCGTAACGGGTGAGCGCGCTGACCGCGTCGCCGATGACCTTGGCCGGCAATCCGGGATTGAGTTTGATCAGCGCGGCGCGCAGGTCGCGCTTGAGGACCGCTTCGCGGGTGTCGGCGCGGCCCAGCGTGCCGTCCGGCCCAAAGGTTTCCTGGTTCCAGGCGTAGACGCTGTCCCAACCCAACACCTTTTCCAGATGTTCGGCGAAGGTGGCCTGGACCAGCCGGTCTTCGCTGTTGATGTCGGTGTAGGCCATACGCTTGTTTTCCTTATCAGCCTATTGGCTCGGATATAGCTCATTCAAATCCGGCTGATCTAAAAAAAGATATTTAATAACAATATCTTAACTATATTATAAGCTATAGATTTAGCTCAACTTGGAAAGATTCGATCACTTTTGAGCCAAATCAGAACTTCCAAGGCTTCTACGCCAGCCGATAGCGCGCGCCATTGCGTTCGCCCTGCATGACCACTGTACCGGTATGCACAAGTTCCGCCATAACCTTTTTAAGCTGGGAACGCTTAATTTCCTTGCCGATGCGCTTGTGAACGTCCCCCATTTTGGAATCGGGGTAGCGGCGCAAATCTTCTCTAACCAGCTCCGACAGGCGGTGCGGCTCGATCCGCGTCAACGTGGTGAGCTGCGTAAGATCGGCATCGTGCAGCAAAGGCGTTACGAAGTAGCGCGTTCCTTGGGTGCGGCCACTGGTCTGAACAATTCCCCAATCCGGCAAGCGCCCCAACCAAGCATCAAGGGTTCCGGTTTCGGGTAGCTCCAGGCTCTTCGCCAGCTCGCGAGCGGTCATTCCTTCAGACAGGGCCAGCAATCCCAGCGTGATCCGTTCGCGTTGCGTGAGTTGAAACTGTTTATCAACCGTTTCGATCAGGCGGATCACTGGCGGTTTGAGGATATGCCGCCGCACGGTGACATGAACGGAATCCTGACCCTCGGTCAGCGTCGGCGCCGGTCGGCCGTAGGCAAGCTGGCGCTCGTACATCATGTCAAACCCGCTTCCTTCGCGTTCCATCAGCCCCAGATCATGAAAGACGCGGGCGAGGGCGTCATTACGGCGGCGGCTGGCGTGTAGGATGGTTTGCGGCATGACTCCGAGCGGTAACCGTCCCGGATTGACCACTTCCAGCCGGTCCGGGTGCAGGTTGAGGAAAATATCGCCGCGCTGGGTGTAGGGCCGGTGAACCAGGGCATTGACCAGCAACTCGCGAACCACCTTTTCATCGAACGCTGGCACGTTGCGCCGATACAGACCTTCGGCGATTTCATAGCTCTCGCGAAAGTCCGGCACTTCCTGCCAGATGGCGCTAACCAGTTCCACCGGGGATAGCGTGTAGTCATCCCACGGCAGTTTGTTCACCTTCTGGCCGCGTTCGTCGTACTTGAGGAATTGGACGATGGGGGCCGTACCCAAACGCGAACGGTCGAGCGCACCGCCGAGCAGCAAGACCCCGAGGTTGGTGAGCGTCGCGCCGTCCGCTAGCCCGTAGTGAGTGAGCAGTTCATGCGGCGTTTTTTCCTTGACCGACGCTTTCACCCGGCTGGATGCCCGAATTCCAGTCACGAAGGCATCCAGTTTAGCGGCATCCACCGCCGTGCGCGGTATGCCGAGTTGGGTCATGGTTTCCCACGAAAACCCCGGCCGTTCGTTGGCGAGCCGCAGCACGTCGTCGCCGACCACTGGCTGGCAGGTGTCGCTGACTCGCAGGAAGTAGCGACCATCGCAGGTTGAAGCGACGCTCAGGGAGCGCGGAATGGTGAGTTCGATGAATTGCCCGCTGTTGTCGGCTGTGATGATTTGGGGCAGGGCTTGGACATTGACGGTCAGTTCGCCGATGCGCTTGCGGAGGGTGTCCAGCAGTTCGGGTTTGATGGTTTGACCGGGTCGAGGCAGGGCTTCGCCGTCTTCGATACCGATTAGCAACCGTCCACCCTGGCCGTTAGCAAAACATACGCAATCCTTGGCGATCTCGTTCCAGTCAGCCGTTTTGCCGGTGATCTTACGCAGCGACTTCCGGTCGGTGCGCTCGTCTTCCAGACTCATACTGCAATCTCGCCACTCATCAGGCGTGGCAGGAGCAAATCGCGGGCGGCGCGGATTTTTTGGTTTTGTTGTTGAAGATTATGGGTCTGCATAAGTAGCGGTTTCACAAGTTCATCGAACGATGCCACTAACATCTTTGGCGGTACAACAATCATGGCTCGTTCAAAATCACCAGCAACAACAGCGGGATAAGCAGCCCCTCGCGCATGGTTTTCGAGATAACCGACAAAAGCGTCCGTAGTTGTGGCTTGATAAAGATATGAAGTTGGAAGTTCAGTCGGGGTGATGACGGCAAACCCAGTAGAAACAATCAAATTGGAGGGTAGTTGCCAAATCACTGCATGAGACCGACGGTTAGGACGCACGCATGACCAGATTATGTCGCCGTGTTGAGCTATCCGACGTGCCCGGCTTGGCGCATCACGGAAATTGTAAGTTGTTGTTTCGTTAATATGGTTAGGAGTTACCGAGGAAATATCTACGTACTCGATTTCGCCATCGTGGGCGGCAGTAAGACTCTGTCGATTGACCTCGGCGACTGAACCGAGATTCCTCTTCTCCCATCCCTCCGGCACGCCATCAATAATCCGCGTATGTTCATGGCCGGGAAAGCACAGCCGCACGAACCATTCCCGGTAGAGCAACCGTGCCGATTCTTCCAACAACGCCATCCGGCGGCGGTTGTTTTCGATCAGGTCGTCGTAGGTGGAGAGGATGGAGGCGATGCATATTTGTACCGGCAACGGTGGCTTGGGAACCGCAAAGCGCTCAATCATTTCTTTCGTCAACGCTTTCCGAGTACCCCCGCTCCCTGCTAGCGATAGCATCGTGTCCTGCATAAAAGGCGAGATCAAAAAGTAGGCGATGAAACGAGAATCAAACTTCTCAGGTTCAGGCCGAATGATTGCTACATGCTGATTGACTCTTGCTGGCAATACTTCGTCCGGTACGCGGCAACTCCGAGCAACAGAATCTCCGGTAATATTCAGGAGCACATCGCCGGACTCGACAGTTACACCCTTGAGCATCTCCGCGTGATCGTCATTCAAGTGCGCTAGTCCATCTATGGCGAACTGTCCGTTGTAGACATTCTGGCTCCGAATAAAGGAGACGCCGTTGTCTTGGTAGACAGATTCCCCGCCTCGCGGTGTTGCCCCACTGCCGATCTTGGAGCAGTGGTCGCCGAGACGAGCCGTATCCCACCCTCGGCTGTTCATACCCCCAACTCCTTGCCACCACTCCCTCCCCCCTTGCGGGGGAGGGCTGGGGTGGGGGGTACTTCCCGCAAACCCTCCAAAATTCGCATCAACACACCCTCGGTTTGACTGAACACCTCGTTATTCCAAAACCGCAGCACCCGAAACTCTTGTTCGATAAGCCACTTATCCCGCCGGCCATCATAAGCCTGTTGCTCCTGATGCTGGCCGCCGTCAATTTCAACGATCAAGCGGCGTTCCAGGCAAACGAAATCAACGACGTAGGAGCCGATGGGCATTTGGCGACGGAAACGGTAGCCGGCGAGTTGCCGTTGGCGCAGATGCTTCCAAAGATGTCGCTCGGCGTCGGTCATGTTGGAGCGAAGTGTTCTTGCTCGGTCGGTTAGATGTGATTGGGTCATCGCTTGGTTTTCCCCCCCACCCCAGCCCTCCCCCGCAAGGGGGGAGGGAGCCGTTTCGCACCTCAACCC
>WBUJ01000031.1 GCA_008933795.1 Candidatus Contendibacter sp. | reverse complement strand
GACGCTGGCCCAAGCCTGGCATATGCTCGGCCTATGCAAAATCAGGGGTAGCCCTCATGTCGAACCCAACCCTCGAACGCCGTGCCCGCCTATTCCGCAACGGCCGCAATCAGGCCGTGCGCATCCCACGCGAATTCGAGCTGCCGGGCGATGAAGTTATCCTCCATAAGGAGGGTGACCGCCTGATCGTGGAGCCGGTGAAAAAACCCAACGGACTGGCCGAGTTGCTCGCCTCGTGGGAGCCGCTGGATGAAGAGTTTCCCACCATCGAAGACCCGCCCGTGCAGCCCGAGGATATTTTCTGACATGGCCGGCCCGTGTTACTTACTCGACACCAA
This sequence comes from Candidatus Contendibacter sp., assembly GCA_008933795.1. Classification (GTDB taxonomy): domain Bacteria; phylum Pseudomonadota; class Gammaproteobacteria; order Competibacterales; family Competibacteraceae; genus Contendibacter. The sequence continues at coordinate 31,626 of WBUJ01000031.1, read as the reverse complement.
CATCTTGTCGGCTGTGGTGAAGCAACCCGCAGGTTCGTTGGCGCGGCGCATCGCCATCATGAATCGCGAGGATTATTGCACCAGCCTGGTGGTGGCCTGCGAACTGCGCTACGGCGTACTCAAGAAGGGTTCGCCGAATTTGGCCGCAAAAGTAGATCAACTGCTCATGCGGGTCGATGTGTTGCCATTAGAGGGGTCAGTGGATCTTCATTACGCGGAAGTACGGGTCGCGCTGGAAAAAATGGGCCAACCGATAGGCCATAACGACCTGTTGATCGCCGCTCACGCCCGCGCGCTGGGGTTGACGCTGGTCACCGACAACGCGCGCGAATTCTCCCGCGTGCCGGGACTGCGGGTCGAAAACTGGCTGGCCGAATCGTCTGGAACGGGTCCCACACTGTGAGCCAGTGTTCGATCCGGTTCTACGAGGAATTGAACGATTTTCTGCCGCCGGAGCGGCGCAAAGTTTGTTTCAGTCACGACTTCCAGCGGCGCGCTTCCATCAAGGATATGATCGAGGCGCTCGGCGTGCCGCATACGGAAATCGAATTGATTCTGGTGAACGGCCAGTCCGTGGACTTTTCCCATATCGTCCAGGATGGCGACCGGATCAGCGTTTATCCCCTGTTCGAGTCCTTCGACATTCAGCCGCTGGTCCGGGTCCGGTTACGCCCGCTGCGGACCAGCCGCTTCGTGCTGGACGTGCATCTCGGCAAACTGGCGCGCTATCTGCGGTTGCTGGGATTCGACACGCTCTACCGCAACGACTGCGATGATGCCGAACTGGCGCGCTTGGCCAGCGCCGAGCAGCGGATTCTGTTGACCCGCGACCGCGACCTGTTGAAGCGGGCGATGGTGACGCACGGTTTTTTCGTGCGCGCGACCGATCCGCGCCGGCAGATCGAGGAAGTTCTCGATCGGCTGGACCTCTACCGCGCGATCCAGCCGTTCCTGCGGTGCGCCCGGTGCAACGGCCTGCTGGCGGCGGCATCCAAGCGCCAAGTTTGGGAACGGTTGCCGCCAAAAACCCGCCTCTACGTCGAGGCGTTCTGGGCGTGTGGACAGTGTGGCCAAGTGTATTGGGAAGGCAGCCATCTACCGCATATCCGACGCTTCATCGACACCCTGCAAGCGCGCGTCGGCGGCGAGACGCCGTTCGCTGGACAAATCGCCGGGGCTGGGAAATGATGCGCAGGCGCCACGCGGGTTCGAAAGGGCAGGCTGGCGCATTCCATCGCGCCAACCACTTTAAGGATCAGCCATGCGTTCGCGGCTATCGATTGCGTTACTCCTGGCGTCGGGCTTGGTTTGGGCCCAGGACGCCGCGAAATCCCCTGGCTTGGAACCGATTGCCGATGGTCCGCCGGAAGCGTCGCGGGAACAGAATGTCCCGGCGCCGGAAGTGACCATCCGCCAGCAGGGCGATCAGGGTTCGGTCGAGGAGTATCGCGCCGGGGGCGCGCTGTACATGATCAAGATCAATCCCGCCAAGGGCGCGTCCTACTATCTGGTGGATACCGATGGCGACGGTAATCTGGAAACCCGCTACAACGACTTGCAGGGTGGGCTGTTGATTCCGGCCTGGGTGTTGCTGCGCTGGTGACCGGCGCGCATTCAGCGCGGTGGCTGCCATTCGGCGCTTTCCCGCCGCAACTGGGTCCGAACCTGGGCCCGTTCCGCCGTTTTGGACTTCTGGTGCGCGCCGCCCTTGCGCAGGATCGGCGCGGCGACGACCGGGTTGCGGCGTGACCGCTGGATGACTTTTCCCATGATGGTGTTCTCCATGCTTGAAGGTGGTCAGCCCTTGACGCACACCACCTGCTTGAGGGTATGCACGACCTCGACCAAGTCGGATTGATTGGCCATGACCTCGTCGATGGGCTTGTAGGCCCCTGGAATTTCGTCGATCACGCCGGCGTCCTTGCGGCATTCCACGCCGGCGGTTTGGGCGATCAGGTCTTGTGGATCGAACTTCTTCTTGGCCTGACCCCGGCTCATCCGCCGACCCGCGCCGTGGGCGCAGGAGCAGAACGACTCCGGTTCGCCCTTGCCGCGCACGATGTAGGACTTGGCGCCCATGCTGCCAGGGATGATGCCCAAGTCGCCCGCGCCGGCGCGGATCGCGCCCTTGCGGGTGATGAATAAATCCTCGCCGAAATGATGCTCCACCGCGATGTAGTTGTGGTGGCAATTTGAAGTGAGAATGTTGTCTTCGAGAGTGAAGGAATGGGTTCCCTCGACGATTGCGCAGAATACTTCTTCGACCCTATCGGTTGCCTCAACCTTAACCACATTCCAACCGCGACGCTCAGCCGCATCACGCCCATCGATGAAACGCCGGCGATGGTTCTCAATGAGGAAAAATATTGGGCAGAGATCGCCTCTCATCAGCCCAAGTAGATAGATGGGTGTTTCCACCTTACCGAAACCCTTGCGCATTCGAGTGCGAATGCCAAATGTTCCAATGCCGATGGCCGTACAGAGCTGACGGACGTATTCGAGGTTGGATCGATTGGCGGAAGCCAGCGTTGGACGCCCTGTTCGATCCACATCGCCATCTGCCGCAAAATAACCCGCGAGCCAGCCATAAAGCATATTGGGCATCGAGTCCAAGGGGGGGCGTTCAGTTTTCCATTCGGTAGGTAGATGGAGAATGCGTTTGAAGTGTGCATATTGACGCGGCGATTCCTTATCGACGAAGAAGGGAAGCATGGCCTCATCCTTCATGCCACAGAAATTAGCTACAGCCCACCGCCCTTGAATAGAACCGTCGCCATAGACAAAACCTCTTGCTACTGACTCTCTATCTACAGTCATGGCATCGGCACGTGGGGGGAAGCTGCTTTGTAAGCGGTCCTTCGCACATAATTCAGTCGTTATTTTAAGTGTCTGTTTTCCAATTTGATTGCGAGTAATCCAGCGATGCCCGGCAGTGGTATAAATCGTTTTGAGAACGCCTGACCGACTGAGTGTGACGGCGAAAAGACGTTGTTCGCCGAAACTCTTGATAGGAGCGTTGACCCATTGCTCACCAGCGGTTAATAGTTCATGTTCGCTGCCGCAAAGCTCGGAAATTGCACAGTTACCACTCCGTGTCATGATCATTGTTTCCCCAGCGAAACAGTTAATCGCTTCCCTGGTCACGGTAAACGGCGGCAGTTGCCGGGCTAGCGCGTCCAGGATCAGCCGCATCATCTCGCGGCGGTTGGTCATCGCGTAATCCTGCGCCCATTGCACCGCCATCACGTAATCATCGAAATGCTCTGCGCCTTCCTGCAAGTAGGCCAGGTCGCGGTCGGGCAGGTTGGCGAGATGCTTGCCCATGTCCTTACGCGCCAAGTCGATGAAGTAGCGACCGATGATGTTGCCGATGCCCCGGCTGCCGGAGTGCAGCATCACCCACACGTCCTGATTCTCGTCCAGGCACAGTTCGATGAAGTGATTGCCGCCGCCCAGGGTGCCGAGTTGCCGCGCCCAGATGATCTCGACATTTTTCTGCATTTTGAGGATGCCGGGATGCTTCTTGACGATGCGATCCAGGCCGCCCGACAAGGCGCGGATGGTTGAGTTGGGCGCGCCCCGACCTTCCGGATGCATGTCGAACCCGACCGGCACCGCCGCCTCGATCACGTAGCGCACCGGCCGCAGGTTGTCCGGCAACTGGCTAGCCTTGAGGCTGAGGCGGACGGCGTTCATCCCGCAACCAATATCGACCCCCACCGCCGCCGGAATAATCGCGCCCTTGGTGGGAATCACCGAGCCGATGGTCGCGCCGATGCCGACGTGGACATCGGGCATCGCCGCCACGTGGCCACGGACGAAAGGCAGTTGCGCGACGTTGAGCAACTGATTGAGGGCTTGGGGGTCCACGTCGTCGGTGTAGATTTTGACCGGAACCTGGCCCTGGGTGATGATCTTTCTGATCGGCATGATCGCTGCTTGCGGTGATGAGGAGTCCGGCCGCCCAACGCAAAAAACCCTGGATGCACGGTCGTCACCCAGGGTTTTTCCAGATCGGAAAGCAGGCTCGGAAGACAACCAGGGCCTTCTGGAGACCGCTCGGAAGGCGTCACATGGCGGCGTGTTCTAATGTGAGCATGCGGAAACCTCCCGTGCGTGGAGCGGCGTGAATCGCCATCGGATGGCGACAACAATCCTTGAAGGACGTTCAAAATATAGGCGGCTTCCCCGCGCTTGTCAAAAAACCGCGCCAACTATCGTCAAAATGAAATTGCGTCGCGCCTTTCAACTCCGCCCATCCTGCTGGAACGCCGGCCACGCCGCCAGCAGATAGTGGAGCATGGACCAGAGCGTCAGCGCCGCCGCGACCAGCAACAGCCCCAACCCGACTTCGAGCGTCGGGAAACTGCCCAGCGGCTCCCGGTATAGCAGCAGCAGCAAGGCGACCATCTGGGCGGTGGTCTTGAATTTGCCGACCATGGATACCGCCACCCGGCCATGATTGCCGATCTGGGCCATCCATTCGCGCAACGCCGAAATCGCGATCTCGCGGCCAATGATGATCACCGCCGCCACCGCCATCACTGGCGTGGGAATCGCCTGCACCAGCAGCACCAGCGCCGCCGCGACCATCAGCTTGTCCGCCACCGGATCCAGAAACGCGCCGAAAGCCGAGGTTTGATCGAACCGCCGCGCCAAGTAGCCATCCAGCCAGTCGGTGAGCGCCGCCAGCCCGAACAGCGCCGCGCACAGTACGTTGGCGCCGCGCAACGGCAGGAAGAACACGCCCACGAACACCGGGATCAATGCGATGCGTAGCAGAGTTAGCCAAGTGGGCAAGTTCAGTTGCATGGGTTGGACCGGCGATCAGGTTTCGCCATGAAAGGTGTCATAAATCCGTTGGGCCAGCTCGGCGTTGATGCCGTCCACGCCAGCCAAATCCTCGACGCCGGCCCGCGCGAGCTGCTTCAAACCGCCGAACTGCCGGAGGAGGGCTTGGCGGCGCTTGGGACCGATGCCGGGAATGCGTTCGAGGGCGGACGTCGCGCGGGCCTTGATCCGGCGCTGGCGATGGCCGGTGATGGCGAAGCGATGAGCCTCGTCGCGAATCTGCTGCACCAAGTGCAGGGCGGACGAATCGGCAGGGAGTATAAAGGGGCGGTTTTCCCCGGACAAGAACAGCGTTTCCAGCCCCGGCTTGCGTTCCGGCCCCTTGGCGACGCCAATCGCCGTTACCCCGGCGACCTGCAGCTCTTCCAGCACCGCGCGCGCCTGGGCCAACTGCCCCTTGCCACCGTCGATAAACAATACGTCGGGCAGGCGGCCCTCTTCCTCCCGCAGCCGGGTATAACGCCGGGTCAGCGCCTGACGCAGGGCGGCGTAGTCGTCGCCCGGGGTGATGGCCTCGATATTGTAGCGGCGATAGTCGGCCTTGATCGGTCCCTCCGCGCCAAACACCACGCAGGCCGCGACCGTGGCCTCGCCTTGGGTATGGCTGATATCGAAACACTCCAGCCGGTTCGGAATCTCCTCCAGCCCCAGCGCGTCCCGTAACGCCTCCAGCCGCTGGCGCATTCCGGCTTGACTGGACAGATGCGCGGCCAGGGCGTGTTCGGCGTTGCGCCGGGCCAGTTCCAGCCAGCGGGCGCGCTCGCCGCGCGGATGCGCGACGATGGCGACCCGCTGGCCGGCGCGCTCCTGAAAGGCTTGGGCCAGCAGTGTGGCGTCCGTCGGTTCGTGACTGACCAGCAATTCGGTGGGAATCTCCCGATCCAGATAGTACTGGGCCAGAAAGGCGCCGAGTACCGCGTCCTCGTCCTCGTCCTCGGGCAGGCGAGGAAAGAACGCCTTGTTGCCCAGCAGTCGCCCGCCGCGAAACACGAAGACTTGCACGCAGGCCGCGCCGCCGCGCGCGATCGCGGCCACCACGTCGAGATCGCCGCTCTCGCCCTCGACATGCTGTCGTTGCTGGATTTGGCGCAATTCGACGATCCGATCGCGATAGACCGCCGCCTCCTCGAAATTCAGCGCCACCGCCGCTTCCTCCATGCGTCGCGCCAAATCGTCGATGACCTGTCCGCTGCGACCTTCCAAAAACAGCAGGGCGTCACCCAGGCAGCGCTGGTAGCTTTCGCGGTCGATCAGGCTGACGCAGGGGGCGGTGCAGCGCTTGATCTGATATTGCAGGCAGGGCCGATTCCGGGCGCGGAAAAAGCTATCTTCGCACGAGCGCAGCCGGAACACTCTTTGAAGCAGGTTCAAGGTATCGCGAACGGCGTTGGCGTGGGGATATGGTCCAAAATAGCGCCCCGGCGCGCGCTTGGCGCCGCGATGCAGCGCCAGGCGGGGAAAATCGCCCTCGGCGACATGGATGTAGGGATAGCCCTTGTCGTCGCGCAGCAAAATGTTGTAGCGCGGCTGAAGTTCCTTGATCAACCGGCTTTCCAGAATCAGCGCCTCGGTCTCGGTATGCGTGACCGTGACCTCGATGGCTTGGATTTGGGTGACCAGGCTGCGCGTCCTGGCGGAGGGATGATGTTCCCGGAAGTAGCTCGACACTCGCCGCCGCAGGTTGCGGGCCTTGCCGACGTAGAGCGCCACGCCGCGCTCGTCCAGCATCCGGTAAACGCCGGGCAGGGTGACGAGAGTTTTCAGGAAGGACTGGGGCTCGAAAGGCGTTGCCATGGCGTCCGTGGAACCGCGCAAGTGGTTGGCTGGAACTTATGGCCCGGCCCAAACCAAAAAACGCCGGCGCTGGCCGGCGTTTTCGCTCTACCCACCGCGCGGTTCAGAGATTGTCGCGGCGAATGTCGTACTTCTCCATCAACCGGTACAGGGTCATGCGCGAGACGCTCAGTTCCTGGGCGGCGCGAGCGATGTTGAAACGGGTCCGCAGCAGCGTGGCCTGAATGACTTCGCGATCGGCCGCCATCCGCGCCTCGTCCAGGGTGACGAAGCCCCGCCCCAGCGAACGCCGCTCCAGCTCCAGATCGGCGGGTGAAATATAGGGTCCCTCGCTCAACAGCACCGCGCGCCGCACCCGGTTCATCAGTTCGCGGACGTTGCCCGGCCAGTCATAACGATTGATCACCTCCAGCGCGTCCCGGCTGAAGCCCTTGGCGACCGTCTTGACCTCGGCGGAGAACTTGTTGAAGAAGTAGCGGGCCAGCAATTCCACGTCGCCCCGGCGCTCGCGCAGCGTGGGCGCTCGCAGATGCAGGACGTTCAGCCGATAAAAAAGATCCTCGCGAAAACGGCCGTCGCGCATCGCCTGCTCAATCTTGGTGTGGGTGGCGGCGATGACCCGGACATTGGCGGGAATCGGCTTGGTGCCGCCGAGCCGTCGAATCTTCTTTTCTTCCAGGAAACGCAACAGGTTGGCCTGCACTTCCGGCCCGAGGTTGCCGACTTCATCCAGGAACAAGGTCCCCCCGGCAGCCGCCTCGATTTGCCCGATCCGGCGCTCGCCCGCGCCGGCGAACGCACCTTTTTCATGCCCGAACAGTTCGGACTGAATGAGATCGACGACCAATGCCTCGCAATTGACCACCACGAAGGGTGCTGCCGCCCGGGACGAATTCTCGTGGATCGCCCGCGCCGCCTGCTCCTTGCCGGTGCCGATTTCACCCGTGATCAGGACCGGCACATCAACCTCGGCCGCTTTCTGGATGCCCCGGAACAGGGTCTGCATCATTGAGCTGTTGCCGGTCAGCCCATACTGGGCCTCGGTTTCGCGCTGCTGGCGCAAATTGATTTCGGTCAGTTCCACCATGCCGTAGGCATGCCCGAGCGTGACCGTCAGGCGTTGGGCGTCGATGGGCAGCGTATGATAATCGTAGCACCGCTCGGCGATGAGACCGGATAGCAGCTTGCGCTCCACGCAGGGTCGTGGCAACGCGATGACCCACTGCATTTTGCGGCGGGCCAGCATCAGATCGATCACCCACTGGATGGACCTTTCCGGCTCGCAACTGAACAGCAGCGCCAAACCGACTCGAAACGACTGTTCGGTCAGCAGGACTCGGGCCTGGCCCGGGTCCTGAGTCCAGTAGACTTCCCAATCCGCCGCAGAAATCTTTTGGATTAATTCATCCTCGACGGCGGCGGTGCTTAAAATCAGCAGCTTGCGCATTATTCTTTACCCAGGCCAGTTTGCTCGTCCGCTGGGGCTTCAAGACCCCTGCGGTTCCAGGAATTGAAGGTGATGCGTGAACGGCGCGGACCCTCGCGCCTTGTAAAGATCAGCCGTCGCTGGTCTTTTGATCGACGGATCCCATGGCGACCATCGTGAGAAGCTGCTTGAGTCACGCGCCCGGTCGAAACAGGTTATTTCCCGAACAGCTTATCGGTTCATGTGACATTCGAGGCCATTAAACCACAGCTTGTGTCGTCGTTCAAAGCACGTTAAAAGTCATACATGATAAGCTTGAGATTCATGGTATCAGGATTGTTGCCGACTGTCACCATTTAACTACTATGCAAGCTCAGTTCTCCGCGAACGTATCTTTTTCTTCATTCACTTGAGATTTTCCATGGACTGCTATCTGCCGCTCCGCGCGCTCCTGTTTCAACTGGATCCCGAGACCGCTCACGACTGGACCCGGACGCTGTTGCGCCTGCCGGGCGCTAGCGTGCTGGCTCAAATCGCCGCATTCGGTATTCCCGACGCCCCGCGCCGAATCATGGGCATCGACTTTCCGAATCCGGTTGGCTTGGCGGCGGGTCTGGACAAGGATGGCGAATGCATCGCCCTCTGGCGGGCGCTGGGATTCGGTTTCGTCGAGATCGGTACCGTCACCCCACGCCCCCAACCCGGCAATCCCAAGCCCCGCATGTTCCGCCTGCCGTGCGCCCAGGCGTTGATTAACCGGATGGGCTTCAACAACCAGGGCGTGGATCGGTTGGTGGAGCGGGTGCGCCATACCAGCGGCAAGGGCGTGCTGGGCATCAATATTGGCAAAAACGCCGATACCCCGGTCGAACGCGCCGCCGACGATTATCTGCTTGGCTTGCGCAAGGTCTATCCTTGGGCCAGCTACGTTGCAGTCAACATTTCTTCACCCAACACCCCCGGATTGCGCGATCTACAGTACGGGGCGGCGCTGGACCGGCTGCTGGAAGCCCTGAAGACCGAGCAGGCCCGGTTGGCGGCCGAACACGGGCGCTACGTGCCGCTGGCGCTCAAGATCGCCCCGGATATCGCCGACGCCGACCTGCCCATCGTGGGCCAATCGCTGATCCGCCACGAGTTGGACGCCGTCATCGCCACCAACACCACCTTTTCCCGCGTTGGCGTGAAAAACCTGCCTCATGCCGAGGAAGCCGGCGGACTTAGCGGCGCGCCGCTGATGGCCCGCTCCACCGCCGTCGTTGGACAATTGCGGGAGATTTTGGCAGGCAAGCTGCCGATCATCGCCGTGGGGGGCATCCTGAGCGGGGCCGACGCCGCCGCCAAGGTCGCCGCCGGCGCCAGTCTGGTGCAGTTGTATACCGGTTTCGTTTATCGCGGCCCCGAGTTGATCCGGGAGGCGGTCAAGGCGCTGCGTTAAATACGCGGTGGCGGGAACTTGCCGCCCCCTTAATCGACTCCAATCCTCGGTTATTCACCACTCGGAGGATTTAATGATGCTACGCGCGTTGTTGTTGCTGCTGTTGAGCGGGCTGGCGCCCGCCCTGGCCCTGGCCGCCATCGAGACCAAAGCCATCGAATACCAGCAGGGCGATACCCGGCTGGTCGGCTATCTGGCCATTCCCAAGGATGCCAAGGGGCCGTTGCCGGGCGTGCTGGTCGTGCATGAATGGAAGGGGCTGAACGACTACGCCAAGCGCCGCGCCGACCAATTGGCGGAACTGGGCTACGTGGCTTTCGCCGCCGACATTTACGGCGACGGCAAGGTTGCCGCCGACGCCAAGGAAGCCAGGGCCTTATCCAGTTTGTATAAGAATGATCGGGCGCTGTTGCGGACGCGAGCCGTCGCCGGACTGGCGGCGCTCAAGGCGCAACCCGGCGTGGCTGGAGATAAAGTTGCCGCCATCGGCTACTGCTTCGGCGGCACCGCTGTGCTGGAACTGGCCCGGAGCGGCGCAGACATGGCCGGCGCGATCAGTTTCCACGGTGGTCTGGATACGCCCGCGCCCCAGGATGCGAAAAACATCCGCGCCAGGGTGCTGGCGCTGCACGGGGCCGACGATCCCAACGTGCCAGCCGAGCAGGTGGCGGCGTTCGAGCAGGAAATGCGCGCGGCCGGAGTGGACTGGCAGTTGATCGCCTATGGCGGCGCGGTGCATGGCTTCACCAATCCCGCCCACGGTAGCGACAACAGCAAGGGCGTCGCTTACAACGCCGCTGCCGATGCCCGCTCCTGGGCGGCGATGCGGCAGTTCTTCGTCGAGTTGTTCGCCAAACCCTGATGACGGGTCTCGACCGCCGGCTCGCCGTCGCCCCCATGCTGGACTGGACCGACCGGCACTGCCGGTATTTTCTCCGCCTGCTGACCCGGCATACCCTGCTGTACACGGAGATGGTCACCGCTGGAGCGGTGCTGCACGGGGATCGTGAGCGGCTGCTGGCTCACGATCCCGCCGAGCATCCGTTGGCGCTGCAACTGGGCGGCAGCGATCCCGGCGAATTGGCTCGCTGCGCCCGCGTCGCCGCCGATTTCGGCTACGATGAAGTGAATCTGAACGTCGGCTGTCCCAGCGACCGGGTGCAATCGGGCCGGTTTGGCGCCTGTCTGATGGCCGAGCCGGATTTGGTGGCCGACTGCGTGGCGGCGATGCGGGCGGCGGCGGACCTGCCGGTCACGGTAAAGACCCGCATCGGCATCGACGACCGCGATTCCTACGAAGCCCTGACCGACTTCGTCGGTCGGGTCGCCGGCGGCGGTTGCGAGGTGTTCGTCGTCCACGCCCGCAAGGCTTGGCTGAGCGGTTTGAGTCCGAAGGAAAACCGGGAAATTCCACCGCTGCGCCACGACGTCGTCTACCGACTCAAGCGGGATTTTCCCGGCCTGACGATCATCCTCAACGGCGGGTTGACCGCTCTGGATCAGATCGCGGACTCGTTGCGGCGAGTGGATGGGGTGATGATCGGCCGCGCTGCCTACGAAAATCCTTATCTGCTGGCTGAAGTGGACCAGCGGTTTTTCGGCTCCAGCGCGCCGCCGCCGAGTCGTCATCAAGTCGTCCGGGCTTTCCTGCCCTATGTCGAAATGCAATTACAGGGGGGAACGCCCTTGCATTGCATGACCCGGCATGTTCTGGGCCTGTTTCGGGGCATTCCGGGGGGGCGGGCTTGGCGGCGCCATCTCAGCGAACGCGCCCACCGGCGCGGCGCCAGCGCAGAGGTGCTGGAGGCGGCGCTGCAACGAGTACCAGAGACCGCGTAGCGGGGCGGGTAACCGGAATCATCCAGACTCGCCCATTCCATTCACCCTAAAATAATCAGGTTATCTTTAAACCCGCGCGGGCGTGATCCCCGCCCCGCCTTGTCCCAGGATCATTCCACGATGTATGAATTCCTAAAGTACGAAGTCCGCGATGCCATGACCGCCGATCCCATCGCCATCGGTCCCGATACCCGATTGCGCGAGGTCGAGGAACTGTTCGAAAGCCACGACTTCAACGGGGTGCCGGTGGTGGACGATCGGCGCCATCTGCTCGGCATCCTGACCAAGTTCGACTTGCTCAAGGCGTTCAGTCTCGACGCCCACGCGCTGGTTCCACACTACGACACCATCATGGAACAGCCGGCCGCAGCGGTGATGACGCGCGATCCGGTCAGCGTCGAGCCGCGCCTGCCACTCAGCCGCCTGCTGCAAAAGCTGGTGGAAATGCGCACCAAAAGCCTGCCGGTGGTGGAAAATGATCGACTGGTCGGCATCATCGCCCGCGAGGATGTGTTGAAGGCGCTGCGCCGCGCGACGATCCAGCACGAAATCCCGATTCACGAGGATTCGCCCTCATGACCACCCTGCTTTACACCCATCCAGCCTGTTTGGAGCACGACACCGGTTTCGGTCACCCGGAATGCCCGGCTCGGCTGACCGCGATCCTCAACACCCTGCGTACCGCGCCGTTCGCCGCTCTGGAATGGCGGGACGTTCCCCAGGCCACCGTTGAGCAACTGACCCGCATCCACCCGCAAGGCTACGTCGAACGCATTTTTGCTCGCGTCCCCAGGCGGGGCAACGTCGCGCTTGACGGCGACACTATCCTGTCGCCGCAATCGGGCGAAGCCGCCCTGCGCGCGGCGGGCGCGGTGTGCGCGGCGGTAGACGCCATCGTCCAGCGGGAAGCCAGCAACGCTTTTTGCGCCATCCGTCCACCTGGCCATCATGCTGAGCCGACGCAGGCCATGGGTTTTTGCCTGTTCGCCAACGCCGCCATCGGCGCCGCCCACGCCCGCGCCGTTCACGGTCTGGAGCGGGTGGCGGTCATCGATTTCGACGTGCACCACGGCAATGGCACCCAGGCCGCGTTGGAACACGATCCCGGTTATCTCTACATTTCCACCCACCAGGCTTACATCTATCCCGGCACCGGCCGCCGCGACGAACGTGGGATCGGTAACGTCGTCAATATCCCGCTGCTGGCCGGCAGCGGTTCGACCGACCTGCGCCACGTCTGGCGGCACGAGATCGAACCGGCGCTGCGGGATTTTCAGCCGCGATTGATCCTGATCTCGGCGGGCTTCGACGCGCATCACATGGACCCGCTGGCGGAATTGAACTTTAGCGAGGATGACTACGCCTGGCTGACCCAGCAAATTCTGGCGGTCGCGGCGGAGTGCTGCGAGGGCCGGGTGGTATCGGTCCTGGAAGGGGGCTACAGCCTGCCGGCGCTGGCCGCCAGCGTGGCCGCACATGTCAAGGCGCTGATGGAGGCGCCCCGCGCGGCGCAACGCTCCTTGATCAAGGGCATCCTGGAACGCCAGAAGACCCGGAGAAACGCGGCGGGGTCGTGAAAAAGTCACCGTTCAATCCTCGCTCCAGCTCTCCTTGGGGAAGCCTACTCGACCTCCAGTTCCACGACCCGCAGTTCCGTACCGCCACGCACCCGCAGGAGATAGCTCTCGCAGCGGGGGCAGGGTTCCTCGCGGTCGCGCACCTCCACCACCGCGCCGCAGTCCAGACAGACGGCTTGGCCGGAGGGCCGTTCGATTTCCAGCACGGCGCCCTCGGCCAGAGTGCCCTGGGCCGCTACCGCGAACCCGAAACGCAGCGCCTCGACCTCGACCCCGGCCAGCACGCCCACGGCCAACCGAACCGCGCGCACTCGGCGAAACGGCTGACGGCGAGCCTGGTCCTCAATGACGCGAATCAGTTCCATGCATAACGATAGTTCGTGCATGGCAAGAAAGTTTCAAGGCAATAGCACGGTGGATCCCGTGGTCCGGCGCGCTTCCAGATCGCGATGCGCCTGGGCGGCTTCGGCCAGGGGATAGGTCTGGCGGACCTCGATCCTCACCGCGCCGCTGGCGACCACCTCGAACAGTTCGGCGGCGCTGGCCAGCAAATCCGGTCGCTTGGCGGTGTAGGTCATCAAGACGGGGCGGGTCAGGAACAGCGACCCCTTGGCGGCCAGAATTCCTGGCTCGAACGGCGGGACTGGCCCTGAGGCGTTGCCGAAGCTGACCATCATCCCCAGCGGCCGCAAACAGTCCAGCGAACCCATGAAGGTTTCCTTGCCCACCGAGTCGTAAACCACCGCCACGCCTTGTCCGTTGGTAATCTCGCGGACCCGCTCCACGAAATTCTCGCGGCTGTAGACGATCGCGTGCTGGCAACCGTGGGCGCGGGCCAGTTCGGCTTTTTCGTCGCTGCCCACCGTGCCGATCACGATTGCGCCCAACTGCCGCGCCCACTGGCTGGCGATCAGCCCGACCCCGCCGGCGGCGGCGTGCAACAGGATGGCGTCGCCCGGTTGCACCCGATACGTGCGCCGCAACAGATATTGGGCGGTCATCCCTTGCAACATCATGGCGGCGGCGGTTGGGTCGTCGATGGCGTCGGGCAACGCCACCACCCGGTCGGCGGCAATCAACCGGACTTCGGCGTAGGCCCCGACCGGCGGGCTGGCATAGGCCACCCGGTCGCCGATTTTGAACTCGGTCACGCCCTCGCCGACCGCCTCCACTTGGCCCGCGCCTTCCATGCCCAGGGTCCAGGGCAGCGCCGGCAACGGATACAGGCCGGTGCGGTGATAGACGTCGATGTAGTTGAGACCGACGGCGCCATGGCGAACCCGGAGTTGACCGGGGCCGGGATCGCCGACCTCGACCTCCTCCCAGCGCAGCGCCTCGGGACCGCCGTACTGATGAATGCGAATTGCCTTGGGCATCGTGTTCTCCTCGACCGTGAAAGCATCAGGGACGCTTGAAGTTCAGGCGAATCCCATCCTACAAATAATAGGTCGTCAGCGGCGGAAAACCATTGAATTCGACGGAACTGTACGAAGCGGTATAAGCGCCGGTGGACAGCCAGTAAATCCGGTCGCCGATGGCCAGCGACAGCGGGAGCTGATATTTAAAATGTTCGTAGATGATGTCCAAGCTGTCGCAGGTTGGCCCGGCTATGATCACATCCCCGGTTTCACCCTCCTTGCCGGTATAAACCGGGTATTTGATCGATTCATCGATCGTTTCCATCAGGCCGTTGAAGACGCCGACATCGGTGTAAACCCAGCGTTTCAAGTCGGTTTTGGATTTTTTGGAAATCAGGACCACCTCGCTGGCCAGCACGCCGGCGTCGCCTACCAGACCGCGGCCTGGTTCCAGGTAAATTTCCGGGAGGGCATCGCCGAAGTGCGAGCCGAGATAGCGGTTGATTTCTTCCGCGTACACGGAAAGCGCGTTGGATTTGATCAGGTAATCCGCCGGGAATCCGCCACCCATGTTGATGGCTTTCAGATGGACATTTTTTCCCTTCATCCACTCGAACAGGACGTGTACTTGGGCGATCGCCGCATCCCAAGCCGGAATTTCGCGCTGCTGCGAGCCGACATGAAACGAAATGCCATGGGGATCCAGCCCCAAATCGGCCGCCAGCGAGACCAGTTCCGTTAACATGCGCGGCTGGCAACCGAATTTGCGCGACAGCGGCCAGTCGGAATCGGAGGTGACCGCATCCATCAGCAGTCGGAAAAAGATCCGCGAACCGGGGGCTTCTCTGGCCAGATTGCGAACATCGGCCTCGCAGTCGGTCGCAAACAGCCTCACTCCCTTATTGTAGGCTTCGCGAATATGCCGTGATTTTTTGATGGTGTTGCCGAAACTGACCCGGTCGGGGGCCACGCCGAGCGCCAGCACCTGGTCGAGTTCATAAATCGAGGCAATGTCAAAATAGGAACCCAAATCCCGGAGCAGGGCCAGCAATTCGTCGCCAGGGTTCGCCTTGACCGCATAATAAATTTTCGCGCCAGGAAAGCCCATGCGGAATTCCTCGAATTTCTGTCGAACCCTGTCCAGCAAAACCACTAAAAATGGCGTTTCCCGGGTCGCCGCGAAAGTTAGAATTTTGTCCCATTCGGCAGGGGAGTAGTAGCTGAGAGGCATATTTTTTCCCTTGTTGAATAACAGGAAATGCAACGGCCCGAAATCGAGAAAGGCCATTCAATCCGGTATGGACTAAATGGCCTTCCCGCATCATTGTAACAATAATATCAATTTTATGTTGATTTGGCCGCCGGCCTGGATGCCAGGGCGATCATGGGATTAGCCGCGGAAACGGTTACGGTGGCGGTTGATTCCGCCAACTCGATGTCCAACTCCCGGACGGCGCCATCGAACGACTCTGGGCCACCGGGTTCGATCTCCTTGACATCCGTCGGCAGGCCAATCCGGTCCAGGAGGGTGATAAACGGTTCCGGATCGAGTTCCTCAACATTGACCATGGTTTTCGGGTCCCAGACGCCCTGGGCCACCAGCATGGCCGCCGCGACCGGCGGAACGCCAGCGGTGTAGCTGATGCCCTGCGACTCGACTTCTTCAAAGCACTTTTTGTGATCCGAGACCTGATAGATGAACACTTCCCGCTTTTGCCCGTTCTTCCAGCCCTTGACGAAGTTGCCGATGCAGGTTTTGCCGGTATAACCCGGCGCGAGCGTCTTGGGATCGGGCAACAGCGCCTTGACGACCTTGAGCGGAACGACGTCCTGGCCGGTAGTCAGGGTCACCGGCAAATGCGACAGGAAGCCGAGGGTGCGCAAGACGGTGAAGACATTGATGTAGTGGTCGCCAAATCCCATCCAGAACCGAATGCTGTTGGCGTCGATGTTCTTGGACAACGAATGTAATTCGTCGTGTCCGTTCAGGTAGATGGGGCAACGCCCGACAACCGGGAAGTCGTAAACCCGCTTGACCGAGTGGGTGGGATACTCTTTCCACTGGCGATCGATCCAGGTCCAGACCTTGATAAACTCGCGGAAATTGATCTCCGGATCGAAGTTGGTGGCGAAATACTTGCCGTGGCTGCCCGCGTTGACATCGAGAATGTCAATGGTGTCGATCCGGTCGAAATAACGTTTGGCCGCCAGGGCGCAATAGGCGTTGACCACGCCCGGATCAAACCCGGCCCCCAGAATGGCCGTCAATCCCTTTTCCGCGCAACGGTCCTTGCGCTTCCATTCGTAGTTCGCATACCAGGGCGGCGTTTCGCACACCTTGTCCGGTTCCTCGTGAATCGCGGTGTCCATATACGCCGCGCCTGTTTCCAGACAGGCTTCCAGCACTGACATGTTGATGAAGGCATTGCCGAGATTGATGACAATTCCGGTATTGGTTTCGCGAATCAGTTTGACAGTCGCCGGGATGTCGAGCGCATCGAGCGGCCGTGAATATAATCTCCCCGCAGGATCCTTGATGTGCTGCTTGCGCTTGACGCTTTCGATGATTTCATCGCATTTGGCCTGGGTCCGCGAGGCGATGCAGATATCGCCCAACACATCGTTGTTCATCGCAGCCTTGTGCGCCGCCACATGAGCAACTCCACCAGCGCCAATGATCAATACGTTTTTTTTCATCTCGATTTTCTTCCTTACTCACGAAAGATTGCGTTTGAAATCCTGGTAGCCGAACTGGCGAACCACCTCCACGGTTCCGTCCAGCCTGCGCACGACGATGGAGGGCATGGGCAATCCGTTGAACCAGTTTTTCTTCACCATCGTGTACCCCGCCGCGTCCGCGATACGAACCTCGTTGCCGATCTCCAACCGGGTTTTCAGATCATACTCGCCGAATATGTCGCCAGCGAGACAGGTTCGGCCCGCGATCATCATCCGGTAAGGCCCCGGCTCGGGTGCCGCGATCCTCGGGGTGGTGCGATAGATCAGATGGTCCAGCATGTGGGCTTCCACGGACGCATCGACAATCGCGATGTCGATTTCATTATGCACCACGTCCAGCACCGTGGTCACCAGTTCCGCGCATTCGGTAATCGCCGCCTCGCCCGGTTCCAAATAAATCTGAACGCCAAGTTTTTCGCTGAAGCTTTTCAATTTCTCGCAGAATCGATTCAGTGGATAGCCCTCCTTGGTAAAATAAAGGCCGCCGCCAAAGCTGACCCACTCCAGCCCTTCCAACAAGGCTCCATAGTTTTGATCAATGAAATCAATAGCCGCGCAAAAATTATCCAAGTCGTCGTTTTCACAGTTAAAGTGAAACATCACCCCAGTCAGGAGGGGAGAGACCTTCATCACCTCGTTTTTGTCGGAAACGCCCAATCTTGTATATCTTCTAGCCGGATCGGCAAGATCGAAATGCGAGTAACTGATTCCCGGATTGACCCGCAATCCCAGTTTCATCCCGCGAACAGCGTCATAGTGGGCGGTCAGTTGGGAAATCGAATTAAAGATCACCTTGTCCGCAAATTTCCTGACGGCTTTAATATCCTGGGCGGAAAATCCCACGCTGTAGGCGTGAACCTCCTTGCCGAATGTTTCATAGCCCAACCGGGCCTCGAACAGCGAACTGCTCGTAGTTCCATCCAGGTATTGCCGCATGAGGTCGAACACGGCCCAGGTTGAAAAACATTTCAGCGCCAGCACCGACTTCGCTCCCGAAGCCTCGCGGACGCGCTGAATGATTTTCAGATTATTCTGAAGCCGGGTTTCGTCGATCAGGTAATAGGGAGTGGTCAATCGGGCCATCGGTCGTGGGACTCGTCAAGGATTTGGAAGGATTCGCGCCCGGATTTCAACCCAGCCAACGCCGGGCGTTGCGGAACAGCCGCAGCCAGGGTCCATCCTCGCCCCAGCCGTCAGGATGCCAGGAATACTGCACCGTCCGAAACACCCGCTCCGGGTGCGGCATCAGGATGGTGAAGCGCCCGTCGCGGCTGCACAGGCCGGCGATGCCGCCCGGCGAACCGTTGGGATTGGCGGGATAGGCTTCGGCGGGTTGTCCGAAATGGTCCACGAACCGCAACGCCACCAATCCCGCCGCCAGCGCCGCACCCGGCCCATGGTCATCGCGGAATTCGGCGCGGCCCTCGCCGTGCGCGACCGCGATGGGCAGGCGCGAGCCTTCCATGCCGCGCAAGAACAGCGACGACGACGGCAGCACTTCCACCAGGCTCAGCCGCGCCTCGAATTGCTCCACCCGGTTGCGCACGAAGCGCGGCCACAGTTCAGTCCCGGCGATCAGTTCGTGCAAATTGGACAACATCTGACAACCGTTGCACACCCCCAGCCCAAAGCTGTCCGGGCGGGCGAAGAAAGCGGCGAATTCGTCGCGGGCGCGGCGATTGAACAGTATGGATTTGGCCCAGCCCTCGCCGGCCCCCAGCACGTCGCCGTAGGAGAAACCCCCGCAGGCGGCGATGCCGTGAAAATCGGCCAGCGAAATCCGCCCGGCGATCAGGTCGCTCATGTGGACATCCACCGCGGCAAAGCCGGCCCGGTCGAAGGCCGCCGCCATTTCCACCTGGCCGTTGACGCCCTGCTCGCGCAGGATGGCGACTCGCGGTCGCGCCCCGTCAGCGAGGAATGGCGCGGCGATGTCTTCGGCGGGATCGAAAGTCAGCCGGACGTTCAAGCCCGGATCGGCGGGATCGCAGGCCGTCGCGAACGCCTCGCGGGCGCAATCGGGATGGTCGCGCAACGCCTGCATTCGATAGCTGGTTTCCGACCACAGCCGCCGCAGTTCGGCGCGGCTGGCGGCGAACACCACCTCGCCGGCATGGCGCACGATCAGCCGGTCCTCGCCATTCGGAGCGCCGATGACATGGCTGCATTCGCCCAAGCCGACGGCGGCCAGTCGCGCCAGCACCGCACGACGGTCCATCGCCCGCACCTGAAGCACCGCGCCCAGTTCCTCAGCGAACAGCGCCGCCAGCGGACCCTCGCCGTCCAGATCATCCAGCAGCACGGTCACGCCACAACCGCCGGCGAACATCATTTCCGCCAGCGTTGCCAGCAGGCCGCCATCAGAACGGTCGTGGTAGGCCAGCAATCGGCCCGCCGCGTTGAATTCCTGAATCACCGCGAAAAATGCTTTCAGATCGTCCGGTGCATCCACATCGGGAGCCGCATCGCCCCACTGGTTATAAACCTGGGCCAGGGCCGAACCGCCCAGGCGATTTTTCCCGCGTCCGAGATCGAGCAGGATCAGGTCGGTGTCGCCCCGGTCAGTGCGCAATTGTGGGGTCAGGGTCCGGCGCGCGTCCTGAACCGGCGCGAAGGCCGAGACGATCAGCGACAGCGGCGCCACCACGCTTTTGCGCTCGCCGTCCGCTTCCCACACCGTTTTCATCGACAGCGAATCCTTGCCGACCGGAATGGCGATGTCCAGCGCCGGACACAGTTCCATCCCCACCGCCCTGACCGTATCAAACAGGCGCGCATCCTCGCCGGGATGGCCCGCCGCCGCCATCCAGTTGGCCGACAGTTTCACGTCGCCGATGTTCTCGATGCGAGCGGCGGCGATGTTGGTGAGCGCCTCGCCGACCGCCATCCGCCCGGAGACCGGCGCGTCCAATACTGCCAGCGGCGCTCGCTCGCCCATCGCCATCGCTTCGCCGGTGTACACGTCGAAGCTGGTCGTCGTGACCGCGACATCGCCGACCGGGATTTGCCAAGGCCCCACCATTTGATCGCGGCCCACCAGCCCGGTCACGGTGCGGTCGCCGATGGTGATGAGGAAACTCTTGTCGGCCACCGCCGGGAAGCGCAATACCCGCGCCACGGCGTCGGCCAGTGTTACGCTGCTCAGGTCGAGCGACTTGAACTCAACCGATTCGCGCGCCACGTCGCGCAACATCTTCGGCGGCTTGCCAAACAGCACGTTCATCGGCAAATCCACCGGCCGGTTATTGAACTGCCGATCCGTGACCGTCAATTCCGGTTCGCTGGCGGCAACGCCGATCACGGCGTAAGGACAGCGTTCGCGCGCGCACAACGCCTCGAACGTCGCCAGCCCCTCGGCGGCGATGGCCAGCACATAGCGTTCCTGCGCTTCGTTGCACCAGATCTGCATCGGCGTCATGCCGGGATCGTCGTTGGGAACCGCGCGCAACTCGAACGAACCGCCCCGCTCCGCGCCGTGGACGATTTCCGGCACGGCGTTGGACAGGCCGCCCGCGCCGACGTCGTGAATTGAGAGAATGGGATTGTTCGCGTCCAGCGCCACGCAACGATCAATGACTTCCTGGGCGCGGCGCTGGATTTCCGGGTTGCCACGCTGCACCGAGGCGAAATCCAGATCTTCATGGGAACTGCCCGACGCCATGCTGGACGCCGCGCCGCCGCCTAGGCCGATCAGCATCGCCGGCCCACCGAGAACTACTATCGCCGTGCCCGGCGGCAGCTCGGCCTTGTGAACGTGCAGTTCGCGGATGTTGCCCAGTCCGCCCGCGATCATGATCGGCTTGGGGTAGCCGCGCCGCTGACCGTCCGGGCCATCCTCCTCGAACGCGCGGAAATAACCGGCCAGATTCGGGCGGCCAAATTCGTTATTGAAAGCCGCTGCGCCAATCGGGCCTTCCAGCATGATGTCCAGCGCCGACGCGATCCGCCCCGGCTTGCCATAATCCTGTTCCCACGGCTGGATGAAATCAGGAATCCGCAGACTGGAGACCGAGAAGCCGCACAGACCCGCCTTCGGCTTCGCGCCGCGCCCGGTCGCGCCCTCATCGCGGATTTCGCCGCCAGAGCCAGTGGCTGCGCCGGGAAAGGGGGAAATCGCGGTCGGGTGATTGTGCGTTTCCACCTTCATCAAGATGTGAACATCCTCCGGGTGGTAGCGGTATTCGCCATCCGTCGGATCGGGGAAGAAGCGCCCGGCGGGGAAACCCGTCATCACCGCCGCGTTGTCGCTGTAGGCCGACAGCACATCGTCGGGATGGCAATGATGGGTATGGCGGATCATGGCGAACAGCGAGCGCTCCTGCTTCACGCCGTCCACGATCCAGTCGGCGTTGAAAATCTTGTGCCGGCAGTGTTCGGAATTGGCCTGCGCGAACATCATCAGTTCCACGTCGGTCGGATTGCGCGCCAGCCGGATGAAGCTGTCCAGCAGGTAGTCGATCTCATCCTCCGACAGCGCCAGTCCCAATTCGCGGTTGGCGGTCACCAACGCCTCCCATCCGCCGCCCAGCACGTCCACGGTCGCCAGCGGCGCGGGTTCGGCGCGGGCAAATAGAATGGCAGGATCGTCGTCCGGCGATAACACTGCCTCGGTCATCCGGTCGTGCAGCAGCGGTTGCAGCGCAGCCCGATCATCGACGGTCAACCGTGGCGCGGCTTCCAGGTAATACGCTGCGCCGCGTTCGATGCGACGAACGTGTTGCAAACCGCAGTTATGGGCGATGTCGGTGGCTTTGGAGGACCAGGGCGAAATCGTGCCGGGACGGGGGATGACCAGCAAAATCGGTTCGCCGGTGAGATGCCGCTGCGTGGCGGTGGGGCCGTAGTGCAGCAACCGATCCAGCACCTCGCGATCATGCGTCGTCAGCGAACCGTCCACGAAATGCACGAACTCGGCGTAGACATCGGTGATGGTCGAAACCCGCCGACGCAGCGCAGCCAGCAGTTTTTGCCGACGGAACGGTGACAGGGCGGGGCTTCCACGGAAACGCAGCATCGCGAACACTCTCCTGGGTCGGGCGAGGAAGCGCGGATGATAGCAGCAATCTTTCGCGGTCGGCGCCCGAACCATCGCGCAAAAGTCACCGCGCCACGACGAGAATTTCGGCGCGCGAGGATTGGTATTACCTAATATGAAATTGCGGGAAATCGACCCGCTCCACGATGCCCATCTTCCAGTCCGCCGCGTCTACCACGGACAGGAAGCGTCTTTCCACGAGCCTTGATTCGAGAATCCCGATGAAACGCCATCACCAGCTTGCTTTGGCGGGCGTCATCGCCTGCACCCTGTTTGGCGCCTGTGGCCGGAACGAACAGGCGAGTACATCTGCGCCCGCGTCCACGCCCGCCGCGCCTGCCCGCGTGCCCGTCCCCGCGCTTCCGCCGCGCGCCGCCCAAGCCATCGCGCAGCCCGCTTGGCTGCGCGAACGCTTGCCCGAACACACCGTCGCCTATCTCCGCATTCCGTCGGCGTGGGGGCTCTTGTCCGCGCCGAACGGGCGTCCGCTCGATCCCGCCCTCGCCAGCGAACCGCACGCGCGCATCGTCGCCGCGCTCCGCGAGGCCGTGCGCAAGGACAAGACCCTTGCCGATACGGGCCTCACGCCCGCGTTGACCTTGTTGCTCGGCGATCTCGACGCGCCGCTGGAAATCGTCGCCATCGACAACAGCGATACGATCAGTCCGGCCAGCACCCTTTCCCTGTTCAGCTCTCGACTCGATGTCGCCAGCGTGGATGAGCTGAACGCGCGCCTCGCCGCATTGGCGGCAGACACGCCATTGCTCAAAGCGCCGCTCGACGCCGAAGGGAAGGGTGTCCTGGTCAAGGGCGGCTTCGTGCGGTTCGACGCCGCGAGCCGGCGCGTGTACGGGCTCATCGGCATGACCGCCACCCCCATGTTGCTGGATCAGTGGATCGAGCAACTGAAGCAGACGCGCGGTCATCGGTTGCACGACATCGAACGGCAAATCGACGACTCGGGCCAAGGCTTGTTCGGCTGGATGAGCCTGAAGGGGCTGACCGGCATCGCCTCCGCCCAGGTGCCGAACGGGCCGGGCGCCGCCCTGGCGCGTGACCTGCTGGACAAGACTCAAAGTCTGGCGTTCGGCTGGGGCACGGTGGACGGTCGCGGTCGCTTGCAAGTCCGTCTGGAAGCGCCGCAAGCCAGGTTGCTCGGCTACCTCGCCGCGCGGCAATACCGCGCCGACCTCAAAACGGCTGGCAAGCCGCGCTGGGCCATCAGCCTGATGCTGCCGGACGCCGAACGCCTGGCCGCCTTCGAAAATAATTTGACCGCCGATTTCGGCGCGGAAGCGGCCAGGGAATATCGCGACGGCGTCGCCCTGCTCGGGCAACAGTATGGCATCGTGCCGGTGGAGTGGTTGAAACTGATCGGACCCGAGTTGATCGGTTTCGAGGACGCCCACGGCCGCTACGGCGCCCTGCGCGTCAACGACCAGCCAGCGATCTACCGCAAGCTGGACGAACTTGGGCAACGCTTCCACTGGCGGCGCGAGACTCTGAAGATCGGCAAGGTGGAGGTGCAACACCTGACCATCCCCGGCGGCATCGGCATGGATCGGGACGACGAGCCGACCGACGCCGCCGGCAAGGAGGCGGCGTTCCAGGCGTTGCTCGCGCGGATGAACACCCACCTCTATTGGATCGAAGACGGCTCCTGGCTGGTTTTCGCCGACGTGCCGCAGGCGCTGGCGGATCGAGCCGCCGGAAACCTGGATACCGAACTGGGCCACTGGTTGAAACAGTCGCAAGGCTATGCGCCCGAGCGCGCCCTGCTGGGCGTTTCCGCCGTCACCCGCAACGCCCAGCGCGAGGTCTACTACGCCTATTTGGGTGGTTTGCAACTGCTGGGCGACCTGCTCGGCGCCACGATCTCCCTGGCCGACATGCCGAGCGCCGGCGCGCTCGAACTGCCGGTGGAGGGCGCCATCGGCTTGGCGCTGGAGGCCACGCCGGACCGCGTCGGCTTCAGCGTCCATTACGAACAAACGCCGGTGGAAATCCTGATGGCTGGCGACGGCGGCGCCCTGGTCGGCGTGGCGGTGGCCGGCATCGTGGCCGCCATCGCCATTCCCGCCTATCAGGATTACACGGTGCGAGCCCAAGTCGCCAGCGTGCTGGCCGAAAGCGACCTGCTTGAGCAAACCATGGCCGAGTATTACGCCGAGCACAAGCGGTTGCCGCAGTCCAACGATGAACTGAGGCTTGGCTTCGAAGGCGATTCGGCCAAGTATCTGCAGGGATATGGGATCGACGGCGGCGCCATCGTGCTGGTCTTCGGCGATCAAGCGGACGCCGCCATCAGGGAGCGCACGCTACGGCTGACGCCCTATCTCGGCTCCGATGGTCGGCTGGTCTGGGTCTGCGGCAACGCCAACCCGCCCGCCGGCGCCAGACCATTGGCAGGCGCGACGGAATCCGCCAGCGACATCCCCGATCAATATCTGCCCGCGGCCTGCCGTTGAACCGGATCGCAACCGGCCCCGACCGGGCCGGTTGCCGTGGCGGATAACCACCCGGCGGGGCTATCCCCCCCAATCCGGCTCGCCGCAATGGCGCAGAATCGCCGCCCGCGCCGCGTCCCGCAATCGCACCGCCGCCGCCCAATCCTCGCCATCGGGCGAGAGCGGCGGCTCAACGATCACCTCCAGCCGGCCCCGGCGCGGAAACCACGACCCGGCGCGCAGGATCGAGCGCGTCCCCCGAATGGTGACCGGCACGATCGGCGCTCCGGCCCGCGCCGCCGCCAGAAACGCGCCCATGCGAAAGGGCAGCAACCCCGGCATCCGGGCGAAGGTACCCTCCGGGAAAAAGCCCAGCGACTGCCCGGCGCGCGCCGCCTCGGCCACCTTGCGCGCCTCGTCCACGCCGCGTTGCACGTCGAAGCGTTCGACGAACAGCGTGCCGATCCGCTCCAACGGTTGGCCGAGCCAGCGGTTGTCCAGCAGCTCCCGCTTGGCGACGTAGTGGAACGGGCGCGGAATCGCCGCCATCAGCACATAGGCGTCCAGATAGCTGGAGTGGTTGGCGACCAGCACGCAGGGACCATCCGGCAGATGCTCCAGGCCCCGCACCGTCAGCGGCGTACCGGTCAACTGGGCCAGCAGCCAGGTGGCGGCGCGGCTCAACGCCCAGCGCCATTCCATTTTCGGCAGGGTCATGATGCCCAGCCACACGCCCGGCGCCAGCAGCCCGAACACGCTCCAGGCATGGGCGGCGTACAGTCGTTCCCCCGCGCCACGGCCCAGCCGTCGCGCCCGCGCCCAGCCACTGGCGAGCGCGATCCGCGTCAGTTGCAGCCACAACGCTCGCCCGCTGCGGCCGATGAGGTTGCGCTCGTACAGCTCCCGCAGCGCCGCCCGGCGAATCTTGCCGCTGGAGGTTTTCAGCACCGCGTGCGGCGGCGCCAGCACCACGGTGTCCGGCGGTAGTCCCAGCAAATCCACGCCGGCGCTCTGAATCTGCTGCCGCAAGCGCTCCAGGGCCTCCGGCTGGGTGGCGCGGGTTTCGGCGACCACCACCAGCCGCTCGCTGCCGGTGGCCGGATCGGCGCTGGCGAACACCGCCACGCAGCCCTTGCGGATGCCCTGGATTTCGCCGACCGCTTGCTCCAGTTCGTAGGGATAAATGTTGCGCCCGCCCCGGATGATCAGGTCCTTGACACGCCCAGTCAGATACAGGTCGCTGCCGGCCAGGTAGCCGCGATCGCCGGAATCCAGCCAGGCGTCGCCGTGCGGGAACAGCCGGCGGGTGGCGTCCGGATTGCGATAGTAGCCGGCGGTGGTGGATGGCCCGCTGAATTCCACCTTGCCTTCCTGGCGCTCCGGCAATTCCCGGCCCTGGTCATCCACGATCCGAATCTGGTGGCCGGGAATCGGCTGGCCACAGGACGGAAACAGCAAAGCAGTGGTATCGTCGGCGTCGGCCGGTTTGGCCCGGCCGGTCGCCATGAACCGGTCGCGCCGCACCCGGTCGATGACCGGCGCCCGCCCTGGCCGCTGCAAGGCCAGTCCCACCGAGCATTCCGCCAGTCCGTACACCGGCGCCATTGACTCGGGCCGAAAGCCGTAGCGGCCAAAGCGGGCGACGAACCGTTCCAGGGTCGCTGGGCTGACCGGCTCCGCGCCGTTGAGCGCCATGCGCCAGGAACTCAGGTCCAAACCCTCGATTTCGTGATCCTGAATGGCGCGCGCGCACAGTTCGTAGGCGAAGTTGGGCGCTGCCGACAGCGTGCCGCGATGGTGGTGAATCGCCCACAGCCAGCGCGCCGGCCGGGCCAGGAAGCTCAGCGGCGACATCACCACCAGCGGGAAGGCGTAGTACAGGCTGCCCAGACCAGCGCCGATCAGGCCCATGTCGTGATACAGCGGCAGCCAACTGACGAACACGTCGTTGGAGCTGACTCCCGCGTGAGGACCCATGGCGCGCAAATTGGCCAGCAGGTTGGCGTGGGTCAGCATCACGCCCTTGGGATCGCCGGTGCTGCCGGAGGTGTATTGCAGGAAGGCGAGATCGGCGGTGCGCGCCGGCACAGCCTTCCACGCTGCCGCCGCCTGTTGCAATTCGGCCACGGTGACGATGTGGCGCAATGCCTCGACCTGGGACTGAAGCAGCCGCGCCACCAGTTTCGCCTCGGGCACGGTGATCAGCATCACGGTCTCGGCGTTGGTCAACAGCCGGGCGTGGCGGCGTAGATGTTCCTCGAGTTGCGAGGGCCGGACCGGTGGATAGATCGGCACCGGCACGCCGCCGGCCAGCAGGATGCCGAAGAAGCCGAGAAAGTAATCGGCCCCGGTGGGCAGCATGAGAGCCACGGTCTGGCGCGGTTGCAGCCCGCGCGCTTGCAGCCCGCCCGCCACCGCCCGCGCGCCCCGAACCAGACCGGCGTAGGTGAAGGTGGCGGTGATTCGCTCGTCGTTGCCGTAAATCTGGATCGCCACCCGGTCGGGATTACAGCGTTCGTGCCATTCCAGCATGTCCGGCAGGGTCGTGGCGCGTTCCGGGGTTTCGGTTGCCAAGGCTTCCCATCCCGGCGTCGGCCCGACGGTCGCCGGCGCCGGCCTGGCCGGTTCGCCGCTCTCCCCCAGGATCAGTGCCAGCAGATCGCGCGGGGTTTCGGCCAGCAGCATCCGTTCGTCCAGGCGCGCGTGGAAGGTCCGCTCGATCCGTTGCAGCAGCTCGGCGCGCGCCAAACTGTCCAACGCCAAGTCCCGCTCCAGATGGCTGTCCAGGGTGAGGGTCGCCGCCAGCCGTTCCGACGGGCGGATTTCCCGCGTCAGTTCGCGCAGCAACGCCAGCAGGCGAGCGGCGGGATCCGGGGCGGCGGCGGGGGTTGCGCTGGA
The DNA here is from genome assembly GCA_008933795.1 of Candidatus Contendibacter sp. Lineage (GTDB taxonomy): Bacteria > Pseudomonadota > Gammaproteobacteria > Competibacterales > Competibacteraceae > Contendibacter. The sequence goes on along the minus strand of WBUJ01000031.1, from coordinate 4,224 downwards.
CGCCGGTTCGGCGCTGGGCGGCAAGCCATCATGATCGGCGGGCATGGGGATGATCCGTGGAGTCGAGTGGATTTCAACTGGCTCCCGGCAGGGGTTGCCAGCGTGGCAAGCCAACATTCTAGCTAGAATAGGTAAGATGATGGCGGCGCGTCGACGCCGGCGGAAATTTACCCGGCCGCGCCGCCGCCCACCCCAGAGGAGTGATTCGTGACCCGTAAATCCTTCCGTTCGTTGCGCCCCTGGTTCGGCGTGTCCCTGACGAGCGCCCGCAGTGCGTCCAACGAAGAGAGAGGGCATCGAGAGCGCCATCGCGGCGGAACCCACCGGCGCGGCTGGAGCGCGTCAATCTGGCTGGTTCTGGCCGCCGCGCTGGCTGGGCCGCCGCCGGCGCGCACCGAACTGCTGGAGCCGGTGACGTTGCAATCGAAGTGGAACTATCCGTTTCAATGCGTCGGGCAGCGCATCGCCGATGCCGACGCCAACGTAGGCTCGTTGCCGGACACGGTTTCCCCGCAACGGCTTCTCTACAAAGCCGATCTGGAAATAGACCGACTTTGGTTGTATGGGGTTTTGGCGCTGGCGCTGGCGCTGGCGCTGGCGGGCGGCTTGATTCTGCTGCATATCCATCGCCTCAACCGCCATCTGCGCCGCGAAGTGCAGGAGCGCAAGACCGCCGAAGCCAAGTTCCGGGGCCTGGTGGAGCAATCCTTGGTGGGGATCTACATCATCCAGGATGACCGGTTCGTCTATGTCAATCCCAAATTCGCCGCCATTTTCGGCTACGCGGTGGAGGACATCGCGGGGCGGATGGGACCGCTGGATCTGACCGCCCAAGCCGACCGGGAACAGGTTGGAGCCAGTCTCCGCCACCGTTCGGACGGCGGGATCGGCCGCATCCACTCTACCTTCAGCGCCGTCCGCCAGGATGGCCGCCTGATCGACGTCGAGATCAACGGGGAAATCGTCGATTACGAAGGGCGTCCCGCCATCGTGGGGGTGGCGCTCGACATCACCGAACAGAATCGCACCCAGCGGCAATTGAATTATCTGGCGTTTTACGATCCACTCACCGATCTTCCCAACCGCGCGCTGTTCTTCGATCGCCTCAGGCAGGCGCTGATCCAGCGCAAGCGCGACAAGACGCCGTTCGCCCTGCTCCTGCTGGACCTGGATGGTTTCAAAACCGTGAACGACACCTACGGCCACGAAACCGGCGACGCCCTGCTTCAGGCGGTGGGCCAGCGCCTCCGAAACTGCGTCCGCGAATCCGATACCGTAGCGCGCACGGGCGGCGATGAATTCGTCATTCTGTTACCCCGGCTGGGGGAACCGAGCGATGCGGCGCGGGTGGCTGGCAAGGTGATCGAAGTGCTGGCCGAGCCGTTTCCGCTGACCGGGCACGCGTGCCAGGTAGGCGCCAGCATCGGTTTTTGCATCGCCCCGGACGATGGCGACGACATGGAAACCCTGCTCGGCCACGCCGACGCCGCCATGTATCGGAGCAAGGCGCGGGGCAAGAATGTCTGGACCCGGTACGAATCGACGCTGCTGAACGGAAACCCGGTGAAGATGGCGTTTCTGGAATGGAGCGAGAAGTTGTCGGTCGGGGTACCGGTGATCGACGAACAGCACGCCCGGCTGGCGGCGTTGCTGAACCGCGTCGGCGACGCCGTGAAAACCGGCCAGGAGGCGGAACACATCGCGGTGCTGCTGGACGAACTGATCGTCTTCACTCGTCATCACTTCGAGACCGAGGAACGACTGATGGACCAGTATGGCTATGCGGATGCCCTCGTCCACCAGCAGGCGCACCGCAAGCTGGTGGAGGATCTGCTCAGCATCCAGCGCCAGTTCGACAGCGCCAGCCTGATGCTGACCCTGCAGGCGCTCAAGGACTGGCTGATCAAGCACATTATCGAAGGCGACCGGCGCCTGGGAGCGGCGCTGATTGCCGCCGGGGCGGTGAAATCCTCGTCCGGGTGACGAGCCGTGGCGTGGATTTCTACGGGATTTCAACGGGCCTTGATAGGGGTTGCCCGCTTGGCGGGCTAGAATTAGGTCATAATGATCGCGGCGAGTCGAGCCAGCGGAAATCCGTCTGGCCGCGCCGTCATCCGCTTCGGAGGATTCGTCCATGACCCGCAAACCCTTCCGTTTGATGCGCGCCCTGCTTGGCGCGGGCTGCACGGGCGCGCGCGCCGCGTCCGGACTCGCGTCGGGTGGTCTGGCTTGGCTGACGCCGTTGCTGTTGGGACCCGCCTGCGCCCTGGCTCTGGACATCGGCGAAATCCAGGTCCATTCCGCCTTGAACCAGTTGTTCGACGCCCGAATTCCGCTGCCGGCGCTCGCGCCGGAGGAATTGGGCAAGGTCTCGGTCAAACTGGCGCCCGCGCCGATGTTCAAGGAATTCGATCTGGAACGGGCCCCCGCGCTGGCGAATCTGGTGTTTTCGGTGGAGTACAACGCCGAGGGCCAAGTCTACGTCAAGGTGATTTCGACCCGGCCGATCCAGGAGCCGTCGCTGGGGTTGCTGGTGGAGTTCGACTGGCCGCGCGGCAAGACCTTTCGCGAGTTCACCGTCTTTCTTGATCCGGTTCAGCGGCTGGCCCGACGGCCTGGCGACCGCAGCAAGACCGTATTGAACACGCCCGCCGCCGCGCCCGCGCCGCCCGTCGTCGAACCCGCGCCGCGTCCGGAATCGGCGCTGGCGACCGTGGCCGCGCCACCTGAACCCGACGCGCGGAGCGATGGTGGCGATGATCCGGCCTCCAAGCCGGCGGCGCCGCTGCTGGCCCAAGCTGGCGGAGCGCCCGATCCGGCGACGCTCCCGGTGGAAGCGACGCCGGCTCCGGTGCGGATTTATCGGCCGGGCGATACTTACGGACCGGTGGCCGTGGGCGAGGGCCTGTGGGGCATCGCGCTCAAGGTGCGCCCCGATCCCGCCATCACCCGCGAGCAGATGATGCAGGCCCTGTTCCAGGCCAATCCTCACGCCTTTGGCAAGGCCGGGATCGGCGGGTTGAGGATCGGCGCCACGCTGCGCATTCCCAGTTTCCAGGAAATCGCCGCCATGACCGGCTCCGCCGCCGCCCGCCATCTGGCGGGGGTGGAATCCACGGCGGCGCCTGCGGTGGCGGCCGCTGCGTCGCGCGGCCCCGCGCCCACGGCGACGGAACTACCCGCGTCAAAGGCCGCGACCAACACGCCAGAAGTGTTCCCGCTGGAGCCGCCGGCGGCGCTCGAACCGACCGTGGTGGCGGCCGCGCCACCCGCGCTGCTTCAGACAGTCGCCCAGCCGGTCTCCACGCTGGTTACGGCTGCGTCGGAGCCGGTTGCGCCAGCCGCCGAACCGGCGGTCGCAGCGGCGGCCCCGGAATCGAATGTTCCCGATGCCGCCGCGTCATCCGTCGCCAGTCTGGCGGAGCCGGTTTCGGTCACTCCGCTGTTGTTCCTGGCGGTTTCGGAAATGGTGACGGCCGCTGCCCAGCCCCCCGCCGCAATCGTGTCGGAGGCTGAAGTCGCAACGCCAAAACCGGAACAGCAGGCGTCCGCCGCTCCCGCGCCGCCAGCCGTGGTTTCCAGGATCGAGGCGCCGGAACCCGCGTCGAGCGCCACGCCGGACCCACCGACGGCGTCCATGGATACCTCCGCCTTGCTGGCCGCAGTCGACAAGCACGCGCCGCGCATGGAGCGGGATTCGCTGTCGCAAGCCTATCTGGTGAGCGATGTCTCGGTTCCCATGGTTGCCGCGTTCGCCGAGTCCTTGCCGGCCCCAGCCATGCCGACCAGAGCGGCCGCGTCGTCATCGGCGGTGGGAGCCAAGTCTCCTGCGTCCACGATTCCGGAGTCGCCACAGCCGCTGGCGGCGGGCCTGGCAGAACCGTCGACCAAGGTGGACGAACCGCCCTCGCGCTTGTACAAAGGCAACGATCAATACGGTCCCGTCGCGCCGAACGAACGGTTGTGGGATATCGCCACCAAGGTTCGCCCCGATCCATCGATTGGCAAGGAGCACATGATGAAAGCTCTGCTGAAGGCCAATCCAAGGGCGTTTTCCAAAGCCAACAATATGGATAGCTTGAGGATCGGCGCAACCCTGCGGATTCCGACCCTGCGGGAAATCGCGGATTACACGGGATCCAAGACAGCCAATCAATTATTGGAGCAGGAGCAAGCCGCCAAGACACTGCCGGTCGCGGAACCCGCCGCGCCGCCCGCTCCCGC
>WBUJ01000030.1 GCA_008933795.1 Candidatus Contendibacter sp. | reverse complement strand
ACGGCAATCGCGCTCCGTGGCTGGCCTTGCCGGCTCTCGGCCTCTTGGTGGATGAAAACTTGTTCGGCCCGGATCATGTGAGCAAACGGCTTGCCCTGAACCTGGCTACCGTCAGGCAAGTTAAAACCCTCCGAGCTTCCGACCTGCGCGCCCGAGCACGACGGCGCTACCAAAATCCCACGCGGCAAGCGGAAATGACCGAAGCGGTCGCCGCCGTGGAAGCGTATATGGACGCGATCCAGCGCGGTGTCGAGGATACGCTGGGTCTTGCTAAGGCGCTGGTCGTGGCGCGTCCGCCGCAAGATGAGCCGGTAGAAATTAATCCGCCCCCGCCGTCTCCACCACCCCCGCCCATTCCGCCGACGTTTGCTGCTGAATCCTCCGACGCGCTGCTGGATGGACGCGAGGAAGACTTGGCCGCTATTGCTGATGCCATTGATGAGGCTTGGGAAGCCTTCGCTGAGACGCCCAGCGAGGACATCGAAATTCCCGTGATACTGCCGTCCAGCCAGCGCGAGGTAACCGGAACGACAGCGGTCAACCGCAAAGTGCTGGATTGGGTTCAGGCGTTTTGCAGTCAGGAAAATTGGGGCGGTTTTCTGGACACGGCGGAAACCTTCCTGCCGATCGCACTGGCCAGCGCGGCGGATCGTTCTCCGGTTTTCGTGCGCCCGGATCGCGTCGTGACTATCGAGGGCGAGGAGCTTTCGCTGGAGGCGCTGCTGACGGCCTGGGATGAGGATCTGCCCGGATTGATCAGACGCCACACCCAACTGGCCGCGACTTGGCGCGAATTTCAGGCGGTGCGCACCACTCTGTTGCCCCATCTCGGCAAGCTGATCTATCACGCCCGTTCCTGGCTGGACGGGCGACCCGAGGTCCTGGCACAGGTTCGCTGCTATTTGGAACTGGCCGCCAACCTGTACCGCGAGACCCAGGAAAACTATCACGTCATGGCGTCGAGCAGTCCCGATTGGGCGCGGGCGACGCTGGAAGCCCTTCTGGCGCTCGACATCGTGCAGGTGCGGGTCCATTTACCCAACGGCAAGCTGGCCGCCAAAGCGGTGCTGCTGCCGACCCATCCCCTCTATCTGTGGCGCAACGAACGGCTCTCGACCCTGCTGCGCGGGCTTGCCAAGAGCACCGCCCTGGACGCTGACGACCGGGAGGTGGTCCGCGAAGAGCTGGAGCGCCCAGAGCAATTCCTGTCTGTGGTGCGGCTGGGCAGCCTGCCGGCGGGGCACGGCTTGAACCAGTTGCTCCCGCTCACCAGCCAGGTTGAAGGGTTGCCGGTGTTCGAGAACCTGATCAATGCCTGCTCGGGAGCCGATGGCGCCCGCGCCCTGCATCAGGCGCTGGACCAGTACATCATTCTGCACCCAAACCATCCCTATCCGTTGCGCGTGGCCCTGATCAACCCGCCGCAGCCCGAAAATCTGATGATGGAGTTGGTGCGACTGCTCAACGATCCCCGCTATCGGGGTGGCCAGAAACTGGCAGCGGTGGATGCGGCGATTTACGCCACGGCCCAGCACGCGGATCGCCTGCGCGCCGCGCTGAGTTTCAGCGATACCCAAAAGGAAGATGAGGTCCAGGAAAAAATCGCTGCCGACCGGTTGCAGTTGCATCTGGACGAAACCTGTCTGAGCGATGAACCGCCGGACCTGGGCGACATCGTGAACCGAATCAAGGCGCGGCCCTGCCACGTCGCGGCGATTTTCGATGAATCCACCATTCGCCTGCGCCAGCGGGGCGCGGGGCGGAATCTGCCGATGAGTCCGTTCTGCATCCGCTACGACGTGCAACTGGATCGCCGGTCCGGTCGCATCGAACTGCGCCCGCAGCCGGGTGAATCGCCGTTCAGCGAATTCCTGCTGTTGATGAACGAGTTGGAGGGTAATCAGCGGGACGTGACGCCTCATGCCTACGCCGACGCCGAAGCGCTGGCCCATACCGCCGACGCAATTCTGCAAGGGGATCGTCCCGCCGCGCGCTGGCTGTTCCTTGCCGACCGGGCGCTGCCGTCCGAAGCCGGGATGCAGTCGGTGCGGATCTGGGAACGGCGCGAAGGGATGCGCGACACGTTTCTGGCGGCACGGGATTTTGGTCCGCTGGCCCGTCTGATTCGGCCGGTATTCGCTCACCCGCTCAACCTGACAGTGACCCCGGAACACATGAGCCGGTTGCTGCATCAGGGCGCACGGCTGTTGGGCAGCGGAGTGCTGGACATCATCCGAAAGCAGGATGGGCAACCCGATCAGAAAAAGGTCATCGGCTTCGCCGGTCTGCTGTTCGCCGCCCGTGACTTGCAGCGCCGTTATCCGGGCGCGCTCGTGCTCTCCGTCGATCACCCGCTGGCGCGGCTTTGGCTGCGGACGGGGAAGCGGGCGCTGGAGGATCGCTGCGATTTGCTGGTGTTATGGAAAGACGAGACAGCGGGGACGTTCCAGTTGATCGCGGTGGAGGTCAAGGCGTCGAATAACGACCAAATCGAAACCGCCCGCCTGACTCATGCTGTCGAACAAATCAGCAACACCTTGGAGGCGGTGGAAGACGGACTCGCCGCCGCGTCGCTCCAGCCGCGCTCGCCGCTCTCCATCCCTCGTTGCGAAATGTTGAAACAGACGCTGGCCCGCGCCGCGCAAGCGCGTTCCGGCGATGCAGCGATGGATCGCGCCAACCGGTTGCGTTGGGGCGGCTGGCTGGTGGAACTGTTCGCCGTGGAAGCAGGAAAGACGCCCCTTGTCCAGATCGGCGGCTGTGTGATCAGCGTGCTGCTGCGCAGGGAAACCGCAGGAATCACGGAATCCTGCAAGCCAGCGATGCAATGGCCGGTCACACATCGCGTACTCGGCCTGCCGGAAGTTGACAAATTGTTGAACTGGGAACCTTCCGCGCCTGCCGTTGTGACCTCCGCTCGCTCTGGCCCCCCGGACGATATGGCCGCCGCCTCGGAGGAACCTCCGGCTGTGTCGGTCCCCAAAGCCGGTTCATCGCCGGGGGAATTCAGCACGCCGCCAGATCCTCCAATCATGCCAGTCCCGGATCGCTTACCGACGACTGCGCAACCTACCGCTCCGTCCAACCCGACCACCGAGCAAAGCTGGCCGCCCCCAGTCAATGCCCTGGGCATGATCGGCCAAAGTGAAACCGTGGAGCGTTTGGTGGAACAGGCTTTGTTCTCGAAAGAAACCGGCGAACGCTTCCCGGATACGCTATTGGTGGGTCCAGCCGGAGTGGGCAAAACCACTTTGGTGCGGAAAATCGGCGCCATGCTATTAAACCGCGAACCGATTTTCTTGAGCGGTTCCGATCCGCGCCGCCCCGGTGACCTGCTGGAACGACTTACCCAGGAAGGATTGGTTCCCAATGCAAGCGGGACAGCAATGGTGTCAATTGATCCCTGCCTGGTCTTCATCGATGAAGTGCATAGCATTCCAAGTTCGATAGCGACGGCTCTTCTGAGTGCAATGGATGATGACCGGATCACCACCATCGAAGGTAGGCGCTACCACTTCAATCGAGTCGTGTTTCTGCTGGCGACCACGGATCAGGGCAAGCTGTCGGAAGCTTTCCAAAGCCGGCCCCATAAGACTTGGTTACGCCCGTACACACTGCATGAAATGGCCGGCATCATTTGGCTGCACGGCAAAGATTGCCTGGATGGCGCGGAACTGTCGCGCGAAGCCTGCTACGAAATTGCCGCCCGGATGCGTTGCAATCCGCGCCGTAGCGTCCGCGCCCTGAGTGAAGTTCTCCGCAAACACTATTTCACCCGCCTGTTGCGGGAAACGGGTAATAGACCGCCATTCATTGAAGTTGCGGCCATCATGACGACTGAGAACATCGCGGCTTTCTACGAAGCGCAGGGCATTGACTATAACGGCCTTGACGACGTGGCGCGTCGCTTCCTCCATTATCTCAAACAGCACGGCGCGGTTTCCGAAGCTACCCTGAGTCAGGCGCTGGGTTTGACGCACCGCCAAGATTTCGTGGAAACGGCAGAATATCTGGTGCGCTTGGGACTGATCGAAACCTCGCCGGCAGGACGGAGTTTGACACGGGAAGGCAGGCAGTATTTGAGCACCAGCCCGCCGCCCGACCTGCGTCATCGGATTTCGCGAGCGATGTATTGAGAGGAGAACGCCGCCAGGACCGGCAACGATACCCTCATTTCTGGAAGCATCCCTATTCCCCTGACCGCTCCTGCTCCCCGTGCGAGGGTGGCAGGCCATACCACGCCCCCCGTCCCTGGCCGCGCCGCACCAGCAGACCCCGTTTGACCAGTTCGCCAAGTCGCGCCTTGACGGTCGGACGCGGCGCACCGGTCAGCTTTTCAGCTTGACCGGTGGTGATTTGCCCTGCGGCGCGCGCCTGTTCCAGTATCGCCAAAGCATCGGGGTGCAGACCCTCCCAGACCATCTCGCGGGCGATTTTCGTCGCCAGCCGATCCTTCTGCCGCTTCAGCGACCGCAAAAAGAACAGCAGCCATGGTTCCCAGTCGGGCGCATCGCTGTCCAGCGTTCCCTGCGTGCGCCGCAACGCCAGGTAATAGCTGTCCTTGTTGTGCTCGACGATGTTTTCCAGCGAACTGAACGGCGCGTAGGCATAGCCGGCTTGCAGCAGGAGCAGGGTCGTGAGTACCCGCGACAAGCGCCCGTTGCCATCCTGAAAGGGATGGATGGCCAGGAATTCCACCACAAACATCCCGATCACCAGGAGCGGGTGCAAGCTGGCGTCGCTCAAACTCTCGCGGGTCCACACCAACAGTTCCTGCATCCGCAGCGGCGTATCGAAGGGTGAGACCGTGGCGAAGATGATGCCCAAACTTTCACCGGTGGGTCCAAAGGCTTCCACATGATTCGGCAGCTTCTTATATTCCCCTCGATGCCGCTCATCCTTGCTGGCGTGCCGCAGCAGCATGGCGTGAAGCTGTTTGATATGGTTTTCAGTCAGGGGAATCGCCGCATGGCTCTCGAAAATGGCGTCCATCACTTCGGCATAGCCGGCTACTTCCTGTTCGTCGCGGCTGATGAAAGCGGTTTGGCCCAGCCGCCCGAGCAGCGCTTCAACCTCGCGATCCGACAGACTGGCGCCCTCAATGCGGGTGGAAGAGCCGATGCTCTCAATCGTGGCGACGCGCCGCAGGACGGCCAGCCGTTCCGGCGCAAGCGCCGTCATGGCTCGCCAAGCGCCCTTGAATTCGTCAATGTCGGCGATCAACCGGAGTATTTCCGGCGTGATGCGGAGGGCGGCAGTTTTCATGCGCGAGCCATTTTTCTATCCATAGCTATCCAGAAATGTCCAATTATCTCCATTTGAGAACCGCCTGGCTGGAGTTTCAGCCAACCGCCAGCCTGACCAACATAAACACCGCCACCGCCGCGATCATCCCAGCGAACAGCTTTTGCAAGGCCGGACCGGCGATGCGTCGGCCCACCCCGATGCCCAGCGCCATGCCCGCCAACCCGCCGCCGACGAAGCCCGCCGTCAATTCCAGGTCCAGCCGGGCGCCAGCCAGCAGATGGGAGGCAAAGCCCAACGCGCTGATGATGGCAATAACCCACAGCGAGGTCGCCACCGCCCGCCGCATCGGCAAGGAGGCGACCAGGACCAGCGCCGGGACGATCAAAAAGCCGCCGCCAACGCCAAACAGCCCGGACAGCAGCCCGGTCGCCGAACCGGTCAACGCCAGCCGCACTGCGCAGCGCGAGGTGAAGCGCAGCCGGCCACTGGGATCATAGCGGCAGGCGGGACCGGCGGTATCAGCATCCCCATCGCCGCCGGCGCGGATGATGCGGGTTTCCTCCGGGCGACGGCTGGCCTGCCGCCACATCCGCGTCGCTACCGCCAGCATGAGTAGCGCGAATCCGGCCAGCAGCGCCGTTGCGGGAAATCTGGAGTTCAGCCACGCGCCCAGCGGCGCCCCAAGAATCCCGGACAGACCGAAAATCACGGCGGTCCGCAATTCGGCCTCGCCGTCGCGCAACCGCGCCAATCCGCCGCCCAGCGCTGTCATTCCCACCGCCGCCAGCGAGATCACCACCGCCTCATGCACGGGCGTACCCAGGCCGTAGACCAGCAGCGGCACGGCGAAGATGGAACCGCCGCCGCCGGTCAGGCCCAGCGCGAAACCCACGATCAGGCCAAACAGCAGGCTGAGCATCATTTTGTTTTAGCTCAATAAAATAGCGGCGTTCCCGCCCAACCCAAAGGCTAGGGCGGGAACGCCGCTGTCGGTTCCGGCGTCAGCCGGCGGGGGTCAAGCGTCCGGACCCCAGCCGAACACTTCCACGGTGCGGAACAGGTCGTGATCGGTCACCATGCCCACCGGCTTGCCGTCCATCTCGACCACCACGCGGCGGACGTTGGCCGCAGCCATCTTCTGCGAGGCTTCCGCCAACGAGATGTCGCGCTTGACCGTCACCAGCGGCCGGTTGGCGATCTCGCCGACCTTGACCCGCGCCGGCGAGCGGTTGGCGCTGATGACCTTCTTGAGCACGTCAAGATCGGTCATGATGCCCCATTGGCCACTGGCGTCGGGCTCGACCATCACCGCATTGACGTTCTTCTCGATCATCAGGTGCATGGCGGCGTTGACCGGATCGTCGTTTCTGACGGTGACTACCGACGACATGATGCCGCCCACGGTGTTCGGCATGCGGCCGGAGGCGATCATCGCCTGCACCGGATCAGCCACGCGGGCGGCTTCCAGCTCCTTGCGGGCCGCCTCCAGCGCGCGGCGACGGCTTTCGATCTCCTTGCGCAGCGCGGGACCCTGCTCCCGCATCTTGGCGATCATCAGGTCGCCGAATTTGCTGGTGGGTACCTCGGTGGCGCCGTCCATCAGCCGGGCGAAGTCGTAGGTCACGGTCTTGTCGGCGATCACCCCGGTCAGCGCCGACTCGATCAGCTCGGCGGCTTCAGTCCAGCCCATGTATTGCAGCATCATCACGCCCGACAGCATCAGCGAGCCGGGGTTGACCTTGTCCAGATTGGCGTACTTGGGCGCGGTGCCGTGGGTGGCCTCGAACACGGCGATGTAGTCGGCGATGTTGGCGCCCGGCGCGATGCCGATGCCACCCACTTCCGCCGCGACCGCGTCGGACAGGTAGTCGCCGTTCAGATTCATGGTGGCCAGCACCGAGAACTCTTCCGGCCGCAGTTGCAGCAACTGGAAGATGATGTCGGCGATGCGGTCCTTGATCACCACCTTGCCGGGCGGTTGCTTGCCGCCGTAGACGCTGTACAGGTCGTTCTCGGTGATGGTCTGGTCCGGAAACTCGTCGCGCGCCAACTCGTAGCCCCAGTTCCGGAAGGCGCCTTCCGTGAACTTCATGATGTTGCCCTTGTGGACCAGGGTCACGCTGTCGCGACCGTGGTCGATGGCGTACTGGATGGCCTTGCGCACCAGTCGCTTGGAGGCGAAGGGCGAGATCGGCTTGACGCCCAGGCCGGCGTCGTCGAAAAACTCGGCGCCCAGTTCCTCGCGCAGGAATTTGGCCAGCTTGGCGTTTTCGGGCGTGCCGGACTTGTACTCGATGCCGGCGTAAACGTCCTCGGTGTTCTCGCGGAAGATGATGACGTCCACCTTCTCCGGGTGGCGCACCGGCGAGGGCACGCCGGGGTAGTAGCGCACCGGGCGCACGCAGGCGTACAGGTCCAGCTCCTGGCGCAGCGCCACGTTCAGCGAGCGGAAGCCGCCGCCAACCGGGGTGGTCAGGGGACCCTTGATGGCGACGATCAACTCCTTGATGGCTTCCAGGGTTTCATCCGGGAAGAAGTTGCCGTCGTAAAGTTCCCCGGCCTTTTCGCCCAAATAGAGTTCGCACCAGTGAATCTTGCGCTGGCCGCCGTAGGCTTCCTCGACCGCCGCGTCCCAGACGCGCAGCGAGGCGCGGGTGATGTCGGGACCGATACCGTCGCCTTCGACGAAGCCGACGACCGGTTGTTCGGGAACGCACAGCTTGCCGTCCTTGACCGTGATTTTTTCGCCGCTGGTGGGAATGCGAATATGCTTGTAGGCCATGAACCCTCCTGCTCGTTGTGATTTTCCACCGGGGATTGCATCGTGGGGCGCGTGGTGGTGGGCTGGGGAAAACGCCGCGCCCGGCGCGGAAAAAACGCGTATTAAGCTACACGCAAACCCCTTTTCTGTCCATGATGACCGGCGGTTGCGTGGTCGCCGCCGCTTCTCCCACGACCTGGATATCGCCATGACTCTAAACGAATTACGCTACATCGTCGCCGTCGCCCGCGAGCGGCATTTCGGTCGGGCCGCCGAGTCCTGCCACATCAGCCAGCCCACCCTGAGCGTGGCGGTGCGCAAGCTGGAGGAGGAATTGGGCGTGGCCCTGTTCGAACGCGGTCCCGGCGAGGTGGCGGCGACGCCGACCGGCCAGCGCATCGTCGAGCAGGCCCGGCGGGTGCTGGACGAGGCGGCGGTCATCCGCCAACTGGCCACCCAGGGCCAGGACGAACTGGCCGGGATGTTGCGGCTGGGGGTGATCTACACCATCGGGCCGTATTTGCTGCCGCACCTGATTCCCCGCCTCCACCGCCGCGCCCCGCACATGCCGTTGCAGATCGAGGAGAACTACACGGCGGTGCTTAGCGAGCAACTCAAGGACGGTGAACTGGACGTGCTGATCCTGTCGCTGCCGTTCGCGGAGGCGGGGATCGCGACGCAAGCGGTGTACGAGGAACCGTTCGTGGTGTTGATGCCCACCGGTCATCCCCTGGAGCAGGCGGCGGTGATCGATTCCCCCACCCTGGCCCGCCAGGAATTGCTGCTGCTGGGACCGGGCCATTGCTTCCGCGACCAAGTATTGCGGTTCTGCCCGGAATGCAACCAGTTGAGGAGCGTAGCCTCGGACAACATGCAGCGCACCCTGGAGGGCAGCTCGCTGGAAACCATCCGGCTGATGGTGGCGACCGGCATGGGCGTCACCGTGCTGCCCTACACCTCGGTCAGCGGTTACGCCCACGCCAGCGACCTGCTCAGCGTTCGGCCGTTCGCGGAGCCGGCCCCGACCCGGTTGGTGGCGCTGGCTTGGCGCAAGAGTTTCCCGCGCGGCGCAGTCATTCCCCTGCTGGCCGCCGCTATCCGTGCCTGCCCACTGGGCGAGGCGGTGCGGATGGTGGAGTGATTCAATTTCCCTTGCCTGGGTGTTGGAGGAGGGCAGTGGGTGAAAGTGGATTGCAGGGAGTCAAGACCACAGTCGGACGGTGAAGCTATGCTCGGCGGCGAGCAGATCCGGCTCGGTGCCGTTGTGGGCGCGCATGCCGGGGATGATCTTGTGACGAATGCCCATGCCGCGAAAATCCACATAACGATAATCGCGCAGCACATTGACCAGCGTCTGGTTGCGGGCGTAGCGAAACCCGGCCTTCAGCGCCTCCACGGTCGCCGAGTTCGGTAAACGGCCTGGACTGGTCACTTCCAGCCGGTCGGCATACACCGCCAGTAGAATGTCGGCCCCGACCACGGCGTAGTCGCGGTGCGCCACAGCGTTGACGATCACCTCCCGCAACACCGCGGCTGGATAGGCGGGCCGATCCTCGCGTCGCGCCCCGACCAGGCGCGCGCCGGGTTCGGTGTTGCGGTTGACAAAATCCAGCGCCTGCTCGATCAGGCCAATTTCGACCAGATCCCCGTTCTCGGCCAGCAGTGGCAAAATCGGTGCTTTCAGGTCCTGATCGGCGCGAACGGCGTAATCGGGTTCCGTGCCGGCGTAGGCGATGGCGCGAATGCCGGCCTGCGGGAGAAAACGCCGGGGTTGGCGCCCGAACAGCAGAAGCCCATCAATCGTCGGGACGGCAAGATCACCGGCGCCGGTCATCAGTTCCAGATTGATCAGCAACCGTTGCCAGCCGGCGGGGTCATCATCGGCAGGGTGATCCTGTCCCAGCACATGGGCGAAGTAGTTTTTCAACCGGCGCCGGTCGAGATCGGCCAGCGTCACGCCCGGCACCGGCTTGGCGCCGTAATGAAGGCGTCCGGAATCCTGAAACATCCGCTCCAGTTCATCGCGGCTGGCCTCGCGCGAAGTACTGCCAACCCGGATGAAGTAGGTCCGCCGGTGATGGTGAACGCGCGCATACGGCTTGCTTGGCCCCGGCAGGACCCGCACGATTGCCACATCCTTGCCGGGTTCCACTTCCCGATGCAGTTCGTAGTAGGGAATGAGCGGCGGCTCGATCTTGACCCGGCACAGTTCCATCACCCATTCCTCCAGATTGGCCCGGGTCACGCCGGCGATGGTTCCATCATCGGCCACGCCCAACAGCACCATGCCGCCCATGAAGTTGGCGAAGCCGACGATTTCCCGCGCCAGATCGACGTTATCCACGGCGTCGAGCTTGAACTCGACACCGGAGTTTTCACCATTGTGAATCAGATCGAGCAATTCCGCATTTTGCATGGCTATTCAACTCACGGATTTAGCTACGTAATAATTCATTGAGATCAGAATTTAGCCATCATCTGAATCCATCCGATTACCCACATGTTGCGCTGCAACACGATAATTGGTTGATCTGATTGCTCGCGCGGCTAAAGCGCGGGATAAAAGCTGCAGGCATGGAAATCAAGCAGTACCTTCTCTATAATAAAGAACCCAAATCAGCCTCTATACATAGTTTTCTGTATAGGCTTGTAAAATTAGCTTTTTTTGAACTTAAGTACATATCCCTTCGAACTTTTATGTCATCCTCATCATCTAGCAAAGCTTGCATCCAAAGCTTTACCGAAAGTTTGTGGAATTTTTTGAACTTATCTTGCTCATTTTTTAGCAATGATGTTGATTGATAAAGAAATTTTTTCACTCGATCAACTTCATTATCCGTATTGGATTCTCTTTCAGCAATATTGAGGTTAATGGCTCCGCAGATGGCTAAGATGCTGATCAAGCATCGATAAGTTAGCGAGTCATCACGATAAAGTCTCTCAAACATCCCTGAATAAGCAGGATTCGAAAAAATTGTTTGAGCTTCTGCCAGACTTTCCTGAGATATTCCTTGTAAAAGGAATAATGTTTCGAATACATCTTCTTCTTGGATGCCACTTGAAAACAGCGCAACAACCAGATCTTGTAAAAGTTCCGTATAATTCGATGCAAATACGTTGTTGGGAGTTCGGCTAAATAGCCCAATATATAGTAAACGGGTTTCAGCGTAAGCTATTTTACTATCATAAATTTCATCAATTAGTTGAAAAGCAGATTTCTCTATATCCTTGAACTGTACTCCTAAATTCGAGGCTGCTCTTTTGACTAACTGTGGTCGTAAATATCGAGCAAGCTCAAGATCTATATCTGGGACAGAAGTCTGATAATTTGCTGACTTTGTAATGTCCCATGAGTCAGGTGTTTGAACGACTTTGGCTAGCACAAAACTTGAAGTTGAAGAATATTCCACTAAGCACATTGTTGTTTGACAGCCGTTCACTACACTGCCATTATTTAAAACTAATTGACGGTCATTTGAGCCAGCCTTCACATATCTAGCACCGAATACCAATCCATTATTCCTTGCAAGCATTTTGTTTGGAAAATCACGAATTGTTTTAATTATCTCGAGATTTGGGGTCGTTCTGCCTTTTTTCTCTAATTCTTTCTGTACTCCAAGAAAATCTCTGACATTTTCAAAAAACAAAGCATCTCCAAATAATTTATGTAGAGCTTTAAGTTCATCACTCGAAATAACGCCAATGTATACATTGTCTTTTTGAATATAAGGAGTTTCAAAATTGACTATTAGCTCCGTCGGCACTTGGTTTAATTTATTGTAAGCTGTTGTCAATAATGCTAAAATCTGTGGTCCGTCTATAAAGTGAATACGGTTTTCTGCTTCGCACTGTTGATAAAAGGCCTTTGAGCTAAACTGTTGATTTTTGTAGCGTTCAAGAATACCCGAAAGTGGTGACAGTGTTACTAACAGAAAATTCGTAGTGTTATTATCAAGATCGAAAAGCGTATCTTGATTTATTTTAGTGGTAAAGGATTGAAATTTGCTAATGACAGAATCAATTGTATCTGCTCTATCAACCCATAATTTCGATTGAATATATAAAACCTTATCAGAAAATTTAGCATTTGCAATTAGGTCAACACCACCATCACTCGACTTTTTGTCTCGTAGTTCAGGAAGTTCGAAATTGCTTCCGATTTCAGATTGGGGAACCAAGCGCTGAACGAAGCGAGCAAACCGATCACCTTTTTCAGTTGAGTTAAGGTCATTCAATTGGCCTCGTATATGTTGCTCCAGTAAGTCGAAAGATGATAAGTAACTGGGTAGTTTTACATCAATCTTCATTTGAATCCCTTTTGGATTAGCGATAAATTTTACCAGTCTAACTAAATGATTTTGTAGCTCTCGGATAACTCCACAATAGTCAGGTTACACAGCAGAACAGTAGCCAGCGTTCTTGGCCAGAATTGCGCTCTTTAGTCTGGTGACTTTGGTGGCGGTGTACGGCCGTTCAATCCCCACATCGTACCTGCCGAGATAGACTTCATCTTTGCTATCGGGACCAAACTGCATGGTGATGCTCCAGACTCCAGAATCATATGCGACCGCGCAACGTCTGTGGCTTGAAGGCCAAGCCCAACTAGGATTGAACACATGCATTTGAAGTATAACCTGGAAGGGATAGGAGGCAATATTTGGTAGCCCGGTGCGCGCCGGCTGAATCGGCCCGCGCGCCTCGGTCCAGTGAAAACCAGCGGTCTTGCCGGGCGGCGGGCGCAAGACGCGGGCATCAGTCAGTGGCCGCAACCGGTGACCGTAAAAGGTCTCGCTGATGTAGTCCGCAATGTCGTCGTGGCAGCGGAAGTGGTCGCGCAACAGGTGATGATCGCCAGCCGCCGCCGCCGCGAAATGAAACAGACTGTTGGCGGAGAAGGTGAACCGGCCAATCCCCGGCGCCAGCAACCCAGCGGCGCGCAAGGCGTCGGCTTCCCATTCCGGGCGCACCTGGGTGACGTGGGTCAGTTGGGCGGGATCGCCGATGATGATCGCCCGTCGCGCCCGCGCCAGGAGGGGGAGCGCCGAAGCGATGTCGCATTGAGCGGCTTCGTCCAGCACGACGTAATCGAACAGGCCCGGCGCCAGAGGAATGCGACTGGCTACGCCAAGATTAGACGCTGCCCACAACGGGAACTGCTGGAGGATGAGGTCCCGCTGGGCTGACCACCGTTCGCGGGCGTGGGCCGCGCCGGCGGCTCCCTCGCTGCGCGCCAGCGCCAGGTCGCCCCGCAAACCAGTCAGGGCCTGGCGATTCTCCGGCGGACATTCGGCTAATATCTCGCTCAGCTCCATCAGGCAGGCGCGGGCCGAGTTCTGAATCTGTTCGCCCAGGGCGACCGGGTCGGGCGTGGCCTCGGTGGATGAGGATTGCCGAATTTCGGCTTCGAGCCGGGATCGTTCCTCCCGCAGGCGTTCGAGGGCGCGCAGGTCTTCCAGCCGCCGTTCAAAGCGGTCCAGGGTTGCCCCGTCCGGTTCGGGCAAACCGAGTTGCGCCCAGTCAGCGGATAGCCGCCGCAGGCGACGCAACCGCCAGAATCGCCGCCAGGGGGCCAACCAGCGCCGCCAGCCCGATCCGGCTGCCAGTTCGGGAGGAGGCAGGGAACGGGGCAAGGAAATGGGCGCCGACTCAGCCAGCCCGATGGCGGTTTCCACGTCGCGAATGGTGGTCTCCAGCCGCCCCAGTTCATCAGCGCGTTCCGCCGTGCATTGGGCGTGGGCGATGGCGGCAGCCCGGGCGGCGTCCAACTGGACGAGCGCAGCGCCGGAGGCCGCCAAGCGTTCCCGTCCCGCCGGGTCGCGCCAGAATCGCGTCGATGGCCCGCTCAAAGCTGAACCCTTCGCCACCGTCCCGGGTATTGGCGCGAATGAGCAGCGGGCGGCGTTCCACCCTCTCCGCAAACCGATCCACCACGGCGTCGATGGCCTGATGGTTGCGGCTGGCGAACAGCACGCTTCGCCCGGCCAGGGCGGCGCTGGCCATCAAGGCGACCGCGACCTGCGACTTGCCAGTGCCGGGCGGTCCGGTGACCACGGTCAGTGGGCGGTTGAGCCCGTCGCGCACGGCGCGCAACTGATCTTCGCCCAGCGGTAGCGGTTCCAGTACCGCCACCGGGGAGTCGGCCGGGTTCCCGGACGCAAGCCTGCCGCCCAAAAAGGCGACCAACGCGGTCTGGCTCAGCTCCTGATCGGTCCACTGGGTCAAATCCAGCAGGTCCCGGACGGCGCGGCGGGCAAACTGGAGATCGCTCGACAGAAAGAGCCCTAAAGCGCCGTAAACGCCCCCCGGCCCTCCACAGTCCAGCGTAGACAAGGGATGGAGGGGATCGAGTGGAGTACGCAATTCGGTGGGAACCGCGCCAGCCAACCGCTCGATGAAGGTGCGCCAGTCTACAAACGAGCCGGTGTGCCACACTTCGTCATCGGCGCTGACATCCAGAGCATCGAGCAATTCGCGCACCCGCCGCCCGCGCTGGCGCTGGCCCCGCACCCAGGACCATTCAACGGCGGGCGTCTCCGCCGGGAGCATCAAACGCAAGGTTTCGGCATCCAGCGTCCAGTCGGCGGCCACGGTAGCTACCGGCACCAGGAACGGCGGGCGGGTGACATCGGCGGGACGCACCAGGGCAATGGGAAACGCCACATGGACCGGCTCGCGGCGCCGCCGCGCCAGTGCGGTCAGAAAAGCAGGAGGCAAAACCGACCGCGCAATCTCCAGCACCGCCAGTTCGCCTTCACCCGGCCACCACCGTCCACGCGGCGCCAGCAGGATGAACTGTTCGCCGTGGCGGCTGGGGTCGCTGAGGAGCAAGGCGCGTTCGTTGCGGGCCAGGGCCTCGCGATAGTAAGGCAGGAGTCGGCGCAGCAGCGTCCAGGAGGGTTGAATCGGTTCGTCGGCGCTGGCGAGCGGCGGCGGAGCGGTTGGGGCGGCACGGGTAGCGCCCGGCGTGGCGGGTATAGCCGTCAGCCAGGGGCCGGTGTTGGCTTGAACAGCTCCAGTCACCGCTGATGATTCCAGATCACCGGCTGCGTTGACTGGGTGGGGTGTTGGAATGCTGGCGGAAAACCACCGACGCCGGGCGCCGATTGTGACCAACCCCGCGCGTTGCAGACTCAGTAGAGCCGCTGCGACCGTATCCACGCCGGGTCGTTGCCCATCCTGGCGTACACGGTTGCGCACTTCTTCATGATGCAACTCTTCGGGATGCCGTTCGATCAGGTTGAGGATATTGGCTGCAAGCGAACCACCATGGTCGTGCGCCAGCATTATTCTTCCTTATGTAGCATGTCAGTACATGCTACAGTTTAGCAACTCCCATACCATCAACCAAACAGCAGTATTCCCGATTTTCCACGAAGGCTGTTTTTCTTTACCAGGAATGGAATGAAGTCCAGCACGCCACGGCTCCCGTGGACGGCTGGAATCGCGATCAGCCGAACTCGTCCGGCCCGAACCCCACCAGCGGCAGCAACCGTTTCAGCCCTTCCGCCAGCGTCTCAGGATCGTCGGTTCGCAGGGTGAGATGGCCGATCTTGCGGCCGGGACGCGGGGCCTTGCCGTAGGCGTGGTAATGGGTCCCGGCGACCGCCAGCGCCGCCGCCCGATCCGGCATCGCGCCGATACAGTTCAGCATGGCGGAATGGCCGATGGCGGTGGTCGCACCCAGCGGCAGACCCAAAATCGCCCGCAGGTGATTCTCGAACTGGCTGGTCTCCGCACCCTCGATGGTCCAATGCCCAGAATTGTGAACGCGCGGGGCGATCTCGTTGGCGGTCAGATGGCCGTTCTGGACGAAGAACTCGACCGCCAGCAGACCGACGTAATTCAGCCGGTCCAACAGCCGGCGGGCGTAGTCCCAACCCTCGCGCTCCAGTTCCGGCGCGAGACAGGGTGCCCGCGACAGCCGCAGGATGCCATCGCGATGATGGTTTTCCACCAGCGGATAGAACGCCGTCGCGCCGTCGCGGCCCCGCACCGCCAGCACGGAAACTTCCCGCTCGAACGGCACGAAGCCTTCCAGAATCAGGGGTGCGCCGCCCAGCGCCCGCCAGGCCGGTTCGATATCCTCGGGCGCGCGCAAGACCCGCTGCCCCTTGCCGTCATAGCCCAGCCGGCGGGTTTTCAACACCGCCGGCAGCTCCACCCGCGCCACGGCCCCGTGCAATTCCTCCAGGCTGGCCACGGTGGCGAAGGTCGGGGTGGGAATGCCCAGTTCCCAGAACAGGGTTTTTTCCGTAACCCGGTCCTGCGCCGCCGCCAGCGCGCCGGGCGGAGGGTAGACCGCCACCTGCCGTTCCAGCGCCAGGGCGGCGGTGGCCGGCACGTTCTCGAAATCGAAGGTCACCACCTCGGCCCATTCGGCCAGTTGCTCCAGCCGGGCTTCGGCGTCGTAGTCGCCCCGCAGCAGCGTCGCCACCTGGCCGGCGCAGGCGTCGGCG
Organism: Candidatus Contendibacter sp.; assembly: GCA_008933795.1. Taxonomy (GTDB): domain Bacteria; phylum Pseudomonadota; class Gammaproteobacteria; order Competibacterales; family Competibacteraceae; genus Contendibacter. The sequence continues at coordinate 15,601 of WBUJ01000030.1, read as the reverse complement.
GCGGGATCGAGCACCTGAAAGCGCAAATCCAGCGGATAGCCCGCCAGCGCCAGCATCCGCGCCAGTTGGCCGCCGCCGACAATACCGACGTTCATGACTGGAGATTCCTCGGATCGGGTTCGGCCAGCACCCGCTCGGTTTGGCGGGCGCGGAACTCGCGCACCGCCTCGCGGATCGCCGGGTATTTGTTGCCGAGCAGGGCCGCGGCCAGCAGGGCGGCGTTGATCGCGCCGGCCTTGCCGATGGCAAGCGTGCCGACCGGGATACCGCCCGGCATCTGCACGATGGACAGCAGCGAATCCAGGCCGTTGAGGGCCTGCGACTGTACCGGCACGCCCAGCACCGGCAGCACGGTCTTGGCCGCCACCATGCCCGGCAGGTGAGCAGCGCCGCCGGCCCCGGCGATGATGACCTCCAGCCCGCGCGCCTCGGCGCTGGCCGCGTACTCGAACAGCAGGTCGGGGGTGCGATGGGCCGACACCACCCGGACTTCGTGGGGCACGCCCAGCGCGTCCAGGGTGTTCGCCGCGTTTTCCAGGGTGCTCCAGTCGGAGGTGGAGCCCATGATCAAGCCAACCAGTGGATTCATGCGTATCGTTAGTATGCCAAGTTGAGGGTCGTCACGCCCGAGTGTGCGCGTAATTATGCGCCAACGACAACGTGCTGGCATCCCTGAATATTCGCGGGCGCGAGGTTATCCAGACCGAGCATGGCCGGGCGTTCCCGGGGGCGAGCATGGACCAGCGGCGGAATCGGACAGCGGGGGATCGATCCTCACTCATCCCAACCATCCGCGCTGAATTCCAGCAGCGCCCGTTCCGTTTCGCTCAAGATCACCAGCACACCGGCGTGTTGGCGCCGCAGCCAGGCGAGCCGATCATGCTGGTCGGCGCATTCGTCGGATTCGACCTCGACCGATTCGCTCAAAATAAAAGTCAACTCCGCGACCGACGCTTCCAGTTCGTCCAACTCGTTCAGCAAATCCAGCCGCTGAATCCTCAACTCATTGAATTTTTTCATCATCTTTCTCCGGAAGAACCCGCCAATCCGGAACGGTCATTCTCCGATAACCGTTCGCGATCCCGAGCGCCACGAATACCGCCACCGCCACGCAAAATCAGATGAGGCAACCATTCCGCCCGCGTATCTCATTGCCGCTCCAATTTTCGCGGTGGGCGCGGCGCGAGTCGACCATGGCGCGCCATGAAGAGCCGTCCGCGCTCCGGGCCTCATTATTTTTGCCATGCGAAAACCACTGCGGTACATTTTCGCCGATGGCGTCACGGTTTGCTGATGTCAGCATGGCGGCGAACGCGCCGAACGATCTTTCCGCCGCCTTGGCTTGGCTGCAATTTCGAGGAGGGAATCGCGATGGTCGCTACCCATTCGCCCGCGCAGGCAGCGCCTGTCTACCAGCCCGCCGCCGGCGAGGCCTATATGAGCGATGCGCAACTGGCTCACTTTCGCCGGTTGCTGCTGGAATGGAAACAAAGTCTGCTCGATGAAGTGGGCCGCACGGTCAACCACATGCAGGACGAATCCACCACGTTCCCCGACCCCAACGACCGCGCCACTCAGGAAGAAGAGTTCAGCCTGGAGCTGCGCACCCGCGACCGGGAGCGCAAGCTGCTCAAAAAGATCAACGAGTCCCTGGCCCAAATCGATAGCGGCGACTACGGCTATTGCGAAGCCTGCGGCGTGGAGATTGGACTGCCGCGGATGCAGGCCCGTCCGACCGCCACGCTGTGCATCGATTGCAAGATGCTGGAAGAAATCCGCGAAAAACAGGGAGGTTAACCACCAGACTAAAATCACGCCGCTGCGCCCGCGCCATGGCGGCGGTCTGTTCCGCCCCAGATCGCCCGCTGGATCGGCGCGCGATCCGGGGTCGTTTCGCGCCCTCTCCCACCGGACCGCTGCACTTTGGCTCGCTGATCGCCGCGCTGGGCAGCTTTTTGGAAGCCCGACAGCGTGGCGGCGAATGGTTGGTGCGCATCGAGGATGTGGATACGCCGCGCACCGCGCCGGGGGCGACGACGGCGATTTTGCGCGCGCTGGAACGGTACGAGTTGCATTGGGATGGGCCAGTGATCCATCAAAGCCAGCGCGCCGCGTATTACCAGGCGGCGCTGGAGTCCTTGCTCGACGCCGGGTTGGCCTATCCCTGCGCCTGCACTCGACGGGAACTGGCCAGTTGCCCACGCGGGCGGGATGGCGCGCCGATCTATCCGGGAACCTGCCGCGTCGGTCCCCGCCCGACTGATCGGCTCCCTGCGCTGCGGCTGCGGGTGACCGACGCGCCGCTCGCATTCCAAGACGCCATTCAGGGCGAATACCGCCAGCAACTGGTGCGCGAGGTCGGCGATTTTGTGCTCCGCCGCGCCGATGGCGTGTTCGCGTATCAACTGGCGGTGGTGGTAGACGACGCCGCGCAGGGTGTGACCCAGGTCGTCCGCGGCGCCGACCTGCTCGATTCCACGCCCCGGCAGATTTATCTGCAACGGCTGCTGGAACTGCCCACGCCCGACTACGCCCATCTGCCGGTGGTGGTGGATGCTCGCGGCGACAAGCTGAGCAAGCAAACCGGCGCGCCGCCGCTGGACGAGCGCCATCCCGGCCCCGCGCTGACGGCCGCGTTGCGCTTTCTGGGCCAGCAACCACCGCCGGAACTGGCGGGCGAACCGGCGCCCACGATCATCGCCTGGGCCGTGGCGCACTGGAATTTGGCTACGGTCGCCCCGATGCACGGGTGATTGACTGAAACAGTCCAGCGGCTAGACTAAAATAATAATTCCTGAACCGGTTTTAAACGGAGCGCTGGCGAGCGCCCTCATCCGGCCACGGATATCACAACTCTATCCCTCACCAAAGGAGAACCACGGTAATGTCCGAAGGCAAGCTTTATCCTGTACCCGCCGAAGTGGCCGCTCACGCCTGGATCAACAACGATCAATACCTGGCCATGTACCAGCGCTCGGTCGATGACCCGGAAGGTTTCTGGGCGGAGCAGGCCAACCAGTTCGTCACCTGGTCCAAGCCCTGGGACAAGGTGCTGGACTGGGATTTCACCAAGGGCCACATCCGCTGGTTCGAGGGCGCCCAACTCAACGTCAGCTACAACTGCCTGGACCGTCACTTGGCCAGTCGCGGCGATCAGGTCGCCATCATTTGGGAAGGCGACAACCCCAAGGAAGACAAGAAAATCACCTACAAGGCATTGCACGAGGATGTGTGCAAGTTCGCCAACGTCCTGAAGGGGCTGGGCGTTAAGAAGGGCGACCGGGTCTGCATCTACATGCCGATGATCCCCGAAACGGCGGTCGCCATGCTGGCTTGCACCCGGATCGGCGCCATCCACTCCATCGTGTTCGGCGGTTTCTCGCCGGATTCGCTCAAGGATCGCATCATCGACGCCACCTGCACGGTGGTGATTACCTCCGACGAGGGCTTGCGCGGCGGGCGCAAGGTGCCAATGAAGGCCAACGCCGACAAGGCGCTGCAAAGCACCCCGAGCGTACAGAAGATGGTGGTGGTCAAGCGCACCGGCAGCAACGTCGCCTGGGTCGAGGGCCGCGATGTCTGGTATCACGACCTGATGGCCAAGGCCTCCGCCGACTGCCCGCCCGAGCCGATGGACGCCGAGGACCCGCTGTTCATCCTCTACACCTCCGGCTCCACCGGCAAGCCCAAGGGCGTGCTGCACACCACCGGCGGCTATCTGCTGCACACAGCGATCACCCACAAGTACATCTTCGACTATCACGACGGCGACATTTACTGGTGCACCGCCGACGTGGGCTGGGTCACCGGCCACTCCTACATCGTCTACGGTCCGCTCGCCAACGGCGCGACCTCGGTGATGTTCGAAGGCATCCCGACCTACCCGGACGCTGGCCGGTTCTGGCAGGTGGTGGACAAGCACCAAGTCAACATCTTCTACACCGCCCCGACCGCTATCCGCTCGCTGATGCGCGAAGGCGAAGCGCCGGTCAAGGCCACCTCGCGCAAGAGCCTGCGGCTGCTGGGTTCGGTGGGCGAGCCGATCAACCCGGAAGCCTGGGAGTGGTACTACCACAATGTCGGCGACGCGCGCTGCCCGATCGTGGATACCTGGTGGCAGACCGAAACCGGCGGTATCCTGATCACCCCACTGCCCGGCGCCATCGCCCTGAAGCCTGGTTCCGCCACCCGGCCGTTCTTCGGCGTGACGCCAGCCCTGGTGGATGCCGAAGGCCAGTTCCTGGAAGGCGCGACCGATGGCAACCTGGTCATCACCCGGCCGTGGCCCGGCATGATGCGGACCGTGTACGGCGATCACCAGCGGTTCATCGACACGTATTTCTCCATGTACAAGGGCCTGTACTTCACCGGCGACGGCGCGCGCCGCGACGCGGACGGCTACTACTGGATTACCGGGCGCGTGGATGACGTGATCAACGTCTCCGGCCACCGCATGGGCACCGCCGAGGTCGAATCGGCGCTGGTGCTGCATCCGGCGGTCGCCGAGGCGGCGGTGGTCGGCTTCCCGCACGACATCAAGGGCCAGGGCATCTACGCCTACGTGACCCTCAAGGTCGGCGTCGAACCGACCGAGGAACTGCGCAAGGAACTGATCGCCCACGTCCGCAAGGAAATCGGCCCGATCGCCTCGCCGGATGCGTTGCAGTGGGCGCCCGGCCTGCCCAAGACCCGCTCCGGCAAGATCATGCGCCGCATCCTGCGCAAGATCGCCGCCAACGAAGTGGATCAACTGGGCGACACCTCGACCCTGGCCGATCCGAACGTGGTCACCGACCTGGTCGATAATCGCGCGGTCAAGTAACGGTTCGTTCTTAAACAACAACAACCGAGCCCCGACCCTGAACCCGGCCCCTCGTCGAGGCGGCCGGGTTTTTTCATGGTCCCGCAGGGGGCCAGCGCACGCCGGTTTCGTCGATCCAGGCGCTCACCAGCCGCGCCGGGGTGCGATCGAAATACACGTTGCGCACGGTCACTCCGGGCCAGTCCGGCGTCCCCAGTTCCGCCGGCGCCATTTCCTCTAATTCCGGCGGCGGATGGTCCGGCCCGCGCCACTTGAAACTTTCGCAGCAGACGTAGAACGGTACGCCCCAGTCGCGCGCCGCCAGGGCCAGCGGGTAGGTTCCCGCCTTGTTGACGACCGCACCATCGACCAGCACGCTGTCGGCGCCGACCAGCACGGCGTCGGCCTGGGCGACGAACAACCCCATTTGCGCGTCGGTGATGTAGGTGGTCGGCACCCGCCAGGCGGAAAGCCGTTCCGCCAACTGGCGTCCCTCTCCCAGCGGCCGCGCCTCGGTGACGATCATCCGCAAACCGTCGTCCTTGAGCAGCCGGCAAACCTCGATCACCGTCGAACTGAGGCTGTGGGTCATCACCGCCCGCCCCGGGCCGAGCAGGCGGGCGGCATGGGTGGCGCAATCGGTGACCGCTCGCCGCGAGACGGCGATCGACGCTTCCGCTCGCTTGGCGGCCAGATCGCGGGCGACGGCCAGATTCGAATCGGCGGGTGGCGTCAAACCTTCCCGCCAGCGCCATAACAGATTCTGGATCGGCGCCATGCTGGGCCGGGCCGCGCTCAGTTCGGCGGCCAAGGCCAGCAGGCGCACTCGCAATTCCATGGCGTCCACTGCCGGCAGGGTCCGCGCCGCCTCCGCTAGCAGTTCCAGGGCGCGACGGGCCAGTTCGCTGGCCCCGCGCGTGCGATCGTCGCGAATTTCCGCAACCCAACAGTTGAATTGTGTGAGGGTCATTGTCCAAAATTCACCGGGAATCATTAGAATCAAGCCGGCATACCCACCGGCGATCCGCCCCACCGCTACACGAGGAGACCGGCCATGAGCGATGTTGATCCCATTATCGGCAATTGGTATCGCAACCAGGAAACCGGCAACGATTTCGAAGTCGTCGCGCTGGATGAGGATGCCCAGACCATCGAAATCCAGTACTTCGACGGCGAACTGGAGGAATTGGATCTGGATGCCTGGTACGAGTTGGCGATCGAGTCCATCGAGGCTCCGGAGGACTGGTCCGGCCCTTTCGATGAAATGGAGGCGGATGATCTGGGTTACGACGAGGACGAGGACGAAACCGAGGAGAGTAGCGAGGACGAGTTCAGCGACGAGGACGACCTGCTCGCCGATCGCGACGAGGATTGAGCGCCGATCCCGCGCGGGCCGGCATCCGGGTAATTCTTCGAGTCACCCGGACTCTTCAAGGTCCGCATCTCCAGGGTTCTGGAGCAGACGCGGGTGGACGCGATTGAGGCTGGCTTTCCCATCGCCAGTCCCGATGACTTCGAGACGGTCGCCTGACTGACCGGTGGTCGGAGACGGAGGTCGTGACGTTGTCCCACCACAAGAAGTCAGGCTAACGCTTGGCCCGCGTACTGGGTAATCACCCCGATGGTTCAACCCGGCCTGGGTTCGTTGAGCAGCAGCGCCGCCGGGAAATGCGGCGGCGGGGCGCGAGAATCGGCGAAGCATAGCGGTCGGATACGCCCAGATCGGCCAGATAAGGCGCGATGGTCATGGCGGCGTCACAGTCGAAATCCGGGATGAATTGCAGGCGATAGGTCGCGACGGTAACACGCATCATGGGATGACCCTCGGGGTGAAGTCTTAGACCTGCTGGAACAGAGAGGGAAGGGGGATGCATCCCACCGAATTGAACGCTGTGGCAGGCGTTGGAACCAACCAACCCGAGAGGAGCACCCGATGGCTGGAGTACCGGCGAGCGAGCGGACCCGCAAACGGATTGCGGAGGTATCGAGTGGTGATTTCGACTAAAGCGCCTTGTTGCGCCACGCGGTGCGGTTGATCGTCGAAGAAGCGTTGGAGGCCGAGGTGACGGACGCGCGGGAGTTTCCCGGCGCGGTCCAAGTTTCGGCAGCGCACCGCGCCGGCGCAACCCACCGCATCCCGCCTCCATTTTTCCAGCAACAAGTAAGACTTGACCGGATCTTGCTGGTTTTCCGGATGACGCCGACAGGTTGGCTGGTAGAGCGAGAGGCGCGGCGGCTGGCGAACGCCCAGAAACTCGGATAAATATTCATTTCCATCCGCCAAGTCCATTGTTGCCGTCCTCCGCAATCAGTAGTGTTTTTTTGATTCGGTTTACCCCGCGAGGAATTGCAACACCCTGCCCCTCGGGAAAGCGTTGCCAGCGGGCTGGTTCGCGGCGGGTCACCGAGCGGGACGCACGGCATCGTTCAACATTCGGCTGACAAAGCTGGCAAAATCGCCATAATCAAGCGCCATGAGGATTCATCAAACTTCCTGCTATCGGCGTGGCGAGCGAATCCCACCTGGAGAGCGCTGTATGAACAAGCTGATTATTTTCGACACCACCCTGCGCGACGGCGAACAAAGTCCCGGCGCATCGATGACCAAGGAGGAAAAAGTCCGCATCGCTAAGATGCTGGAGCGGATGCGGGTGGACGTGATCGAGGCCGGCTTTCCCATCGCCAGTCCCGGCGACTTCGAGGCGGTGCGGGCGGTAGCGCGAGCGGTCAAGGACAGCGTGGTCTGCGGGCTGGCGCGCGCCGCTGACGCCGACATCGACCGCGCCGGCGAGGCGTTGAAGGAAGCGGCGGCGGGTCGCATTCACACCTTCATCGCCACCTCACCGATCCACATGAAAATGAAGCTGCGGCTGGAGCCGGACCAAGTGCTGGAACGGGCGGTCGAGGCGGTGCGCCGCGCCCGGCGCTGGACCGACGACGTGGAATTTTCCGCCGAGGACGCCGGCCGTTCCGAACTCGACTTTCTGTGCCGGATCACCGAGGCAGTGATCGACGCCGGCGCCCGCACCATCAACATCCCCGACACGGTCGGCTACAACATCCCCGACCAGTTCGCCCACACCATCCGCAACCTGATCGAGCGGGTGCCGAATGCGGACAAGGCGATCTTCTCGGTGCATTGCCATAACGACCTGGGACTGGCAGTGGCTAACTCGCTGGCGGCGGTGCTGGCCGGGGCGCGGCAGGTGGAATGCACCATCAATGGCCTCGGCGAGCGGGCCGGCAACGCCGCGCTGGAAGAGATTGTGATGACGGTGCGCACCCGTCGCGACGTGTTCCATCTGGAAACCGGCATCGACACGACCCAGATCGTGCCGGCCTCGCGGCTGGTCGCCAACATCACCGGCTTCCCGGTGCAACCCAACAAAGCCATCGTCGGCGCCAACGCCTTTGCCCACGAATCCGGCATCCATCAGGACGGCGTGCTCAAGCACCGCGAAACCTACGAAATCATGCGCGCCGAGGACGTGGGCTGGAACGCCAACCGCATGGTGCTGGGCAAGCATTCCGGCCGCAACGCCTTCCGCACCCGACTGGAGGAACTGGGCGTCAGCTTCGCTTCCGAGGAGGAGCTGAACGCCACTTTCGCTCGTTTCAAGGAATTGGCCGACAAGAAGCACGAAATCTTTGACGAAGACTTGCAGGCGCTGGTGACCGACGCCAATCTGGCGGCGGAAAACGAACGGGTGAAATTGCGGTATCTGCGGGTGTGCTCGGAGACCGGCGAGACCCCGAACGCCCAGGTGACCCTGGCGCTGGACGGCGTGGAACACCACGCGACCGCAACCGGTGGTGGTCCGGTGGACGCCTCGTTCAAGGCCATCGAGAGCATTTTGCAAACCGGCACGGACCTGTTGCTGTACTCGGTCAACAACATCACCAGCGGCACCGATTCGCAGGGCGAAGTGACGGTGCGCGTTGCCAAGGGCGGCCGGATCGTCAACGGCCAGGGTGCCGATACCGACATCGTGATCGCCTCGGCCAAGGCTTACATCAACGCCCTCAACAAGGTATTGCAACCGGCCGAGCGAGCGCATCCGCAACTGCTGTGAGCAACCGCCGCGATGACCAACGACCGCCGACGCCAATATCTCGCCGCGCTCGGCATTCCGCTGTGGCTGCCGCGCCGGCCACTGGCGGAGGGGCCGGTAGAGGTTTGCCCACCGGAAAGCTCGAACCACCCCGGCGCCGCGCGCCACCCTTCCTTATCCAAGGAGGGGAATATTCCAGATCAACTCGTGTCGGTTCCCACGATGGATGAAAAAGATCCCGAACTTTTGCCTCCCGACGATTGGACGCTACCCATGGATGACGACCGGGAACCGCTGACCGGGAGCGCTGCCGCTGGGATCACCGATCTCTCCCCCGCCGCGCCCGACCGCCGGGCGGTGACTATCGGCCAAATGGACTGGGAAACGCTGGTGACCGCGGTGCGCGAATGCACCGCCTGCGGGCTGTGCGCCACCCGTACTCAAACCGTGTTCGGCGTCGGCGACCGCCAAGCGGAATGGCTGGTGATCGGCGAAGCGCCGGGCGCCGATGAAGACCGGCTCGGCGAACCGTTCGTCGGCCGGGCCGGCAAGCTGCTCGATCCGATGTTGCTGGCCGTCGGCCTGAAACGCGAGCAGGCGTACATCGGGAATATTTTGAAATGCCGCCCGCCGGAAAATCGCGACCCGACCCCGGAGGAAGCGGCGCGATGCCGGCCGTTCCTGAACCGGCAAATCGCGCTGATCCAGCCGCGCCTCATCCTCGCCGTGGGCCGCATCGCCGCCCAGAACCTGCTGGCGACCGATACACCCATCGGCAAGCTGCGCGGTCAGGTGCATCGCTTCGGGCCGGCCCGGATCCCGCTGGTGGTCACCTACCACCCCGCCTACCTGCTGCGCTCGCCGCGCGAGAAACGCAAAGCTTGGGACGATTTACGGCTGGCGCGGCGCGCGCTGGCCGCCGAACCTCCGGCGCCGATCCCAAACCCCGTCCAAGCATGAGCGCCCCGCGGGAATCCGGCATCGGTCGGTTTCGCCCGATGCTGTACGCCGATTTGAAGGAAGTCCTCGCCATCGAACGGCGGGCCTACGACTTCGCCTGGACCGATGGCATCCTGCGCGATTGCCTCCGAGCCGGGTATCACTGCCAAGTGCTAGAAACTCCGCACGGCTTCATCCAAGCCTACGCGGTGATGTCGGCGGCGGTCGGCGAGGCCCACATCCTCAATTTCTGCGTGCGCCCGGAATTGCAAGGGCGCGGGCTGGCGCGGCGGATGCTCGATCACCTGCTGGAATGGGCGCGCTCGGAACAGGCGCAGACGGTCTTTCTCGAAGTCCGTCTCTCCAATACCCGCGCCGTGCAACTCTACGCCTCGGCCGGGTTCTGCGAGGTCGGCCTGCGGCTCGGTTACTATCCATCGGCCAGCGGGCGGGAAGACGCGCTGGTGATGGCCAAGGAACTCTAAACATGCCCACCTATCTCGCCCTCAAACATCTGCACCTGACCGCCGTAGTCCTCAGTTTCGCTCTGTTCGCGCTGCGCGGGCTGTGGATGCTGGCGGACTCCCCCCAACTCCAGCGGCGCTGGGTGCGGATCGTCCCGCACTTGGTGGATACCGTGCTCCTGGCCAGCGCCATCGGGTTGACTCTGATTCTCCAGCAATATCCGTTCGTCGACGGCTGGCTCACCGCCAAGATTCTGGCCCTGATCGCCTACATCATCCTGGGCAGCGTCGCCCTCAAGCGCGGCCCCACCAAGCCGATCCGCGCCGCCGCCGGGGCGGCGGCCCTGGCGATGTTCGGCTATATCGTCAGCGTCGCCCTGACCCGCCACCCGCTCGGTTTCCTGGCGGGATGGTGAACAGGGCCGCCGATTACGCGCACAAAAAAACGCCGTTTTGAAGACGGCGTTCCGGCGCGGACCCAAGCCCGCGCGGCGATTACGGCGATTACCCGAACAGCAGACCCAGCAGGTTTTGCCGGGCCAGACGGTCGGCCTGACGGTAGCTGTCGGCGCCCCACTCGGCCAGCAGCCGGCCATCGTCCAGCATTCGGTGGCCGACAAAGCTCAGCACGGCGAATTGGCTGTCGGTGAATTCGTGCAGGCCGTGCGGGTCGGTGACCTTGAGCGCCACCTTGACCTGCGCGACGCCCAGATCGACATGCGCCTTCAGGCTATCCATCCGCAACGCCGCCCATTGCTCGGCCCGCTCGACTACAAACTGGTTGGTCCGCTGCAGCGGCGCGACCCACTTACCCATCAACGCAAGCATCTGATACATGACATTCTCCCCATCCAGTATTGGAAACGCTTTGGAGTATAGCAAAGGATGCTGCGATGCGACATAAACCTTCGAGCAGTTCGCGCGGCAATAAACCCGAAAATCTTTGTGTCCAATGATATACTTTGGCCGCGACTCGACTGGCGCGCGTCCGCGCCGTCCCGCCGCGCCGATTTTGCACAACCCAGGGATAACCATCATGCCTATCGGTACCACCATCACCGAATTCATCATCGAAGAACAACGGCAAATCAAGGGCGTTTCGGGCGACTTCACCGCGCTGATCAACGACGTCGTCATCGCCTGCAAGGCTATTTCCAGCGCCGTGCGTTACGGCAGCCTGGTCGGCGTGCTGGGCACCGCCGACACCGAGAACATCCAGGGCGAGACCCAGAAAAAGCTGGATGTGATTTCCAACAATCTATTCATCAAGCGCAACGAGTGGGCCGGGCACGTCGCCGCCATGGCCTCCGAGGAGATGAACGACGTTTATCATCTACCCGTTCAGTATCCGCGCGGCAAATATCTGCTGGTCTTCGATCCGCTGGACGGGTCTTCCAACACCGACGTCAACGGCTCGGTGGGCACTATTTTCTCGATCATGCGCCGCCCCGAGGGCGCAGCCGGCGAAGCCGCCGAGGATGACTTCCTGCAACCGGGCGCGCGTCAGATCTGCGCCGGCTACGCCCTGTACGGACCGTCCTCGATGATGGTGCTCACCACCGGTCACGGGGTCAACGGCTTCACCCTGGATCAGCGCATCGGCGAATACATCCTGACCAACCCCAATATGCGGATTCCCGAGGATTCCCAGGAATTCTCCATCAATGCCTCTTACATGCGGTTCTGGGATCCGCCGGTGCGGCGCTACATCGACGAGTGTCTGGCCGGCAAGGAAGGTCCGCGCCGCAAGGATTTCAACATGCGCTGGGCTGGAGCGATGATCGCCGACGTGCATCGGGTGCTATGCCAGGGCGGCGTTTTCCTGTACCCCATCGACCGCAAGCTGCGCGCCAAAAACCAGGAAGGCAAGCTGCGCCTGCTGTACGAAGCCAATCCGATGAGCTTCATCGTCGAGCAGGCCGGCGGGCTGGCCACCACCGGCACGCAACGGATCATGGAACTGCAACCCACCGACCTTCACCAGCGCTGTCCGGTGATCATGGGATCGAAAAACGAAGTCGAACGGGTCATTTCCTACCACCTCGAAGCCCAGTGATCCCGTAATGGTGGTTTCGCGCTGGCCGTCGGCGGCCAGCATCGACGGTTCGGGGCCAAGCCACCGCGCTGGAAAAACACGGAACGCGAGCACGATCCCGGTCGCGCGTTCCATTTTTTCCGCCACGCTTGCTAGTATGTTATGCATCCGCCTATCAAGCGTCAGCACCGAGTGCTGACGCCCGCTCCCCACCCGACCGTCGGAACCGCAAAAAGACCATCCGCCATGGAACCGAAACTTTCTCCCCCGGAATCGCTCGCTGGCAAGCTCAAGCGCGTTGAGGATCTCGCCGAGAAACTCGTCTACATCAAATGGAGCCGGGAGTTTTTCGTCTTGCTGCAGCGCGCGGCCCGGGATGTGTTGACGCTGGCTCGGCCGCGACCGGATTGCCATAAGATCGCGGTGTTGGCCGAACGACTGGAGCAACAGATCGGCGAATGCCTGGAGCAAGGCGAACTGCCCCGAGGCGAGGAGCGGGAACGGCTGATCGCCGTGGCGGACGCGCTCTGCCGCGCGACGCCCGGTTCCGACGACAGCCTCCGCAAAACCGCGCCGGGCCAGCCACCCTCCGACGAGCCCCGCACCGTACCGCTGTTTTCGCGCTGGGAGAAGAGCGAACGGTCGAAACCCGTCGGACCATCCGCGCCCGAGACGCCGCCGCTGTGGCTGGTGGCGCCGGAATCGGCCCACGACCTGGCGCGCAAGCTCGAACAGCGGGGCGGCTATCAGATTCGGCGCCCCGTCAACCTGACCGAGGCGCAGGCTTTGCTGGCCCAATCCCGGCAACTGGCGGCGCTGCTGATCGATCTGGATTATGCCGCCGACAACCAGACGACGTTGCAACAAGCCACCAGTCTGCGCCAGATCTTGCCCCCGGAGATCCCCCTGTTTTTCCTGGCCGACCGTGGCGACATCACCGCCCGAATCGACGCGGTGGAAGCCGGCGGGACGGGCTACTTCCTCAAACCGGTCGATTTGCCGCTGCTGCTGGAAGCCTTGGACGAGTGCATCCCCAAACCGCTCCACCACCGCGTCCTGATCATGGATGACGCCCTGCCCTCGGCGCGCGAAATTGCCCGCTGGCTGGAAAGTCGCGGCATGGTGACGCAGGTGTTGGCCCAACCCCTGCAGGTCTTGCAGGCGCTGGCCAACTTCCAACCCAGCCTGCTGGTCATGAGCCTGGACCTCAAGGACCTCGATGGACTGGCGCTGGCCCAAGCCATCCACCAGCACGAATCATTCCGGGAGTTGCCCATGGCGCTGCTGTCGGCGCAGGCCGACGTCGGCTCGCGGCTGGCCGCCACCGGATTGAGCGGCGAGGCGCTGCTGAGCAAACCCTTGAATCCGGAATCGCTGTTCGCCGCCATCGCCAAGCGGCTGCGGCAGGGGAACGGTCTGTATCGCAAGCTCAGCCAGCTCAGCAATCGGGACACCGTCAGCGGTCTGTACAACCGCCCCTACTTCATCGCTCACCTGGAGCGGGCGCTGGTCGCCGCCGCCGCCAATACGCAGTCGGTGGCGATCATGCTGATCGCGCTGGACAACCTGCATACCGTGGAAAGCCAGGACGTGGCCGCGGCCGACGAGTTGGTCGAACAAGCCGCCCGACGCCTGAAAATCGCCCTGGGTCCAGATCCGATCGCCGCCCGGTTCGGCGACGCCATTTTCATGGTGCTGCTGGGCTTCGCCACCCAGGACGCGCTGTTGGCCACGGCCCGCGCGGTGCAGGCGAGCTTGGAGACCGACGCTTACCGGCTGACCAACGGCGATACCCCGTTGCGAACCAGCATCGGCATCAGCATCGCCAGCCCCGGCCTGCGCGAGGCCGCCACCCTGATCCAGCAAGCCGACTTGGCCAGCGGCATGGCGCGGGACAGCAAGGATGCCCGGATTCATGTTCATCACGGCCGAAGCGCCGACCAGGATGCGGATCATTCGCGGCAGCGACGACTGATGGAAGAGATCCGCGAAGCCGTGCAGCAGCAGCGGATGACCCTGCTGTTCCAACCCATCGTCAGTTTGCGCGGCGACACCACCGAACGCTATGAGGTGCTGCTGCGGATGCGCAACCGCGAGGGTTGGGAACTGTTGCCGGAAACCGTGTTCGCCCTGGTCAAGCGTCACCGGATCGGCATGGTGCTCGATCGCTGGGTCATCGCCCACTCCATCCGGGTGCTGCGCGAACGGCAAGCGCGAGGGCAGTCGGTAGTCCTGTTCATCAACATCTCGCCCACTATCCTGCAGGACGAGGAACTGCTGAACTGGCTGCAAGGCGGCCTGAGCAAGACCGGGGTGCCGGCCGCCAACCTGGTGTTCGAGATGACGGAGATGGCCGCCGAACTGAACAAGCAGGCGCTGGATCCGTTCCTGCGGGGACTCAAGAAACTGGGTTGCGGTCTCTCCCTGGATCATTTCAGCGGCCACGAGCGCGCGCAGGCGCTGGTCCAGTTGCTGCAAGTGGATTACGTTAAACTGGACGGACGATTCGTCCAGAATCTGCTCAACGACAAGGACCGCCAGCAGCAACTCAATCAGATGGCTCGCGCGCTGGCCGCCGCGGGCATAACCACCATCGTCACCGGCATCGAAGACGCCATGACCCTGCCAACGCTGTGGTCCTGCGGTATCGACTACGTGCAGGGATTCTTCCTGCAGCGCCCGCATACCGACATGAGCTACGACTTCGAAAACATGGTGTTGTGAGCGGAATGCGGATCGATCGAACCACCGGATTGCTCGACGCGGCGTGGCGGCGACCCTCGCCAAACCACGATGAGCGGCCGGATGGAATGGCGGTCGATCTCGTCGTCGTCCATGGCATCAGCCTGCCGCCCGGCGAATTCGGCGGACCCTGGATCGACGCGCTGTTCACCAACACCCTCGACCCGGACGCTCATCCCTATTTCCGGGCCATCGCCGACCTGCGGGTGTCGGCCCATCTGCTGATTCGCCGCGATGGCGATCTGGCGCAGTACGTGCCGTTTCACCGTCGAGCCTGGCATGCCGGCGCGTCGAACTTCGCCGGTCGCTCCCGCTGCAACGATTTCAGCATCGGCATCGAACTGGAAGGCGCCGATCGTATTCCCTACGACGACCGCCAGTATTCACGGCTGGCCGCAGTCGTCGCCGTGCTGCGGACGACCTATCCCACCTTGGCGCCTGATCGGCTGGTCGGTCATGCCGACATCGCGCCGGGCCGCAAAACCGACCCGGGTCCGGCATTCGACTGGGCGCGACTGCGCCGGTTGCTGGGCGACGCCGGCTGACCGCCCGCCGTTTCCGTCCGATG
>WBUJ01000225.1 GCA_008933795.1 Candidatus Contendibacter sp. | reverse complement strand
GAGTCATATCCCGATACCGATGCGCGGCCATGCACAGATGCCGGAGCGCCGCGCCATAGCGGCCGGCCATCTCGGCCCTGAAAGCGGCCTGGACGCCGTGGCGGAAGAGGTGCAAGCGCGCGGCGGGAACCCACCCTGGCGGCGCGCTGTCGCCACGCGCGGACCAACGATCCAGCAGCGTCGCCAGCAGATCCATGGCCGGCGTCAGGCGTTCGGCCAAATCGCGCCAGACCGAGGCGGGCCAGCCCGGTTTCCGGGTCAGGGCGGAGGCCTGTCGCAACGCTTCCCGACAGCGCGCTTCGATCTGCGCGGCCATCCGGTCGCTCTCCGCCGCCATCCGGTTCGGACTCGTCCCCGCCCGGGTTTCCCCGACGAAAGTTGGAGCAGGTTTCGCCAGCAGGGGAAGGATCGTATTCGCGCCATCGGCCAAATCGGGATCGTTCCGACCGAACGGCAGGTTGAGCGGCAATTCCGGCTCGTAATCGGGCGCGCCGTCAAACCCGGACGGGCGACTCCGGCTCAGGAGCTGCGGCCAGCGGCGACCGTGCCGGGGCGGTGGCAGGTCCAACCCGCTATCCTTCAGCCAGCGATCCAACCGGTCCCAATCCCGGATGGCCGGGAAAAAGTACGCCCGCGCGCCGGGGACAAAATAGCGGAGATA
This sequence comes from Candidatus Contendibacter sp., assembly GCA_008933795.1. GTDB lineage: Bacteria > Pseudomonadota > Gammaproteobacteria > Competibacterales > Competibacteraceae > Contendibacter. The sequence goes on along the minus strand of WBUJ01000225.1, from coordinate 3,624 downwards.
CGTGACGAAACCGACCCACTGGCGGCACAGCGTTTCGTCGTCCAGGTCCAGCACCACCCGCCGGTCCTGTTCGAGCAGCATCCGCGCCTCGTGAAACGCCCGTTCGCCAATTACGCGAACCAGCCCCCGCGCGCCAAACGTGGCATGGTCCTGATTGTCGGCGCGCGCTGCCTGCCAGGCCCGCGCCACCTCCGCCTCGAACCGGTGCCCCCAGTAACGGCGCAGCCAGTGCTCAGAAGCGGCGGCGGCCAACTCCTGGGCCGATGGCATGGGCATAAGAATCACCGGGTCGGGCAGGTTGAGTCCCTCGATGATCGCCAGCGCATCGGGATTCTCGTCCTCCAGACCGATCAGCAAAACCTCGCGGGGCATCAAGTAATGGCCGAGCGGCGGGATGGTCAGGTTCGGCGAGTCGTCGCCCAAATGGCGGCGAACCAGGCGCTGCAACACGCGGGGATGGAAGAGAAACACGCCCTCCGCCGGCCTGAGGACACGCCGACGAAAGGTTCGCGCCGTCAATCGAGAGGACATAAGGGTTACCGACGCCTTAATAGATATAAGCTATCTTTTATTTTGTTAGATTCGATTATCAATAAACCCTATTTTTTGCAATAGTGGATCTCGCAAGGAATATTACCCGCAGCGCTTGCGGAATTTCGATTATGCCCGAGACAACAAACCGCCGGCCGTAACGTACCGATCCACAACCCAGAAGGAATGCACCATGAGTGACCAAAAGAAGCTGACCACTAATGCCGGGTGTCCGGTCGCCCACAATCAGAACGCGATGACCGCGGGACCGCGCGGTCCGCAACTGTTGCAGGATGTCTGGTTCCTGGAAAAGCTCGCCCACTTCGACCGCGAAGTCATCCCCGAACGGCGGATGCACGCCAAGGGCTCCGGCGCCTACGGCACGTTCACCGTCACGCACGACATCACGAAATACACGCGGGCGAAGATCTTCTCGCAGATCGGCAAAAAGACCGAGCTGTTCGCCCGTTTCACCACCGTGGCTGGCGAGCGCGGCGCGGCCGATGCCGAGCGCGACATCCGCGGTTTCGCGGTGAAGTTCTACACCGAGGAAGGCAACTGGGACATGGTCGGCAACAACACGCCGGTGTTCTTCCTGCGCGACCCGTTGAAATTTCCTGATCTGAACCATGCGGTGAAACGCGATCCGCGCACCAATTTGCGCAGCGCGAAAAACAACTGGGACTTCTGGACCTCGCTGCCCGAAGCGTTGCACCAAGTCACCATCGTCATGAGCGACCGCGGCATCCCGGCGACCTATCGCCACATGCACGGCTTCGGCAGCCACACCTTCAGCTTCATCAACGCGAAAAACGAGCGCCACTGGGTCAAGTTCCACTTCAAGTCGCACCAGGGCATCAAGAACCTGACCGACGCCGAGGCCGAGGCCCTCATCGGCAAGGACCGCGAGAGCCACCAGCGCGACCTGTACGACGCGATCGAGCGGGGCGACTTCCCGAAGTGGACGCTCAAGGTGCAGATCATGCCCGAAGCCGACGCCGCGAAGGCGCCCTATCACCCCTTCGATCTCACCAAGATCTGGCCGCACAAGGACTATCCGCTGATCGAGGTGGGCGTGTTCGAACTCAACCGCAATCCGGAGAACTTTTTCGCCGAGGTCGAGCAAGCCGCTTTCAACCCCGCCAACATCGTGCCCGGCATCGGCTTCTCGCCCGACAAAATGTTGCAGGGCCGGCTGTTCTCCTACGGCGACGCCCAGCGCTACCGGCTCGGCGTGAACCACCATCTGATCCCCGTCAACGCGGCGCGCTGCCCGGCGCACAGCTACCACCGCGACGGCGCCATGCGCGTCGATGGTAACCACGGCGGCACGCTCGGCTACGAGCCGAACAGCTACGGCGAGTGGCAAGAACAGCCGGATTTTGCCGAGCCGCCGCTCAAGTTGTTCGGCGACGCCGATCACTGGAATTACCGGGAAGATGATGCGGACTATTTCTCTCAGCCCGGCGCCCTGTTCCGCCTGATGACGCCGGCCCAGCAACAGACACTGTTCGAGAATACCGCGCGCTCCATTGGCGAGGCGCCGCGCGAGATTCAGATCCGTCACATCGGCCACTGCCTGAAGGCCGATCCCGCTTACGGCGCGGGTATCGCCAAGGCGCTGGGCATTGCCTTGAGCGAGGTTCCCGCCTAGCGGATTGGCGCATAAATTCCGACAGGTAGGGTCTGGCTCCCGCGCTGGAACGTGGGAGCCCCGCCCCGTCCCGAGGTTGCAACCTTAGCGGGCCGCTGGAGCGGTTCCGGACGCATCCCCACGCGGAGCGTGGGAACGAGAACCGATCAAAACAGTAGTACTATTGGCGGCCTTGATTCGAAGAGAAACGGAGGATTGAAGCGGGATGAAGGCGGCCGGTTTGATGCGCGACGGGATGACCACGGACGAACGCCGGGCGGCGTTCTGGCTGGCGGGGGTATTTTCGCTGCGAATGCTGGGCTTGTTCATGATTCTGCCGGTGTTCGCGCTGTACGCCGAACAGTTGCGCGGCAACACCCCGGCGCTGGCGGGTCTGGCCATCGGCATTTACGGCTTCAGCCAAGCGCTGTTCCAGATTCCTTTCGGCTTTCTGTCCGACCGTTACGGCCGCAAGCGGATGATCTACCTCGGCCTGCTGGTTTTTGCTCTGGGCAGCGGGGTGGCGGCGCTGGCCGATTCGATCGGGGGCGTCATTCTTGGCCGCGCGTTGCAGGGCGGCGGCGCAGTGTCGGCGGCGGTCATGGCGCTGGCGGCGGATCTGACCCGCGAGGACCATCGGCTCAAGGTCATGGCGGTGATCGGCGTGACCATCGGCGTCTCGTTCGCGGTCTCGATGATCCTGGGGCCGGTACTGAATGGCTGGATCGGCGTGCCGGGCATCTTCTGGCTGACGGGGGTGCTGGCCCTGCTCGGCATCGTCGTAGTGCGGTTCCAGGTGCCCGATCCGGTGGAGAGTCGGATTCACCGCGACGCCGAACCGGTGGCGTCGCAGTTCGGGCGGGTGCTGTTCGACGGGCAGTTGCTGCGACTGAACTTCGGCATTTTCACCCTGCACCTGCTGCTGACCGCCACCTTCGTCGCCGTGCCGCTGGCGCTGCGCGACGCCGGCCTGCCGAACGACCGACATTGGGAAGTCTACCTGCCGGCGCTGGTGGTCTCGATGGCGGCGATGATCCCGTTCGTGATCGTCGCCGAGAAATACCGCCGGCTGAAACCGGTGTTTTTGGGAGCGATTTTGACCCTGGCGTTGACCGAGTTCGGACTGCTGGCCCTGCACGACACCGCGCTGGAAACCGCCGCGCTGCTTCTGGTCTTCTTCACCGCCTTCAATCTGCTGGAAGCGACCTTGCCCTCGCTGATCGCCAAGCTGGCGCCGCCCGACGCCAAGGGCACCGCGATGGGCGTGTATTCCAGCAGCCAGTTTCTGGGGGCGTTCGCCGGCGGCGCGCTGGGCGGTTGGCTGCGGGGATTGTTCGGCCTGAAGGGCGTGTTCGCCTTCGCCACCCTGGCGGCGCTGGCTTGGCTGCTGGTGGCCTGGACCATGCGGAACCCGCGCTATCTGAGCAGCTATCTGCTCAACGTGGGCGCACTGGACGAGG
>WBUJ01000029.1 GCA_008933795.1 Candidatus Contendibacter sp. | reverse complement strand
ACTCCATAAGCGTCCCTTCCGAAACTTCCGTTCCAACCAAGAGACGACTCGCTTTAATCCCAGTTCCCTCCAGGCCGCAAGCCACCCCCCCAACTACCTGCCACCTTGTCAATGAACTTTGCACCTTCGCTATCCAAAGAATAGCCAGACGATCATTATAACCTATCCAAAAATCCCTTAGCAAGAAAATTCCCTGAATTTTTCGGTTTCCTCCAGCGATTGGCCTTTAACAACCATGCCACTGAAGGAAGTGCGGATTATAGGGGGAGAAATTCTGCTGTCAACTTCCTGTCATCAAATTTTCAAAATCCGGTCAAAACACCACGACCCGGGCCACCCGCCGCTTGCCGACCTGATAGACATGCCTGCTACCGGCCTCCAGTTCGAGGCCACGATTTTCGATGCGCTCACCGTCGATCCGCACCGCGCCCTGTTGGATCGACCGCAGCGCCTCCGACGTGCTGGCCACCAGCCCAGCCTCCTTAAGCAAATTGGCAATTGGCAAGCGGCCATCGCGGGACTGAACCCGCACCTCGGCTACCTCATCAGGTAGCGATCCCTTCTGAAAGCGCTCGATAAATTCCGCCAAGGCCTGTCGGCCCGCGCCGACGCCATGGAACCGGTCCACCAACTCCTCGGCCAATTCGAACTTGACATCGCGCGGGTTCAACCCCTCCTGGACAGTCTGCCGCCGCCATTCGGCGATCTCGCGCGTCGGACGGAAGCTGAGCAGTTCAAAATAGCGCCACATCAGTTCGTCGGAAACGGACATCAGTTTGCCGAACATTTCATTCGGCTCGTCGCGAATGCCGACGTAGTTCCCCAGCGATTTCGACATCTTCTGCACGCCGTCCAGACCTTCCAGAATCGGCATGGTGAGGACCAGTTGCGGCGGCTGACCATAGTGCTTCTGCAATTCGCGACCGACCAGCAGGTTGAATTTCTGATCAGTACCGCCCAATTCCACATCAGCCCGCATGGCGACCGAATCGTAGCCCTGCACCAGTGGGTACAGGAATTCGTGGATGGCGATGGGCTGGCCACTGGCGTAGCGCTTGCCGAAATCGTCCCGCTCCAGCATCCGGGCGACGGTGTGCTTGGCCGCCAGATGGATGAAATCAGCCGGCGTCATTCGGTCGAACCAACTCGAATTGAACATGACCTCGGTCCGGTCGGGATCGAGAATCTTGAACACCTGCTCCTGGTAGGTTTTAGCGTTCGCCAGAATTTCCTCGCGTGTCAGCGGCTTGCGAGTGACATTCTTGCCGGTCGGGTCGCCGATCATCCCGGTGAAATCACCGATCAGAAACATGACATGATGGCCGAGGTCCTGAAACTGGCGCAACTTGTTGATCAGCACGGTATGGCCGAGATGCAAATCCGGGGCGGTCGGATCGAAACCGGCCTTGACCCGCAGCGGCCGGCCGGATTTGAGGCGCTCGATCAGTTCCTCTTCCAGCAGCAGATCCACCGCGCCGCGTTTGATCAGCTCCAGCGATTGTTCGAGCGAGGGCATGGTCACGCGGAGAACGATGAGCCGCAGCCACAGGTGGTCACGGCATTGGGATTGCGGATCACGAACTGGGCGCCTTCCAGCCCTTCGCTGTAATCGATCTCGGCGCCGACCAGATACTGGAAGCTCATCGGATCGATCAGCAGTTTCACCCCATGGTTCTCCACCACGGTATCGCCGTCGCCCAGAATTTCATCGAAGGTAAAGCCATACTGGAAGCCGGAACAGCCGCCGCCGCTAATGAACACGCGCAGCATCAAATTGGGATTCGCTTCTTCCTCCAGCAATTCCTTGACCTTCAGCGCTGCGGCGTCGGTGAACAGCAGGGGATCATCGGCAGGGGTGAAGGTTTCCACGGTGGCGCTCATTACACGATCCTCGTTGTAAATTAAAGTGTGGGGAATTCTCCGATTGTTGACCTTGCGGGTCAAGAATAGTTTGGCCACGCTCCAGCAAGCGCCAGCCAAGCTCTTGTCGCTCAAGGCAGCAGCGCAATCTGTTCCAGCCCGGTGGTTTCCGGCAGGCCGCACATCAGGTTCATATTCTGCACCGCTTGGCCCGCCGCGCCTTTGACCAAGTTATCGATGACCGACAGCACCACCACGGTTTTGCCGTTTTGTGGCCGATGCACCGCCAGCCGACACAGATTCGCTCCGCGCACGCTGCGGGTTTCGGGATGTGACCCGGGCGGCAGCACGTCCACGAAGGGTTCGTTGGCGTAGCGCTGCTCGAACAGTGCCTGCAAATCCACGTCGGGCTTGGTCAGGGTGGCGTACAGGGTGGCGTGAATGCCGCGAATCATCGGCGTCAGGTGCGGCACGAACACCAGTTCCACCGAACCACCGGCCATCGTCGTCAAACCCTGGCGGATCTCCGGCAGATGGCGGTGCGCCGGTACTGCGTAAGCCTTGAAGCTATCGCCGGCCTCGCACAGTAAATTGCCCACCTCGGCCTTGCGGCCAGCGCCGCTGACCCCGGATTTGGCATCGGCGATCAACGATTGCCGGTCGATGGCGCCGACTTCCAACAGCGGCAGGAAACCCAGTTGCACGGCGGTCGGATAACAGCCGGGGTTGGCGATCAGTCGGGCGTTGCGAATCGCCTCGCGGTTGACCTCGGGCAACCCGTAGACCGCCTCCGCCAGCAGTTCCGGGCAAGCATGCGGTATTCCGTAGTACCACCGTTCCCAGTCCTCGACCCGACGCAGCCGGAAATCAGCCGCCAAGTCGATGACTTTAACTCCGGCCTCCAGCAGTGCCGGCGCGCTGTTCATGGCGGTGCCGTTGGGGGTGGCGAAAAACACCACGTCGCAACCCTTCAGCACGGTATCGTCCGGCTCGACAAAGGCCAGATCCACCCGTCCGCGCAGATTGGGAAACAACTCGTTGACCCGGGCGCCCTTCTCGCCGCGCGAGGTGATGACCGCCAGTTCCACCGCCGGATGCGTGGCCAGCAACCGTAACAATTCGACGCCGGTATAGCCGGTCCCGCCCACAATGCCCGCCTTGATCATGGCTGCAATCCTCCCGCAATCGTCGCTGAAAAGCGCGCATCATAAGGCGTTCGCCACTCGGCGCAAGCCTGCCGGCTCTGGCATAATTGCTGCCGCAGTCATTTTCAGCGGTTGTCGCGGTCCGATTCCAGCGCGCGAGCGTCAGCCGCCGCGAATATCGCGCCGCAGGAGATGCAACCCATGAAGTTCAACAAAGAAACCATCGTTGCCGGCATCGCCTTGGCCGTGGCTCTGGCGGTTGCCGCAGTCTGGTTCATGCCCGCTGGCCTGCGCCAAGCGCCGCCGCTGGTCGGGCAAACCCTCGACGGCCGCACCCTGACCCTGGAACAGTTGCGCGGCAAACCGGTGCTGGTCACGTTCTGGGCCACCACTTGCCCGTCCTGCATCGAGGAAATGCCGCATCTTATCGAGCTTTACCGGGAATTGAACCCGAAAGGGCTGGAAATCATCGGGGTGGCGATGACCTACGATCCGCCGGAGCAGGTGCGGACGCTGGCCAAGCAGCGGCAAATTCCCTATCCCATCGTCCTGGACGCCCAAGGGCGAATCGCCCGGGAATTCGATAACGTGCGTTTGACTCCGACCACGGTGCTAATCTCGCCGGATGGGCGCATCGTGCATTACCGGCTCGGACTGCTGGACCTGCCCAAGCTGCGGGAAACGATTCAGGAAATGCTGTAACCGCTCTTCTTGCGATGAAGCCTGAATGGAATTTTGCACCGGCTACAGCGGCAGCAACACAGGGACCACCAGCACGGTGATCGCCATCACCAGCAGGATCAGCGGCAACCCCACCCGCACAAAGTCGTTGAAGCGGTAGCCGCCGGGCGCCAGCACCAGGGTGTTGACCGGCGAGGATACCGGGGTGGCGAATGCTGCCGAGGCCGCCACCGCGACCGTCATAGCGAACGGATAGGGAGAGACACCGATCTTCTGGGCGACGGCGATAGCGACCGGCGCCATCAGCACCGCCGTGGCGGTGTTGGAGATAAACAGCCCGATCAGCGCCGCCAGCAGGAAAGTACCGGCCAGCAGCGCCAGCGGACCAAACCCGCCCAACCCGGCTACCAACCCGTCAGCCATCAGGGTTATGCCGCCGGTCTTTTCCAGCGCCTTGGCCAGCGGCAACATGCCGGCGATCACCACCAGGCTGGGCCAGTTGATCGAGCGGTAGGCGTCCTCCATCCGCAGGCAGCGGAACAGGCCCATGGCCAGCGCCGCCAGCAACACCGCCACGGCGTTGGGGACCAAGCCGAAGGTCATGAGCGCCACCATCGCCAGCAGGATCGCCAGGGCGAACGGAGCCTGCCGGTAGGCCGGGGCGACCTCGCTCAATTCCGCCGGCAGGGTGAGCACCAGAAAAGCCTTGGGGTCGCCCTGGAGCAGGGTAATCCGCTTCCAGGCGCCAGCGACCAGCAGAATATCGCCAAACGCCAGTTTCTCCCCGGCCAGACTGCCGGACAGCGGTCGGCCGCCTCGGCGAATGCCCAATATGCTTAGACCGTGACGGCTGCGGAACGCGGCCTGACGCAGGCTCTGGCCGATCAGTTCAGAATCCGGCGGCAGCATCACCTCGACCATGCCCAATTCCTGGACCAGACTGCGCTCCTGACCTTCCACGATGGGCAACCCGGTCAGTCGTTCGGCAGCGCTGAGCGTCTCAATCGCCGTGGCTGGCCCGATGACGTACAAGACATCGGCGGGGTGCAACTCGGTATTCGCCAACGCCGAGGACACGGTTTCGGTGAAACGCTCCTGTCGTCCGATGCCGACGATGGTGACGCCGTAGCGGGTGCGCAGTCGCGCCTCCGCTACGGTCTGGCCAGCCAGGAGTGAATCCGGGGCGACCTGCAACCGGTGCAACAATCCGATCAGCTCGTAGCTTTCCGCCAGTTCCAGCAGGGTTTGCCGACGGCCGACGGTTCCGGTGGGTGGCGGACTGGCCGGCAGCAGCCGGGAACCGATGAGCCACATGTAGAGAATTCCCAGCGCCAGGGCCAGCAGGCCGATGGGCGTGATGCCGAAGAAACCGAAGGGTTGCAGGCCAGCGGCAAGGAGCGCGTCGTTCACCATCAGATTGGGCGGGGTGGCGATCAGGGTCAACATCCCGCTGAGCAGGGCGGCGAAGGCCAGCGGCATCATCAGCCGCCCGGGGCCGATGCCGAGCCGGCTGGCGATGCCAAGCACCACCGGGATGAAGATCGCCACCACGCCGGTCGAACTCATGAACGCGCCCAACCCAGCCACCACCAGCATCAGCAGCGTCAACAGCCGGGTTTCGCTGGCGCCGGCCACCCGGGCCAGCCAGGCGCCGACCTGGTTGGCGACCCCAGTCCGCACCAAGCCTTCGCCGACCACGAACAACGCGGCGATCAGGATCACGATGGAATCGCCGAAGCCGGCCACCGCCTCAGCCACCGGCAGGACGCCGCCCAGAACCAGGGCCACGATCACCAGCAGGGCCACGATGTCCGGACGCAACCGGTCGCTGGCGAACAACACGACAGCAGCGGCCAATACCCCGAAAACGAACCAGGCATCGGGAGTCATCAAACAGTCACCTTAACCAGCCGCCACTGGAAGGCAGTCAAGCGAAACAGGCGTTGGCCCGCTCCAAACATTCGCAGGCCTGATCGAGGTCGGCGTGGCAGCGCATGACCCAGGCGTCGCCCCAGAAGAAGTTGCAACTGGTCTCCGACCGCAACACCCGCCAGTGCGCTTCCTCCAACAGATTCAGCAACTCCGGATTGCGCGAACCGGTTGGGGCCGCATCGTACAACGCGGCCTGCACCGCCTGACTGATCTCGTCCACTCGGGTCAGGGCGTTTTTCTGCGCCTGGGTGCCGGTCCACTGCATGAAGTCGCGGCCATCGTTCCAGCCCGTGTTCCATGCCCCTGGTCCGACCGTGACTTCGCCAAAGACGCCGAACTGCTCGATATAGTCCTTGATGAAGACTGGACGGAGCGCACTGGCGCCAGACCGGACTTGGTTCAGCAACGGCTGGTAGAACGCATCCCAGAAGTTGCCGCCTGGAGTGGCGTTGCGGAACCAGTCGCCGTTCTCGCCATCGCTGCACGTGGTCACCAGTGGCGCGAACTCGCAGTCCTGCGTGCGCGCCCGAACTTCGCGCAGAAATCCGTCGAGATCCGTGCCGTTAGCCTGGGCGCTGGACAGTTCGCGGTCGCGCACGATCACCACGATTTCATCGTCGCCGAAACGGGCGACATGCGGCCGGTAGCGCAGCGTCTCCCAGCCCATCGGAGTCACCGGTTGCACGTGCTCGCTATCCACCAGCACGAAGGCATAGCCACAACGCCGCAGCAGGGGGATCATCTCCATGCAGAATCCCATTTCCGGCGGCCAGAAGCCCTGAACCGCGCTGCGCGGGAACAGGCGGCGCGCGCACCGCTGCCAGCGTTCCATGTGCGCTTCCCAGTCAGCGGGAGGAATCAGCGGCAGGACCGGGTGATAGTAACCGGTGCCGAGGAGTTCGATGGCATGCTGGCTGGATAACTGAGCGAGCAGCGCGCTGCAATCCACGATGCTGCTGGCTTGGTTCTGGAAATCCGGATGGTTCAGGGTTTCCAGCAGGGTGCCCGACAAGGACAGATGGAGCCGACCGAATTCCTGCTCGTCCCGCAGCGCGCGGGGAATCCGCTCCATCGCCAGCAGGATGTCCCGGGCTTCCGGCTCGTTGTGGGCCAGCAGATGCTCCAGGTTGCCGGCGGGCTGGTGCAGGTTCAGCACCAGCGCGTGATAAAGAGTATTTTCCGCCATGATGCAGCTTTCTCCCGTGGTCGGTCATGGCAGCGGCGGGCGGGAAAAACCACACCCCCGCTGTACGCTTCTTGTTCGAGCATAGGCCGGAACCCGCGCGGCGGCATGGCCCGAACCGCTAAAAATCGGTTTCGACGATAGCGCTGGCCCGCCGGCAAAGTTCGCGTCCATAATCGGTCCACAGCCCCTGGCCCCAGTAGCGGTAGCAACTGGTCTGCGAACTCATCAGATGAAACAGGGCGTTGCGATAGCGCGGATCGCTGGGCAATACGCCGGGCTTGAGCACTTTCTCATGAAAGGCCGAACTGGCTTTCTCCATCGGTCCGAGCACGTTGTCGTAACCCCGCACCCAGGAGATGTCATTCGTCCAACTGCCGCCTTCCATGTGAAAGCGGCCATCTTCCTTCTTGAGTTCGGCAATGACTTTTTCCAGCTTCTCCGATCCGTCGCCCGGTTTGAACCGGTCCCAGATCCGCTTCTGAAGCAACGGCTGCAACGCCGGCAAATCCGCCTCCTTGACGCCCGCCGCGAACAGGTGTTCCAGATACTCGGTGGCGTTCATCATCGGCACACCCGAGCCCGAAGCTTCGTGCGTCACCTGGAAGAACATGCCGGGAAACTCGTTCATCATCACCCCGCCGTTCTCGCCGTCGGCGATCTGAGTCACCAGCGGCGGCACGGATTGGCCGGCCAGCTCCCAGCGCGACAAACTCTTGGCCTCGTAATACGGTTGCATCTGCGCCACCAGTTTGGTGTCGCTGCCCTGGGTCTTGACAAGGGCGATGATGCTGACCGTCTCACCCTTGGAATTGGTGCAGACCAAGCGGTGCGGCAGGTGCTTTTTATCTGGACCATGACCGTTTTCCGGCCGCTCCACGGTGTGTTCCTGCACCAGCACCCACTGATAGCCGCAATCCACCAAGGTCTTGATGTACTCGTAGGCGGTGTCGGGATGGTTGGGCAGCGCCATTTCGGAGGGGGAGAAGCCGCGCACCCGCGCCAGCGCCTCCAGTCCGAAAATGGCAGCGAAATGGTGCTGCCAAGCCTTAACGTGGAGACGAAAATCCTGCGCTGGCGTCGAAGGCGCCACCGCGTGGCCCCAGGGACAGCCCAGCCATTCCACCGCCCGCCGGTAATCCGGATTGCAAGTGGCATTCTTGAGCGCGTCGAACACGTCGTGCAGGCCCATGGCTCGCAACCCGTGGAACAGGGTGCCGGAATATTCCAGCATCACCCGCGGCTCCCTGCCCTCGTGGATCAGTTGCGGGAGAAACTCACCGATCCGCTTGTAGCACCAGTGGAAGACCGAGGCATTGTGGTTATCGCCGATGCCCTGGTTGTCCATCATGTATTTGAGATTGCTGATGATCGCCGCCGTGGCCAGATCGCCGCCGCCGGCCGGGATCAGCGGCTGGTGCATGTGCAGGGCGATGGCGCAGGCGGCGCGGATGCGGCCGAAGTCGATCCGGCTTTCCGGCAGGAACACCGGCTGACCACGGGCGGCGCGCAGGGTCTCTTCCACAAGCGATTCGGAACCACAAATGTTCGGCAGACCGTCAACGTATTCTGGAAGCTGGCTCATGCGGGTCATTCTCCTGGGCGGTGGTTGGACTGGCTGACGCCAAGGGGAGCGAGCCGGTTCGCGCCATCGCGGCCAAGCTCGCTCCCGACAAACGCCGGGCGGTGGCGCCCGGCTACTTGCAGCGGATATGCTCGTAGATGTTCAGATAATCCTGGCCAGGCCGGCACCAGGAGTAATCGCTGCGCATGCCGTGGATCATCAACTGGCGGAAGTCGTCGGGATAGGTGTACCACAGGGCGATAGCGCGGTGCATGGCCGACTCGACGCCGGGATGATCGGCACCCTGGAATACATAGCCATTGCGCTCTTCCCACGGCTTGTGGGCATAGTCCTTGTCGAACACCGTGTCCTTGAGGCCGCCCACCTCACGCACGATCGGCACCGTGCCGTACTTCAGCGCGATCATCTGGGTCAGGCCGCACGGCTCAAACAGGCTGGGCATGACGATCATGTCCGCCCCGGCGTAGATCAGATGCGACAATTCCTCGTTGAAACCCAGTTCGAGATGGCAGTCCGGGCTGTCGTTGAGGTGCCGCTTGAGGTTCCAGAAATGTTGGTTGATGTGCGGGTCGGGGCTGGAGCCGAGCAGCACGAACTGGGCGTTGTTGCGCAGGGCGTAGAAGATGGCGTGATGAATCAGATGGACGCCTTTCTGGCTGTCCAGCCGGCCCACGTAGGCGATGATCGGCTTGTACTCCTTGCTCAGCCACAGCCGGTCGCGCAGCGCCTCCTTGTTGGCGTACTTTTTATCGAGAGTGTCGATGCCGTAGCGACTGGGAATGTGTGCGTCGACTTCCGGATTCCAGATGTCGTAGTCAATCCCGTTCAGTACCCCGCCGAACTTGGCCTGATGGAGGTTCAAGACCGGTCCCAAACCGCTGCCTTGATCGGTGAAGCGCGCTTCGTGAGCGTGGGTCGGCGATACGGTGGTCACGAAGTTGGAGTAGACGACGCCGCCTTTCATCAGGTTGACGGCGGTATGATTGAAATTATCGCGCAACCGGTCGTAGTTAAAATAGTGGGCGATGTTGGTCAGGCCGGTGGCCCACAGCGCGTATTCGCCGGTCAAGCCCTGATGCATGAAGTTGTGGATGGTGTAGCAGACCCGCGAGCGGCCCATGCCGGCGTGGGCGTACTGCTCGAACAACAGCACCGGCACCAAGCCGGTCTGCCAGTCGTGGCAGTGGATGATATCGGGCCGACGGTTGTCCTTGAGCAGGAATTCCAGCGCCGCCTTGCTGAAGAAGGCAAAGCGGCTGACATCGTCCGCAAAACCATAGAAATGACCGCGGTTGAAGAAGTTATCCTGCGAGTGCGGCTCGATGAAAAAGCACTTGCGGCCGTGGACGAAGCCAAACCAAACCGTGCAGTGAACCGCGCCGTTATGCCAGGGCACCCACAGATCCTGCATGCTGACTTGCAGGCCCCAGATCTGGTCGTAGCGCATGCAGTCGTACTTCGGCAGGATGATGTGGACCTCGTTGCCGCGAATTTCCAGTTCCCGGGTGAGCCCAAAGATCACGTCCGCCAACCCGCCGACTTTCGCCACGGGGGCGCATTCAGGAGCAATCTGTACGATGTACATAAATGTTCATCCTTTCTTATTTCGGGTTCCGGCCCCGGACCCGGTGGTCCGGGTCTCCCTCGCCCACAAGATTCGCACTGCGGTCGCGCGGCGGTTCAGCCGGGCAGATGGTCACGGCTAGTCACCATGACAAACGCTTGGCCCGGCCGCAGATCGTAGGAAAACGGCCGCGGGATATAGTCCAGGGTATATTCCGGCGACACGTCCACCAGGGGCGCGCCGGCCTGAATGTAGGTGCCGAGGTTTTCGGCATAGAAGTACTGGTGATTCCAGGGATCCTTGTTGAGCAAAATCAACGCTTCGTCGTGGGTCTTGGCCGACGCCTTCCACATCGCCAGAATGTTCGGATTCTGGTAGGGCAGGATGGTGGTCGGGCATTCTTCCTGGAACACCGCGTACCGACGCTTGATGGCGTTGACGCGGGTAATGAATTCGCACAAATCGATGTTCGGCTGCTCCCAGTCCCCAGGTCGGGTATTGACCACGTGCAGGCGACGGCGGAAACCGTACTCGAAACCGATGGGAATCATCACGCCGGCGGAAAACAGGGCGGAAAACAGATAACGCTGCTTCATCGCCGCCTCGTTGCCGTGGACTTCCTGGAACAACCGGTCGGTGTCGTGGCTCTCCGGGAAGCTGATGGACGGGGCGATGTCGCGGACCAGTTGATACTGCTCCATCAGCCAGGCGCCATGGAAATCCCACCACTTGGAACTGTTGAACACGTAATCGAAGCCGGCCTGGGCGGTTTGCTTGGTCTGATCGGCGGTGCAGCCCAGGGTTTCAGCGGTGAAAACCGTATCGGGGTATTTTTGCCGGACGTCGCGGATCAGCCGGCTCCAGGTGTTTCTGGGAATTTGATAGGCCGCGTCGCAGCGAAAGCCCTTGAAACCCAGGTCCAGCAAATATTCGACGACTTGGTAGCAATAGCGGTAAAGCCCTTCCGGATCGGAAGTATGCGGGTGATTGAACAACGCCAGATCGCCCCAAACCACCTTGTGACCGTCTTCCATGCAGAATGGATGAGCGACGTTGCCATTTTCCTGGACGAACCATTCCGGGTGCTGGCGCGTCAGTTCGGAATCGAAGGCGCAATGGTTGATGACCAAGTCGACCATGACCTTGAGACCGAGTTGCTCGGCCGTGGCGAGCGCCGCCTTGATCTGTGATTCGGGAGCGAGTTTGGACTTGGGATCGACCAGCAGGGGATTGAGCTGGAAATAGTCCACGATGGAATACAGGCTGCCCGAATAGCCAGGCTTCTGAACGGGATTGATGAAAATCCAGTCGAAGCCCATGTCGGCCGCCCGTTTGAAGTGGGTCTCCCAGCTCCCGAACGGGCCGGCCAGCAAGGGAAAGAGATTGTAGATCAGCATCGGCGACTCCCCTGGGTTCTGCGTTTTGACGGCTCGGTTGCGGCGACGACTCGGGCGACCGATCACGGCGGCCTTGACTACGGCGCAAATAGATGGAAATCGTAGCACGAAACTGCCGGGCGCGGCAGTTCGCGCATAGGCTGGCCGACCAACCCGACGGATGGTCGCACGGCGAATTTGCGAACGGCGCATTCTCTACGCAAAATTACAGATCGATGGCGAACCAAGCGCGCGCCGGGGTGGCTTCCTTCGGGGCCAGCGTCGGCGCGGCGGGCGCCGTGATCGGTTGCGAAGCGACCTCCACTGGAGCCGGCGGCGACGAAGAGGCGGCGCTCAGGCATTCCTGGAGCAAGGCGTTGACGCCATCGACGCACTTGCCGCATTCGATGCCGATGCCGACGAAGCGGGTGCTCAGATCGCCGAAGCCGCGAGCGCCTTGTGCGACCGCCTGCCGGATTTGGTGGTCGGAAACCGACTTGCAAGTGCAAACATACATGGACGCAATCCTCTGGATCGAAACTGGAGCGGTGTCTTGATCAAACCAGTATAGAGACTGTCCGGAAACGGTTTAGTTGTGCATTGCGCTGTTCGCGCCAAGCACCTGCTCCACTCGAAAGGCCGCACCGACCGACATCGCTTGAACCCAGGGAAAACCGCTATGACCACCGCCCTCGTCTGGTTCCGCCGCGATTTGCGGCTCGCCGACAACCCCGCCCTGCACCGCGCCGTATCGGAATACGAGCGGGTGATCCCGATTTACCTGCACGCTCCCCAGGAGGAAGCGCCCTGGTCGCCGGGCGCAGCCTCACGCTGGTGGCTGCATCACAGCCTAACGGCGCTGGATGCCGCATTACAACAACGCGGCTCGCGGGTGATCATCCGCGCTGGCGACAGTTTAACCCTGCTGCGCGATCTGATCCTCGCCACCGGCGCGACGGCGGTGTACTGGAACCGGTTGTACGAACCGGCGACCCTCGCCCGCGACCGCGCTGTGAAAGCCGCGTTGCGCGCGGAGGGCATCGTCGCCGAAAGCCGTCAGGCGGCGCTACTGATCGAACCGTGGACCCTGTTGAAAGCGGACGAAACGCCTTATCAGGTCTTCACGCCGTTCTGGAAAGCCTGTCTCCAGAAACTCCCGCCCGCCGCGCCGCTGCCGGTTCCGCCCCTGCCTGCTCCCGACCGCTGGCCGGATTCGCTGCCGCTGGCTGCGTTAGAGTTGCTGCCGCGCATTCGCTGGGACGAGGGGCTGGCCGCCGCTTGGCAACCGGGCGAAAGCGGCGCGCTGGCGCGACTGGACCGGTTTTGTGAAACGGCGCTGGCCGGCTATGCAAAATGGCGCGACTGGCCGGGCCGGGACGGCGTATCGCGGTTGTCGCCCTCTCTGCATGTCGGCGAACTTAGCCCTCGGCAGATCTGGAACGCGGTCACTCATGCAACGAACGGCGATCCCTTGGGCGACAAGGGCGCGGAAACCTTTCTGCGGGAAATCGGCTGGCGGGAATTCGCTCATTACGTGCTTTATCACTGGCCGCGCACCCCGGAGCAGCCCTTGCAGCAACGCTTCACCGCCTATCCGTGGCGCAGCGAGTACGCCGATTTATTGCGCGCCTGGCAACGGGGACAAACCGGCTACCCCATGGTGGACGCTGGGATGCGGCAACTGTGGCAAACCGGCTGGATGCACAACCGGACGCGGATGCTGGTCGCTTCGTTTCTGGTCAAGAACTGCCGCATTCCGTGGCAGGAAGGCGCTCGCTGGTTCTGGGACACCCTGGTGGATGCCGATCTGGCCAGCAACACCCTCGGCTGGCAATGGACTACTGGTTGCGGCACCGACGCCGCGCCTTACTTCCGCATTTTCAATCCGATTCGCCAAGGCGAGCAGTTCGACCCAGACGGCGCCTATGTCCGCCGTTGGGTCCCGGAACTGGCGAAGCTGCCGGCATCGGCACTCCATCAACCCTGGACGCAGGCAATCGCCAGCGAGTATCCCGCACCCGTGGCGGATTTCGCCACCAGTCGCGCCGAGGCGCTGGCCGGTTACGAGCGGGTCAAGGCGGGCTGAACACGCTCCGACTCGATGCGCCCACCCTACCATTCAGGCCGCTTGCCGGCGGTAAGCCAGCGCCAGCAGGATCATCCCCACCACAACGAGTGGCAGCGACAGCAACTGTCCCATGGTCAACCAGCCGAAAGCCAGATAACCGAGTTGCGCGTCCGGCTGGCGGACAAACTCCACCAGAAATCGGAACACGCCGTAGCTCAGCGCGAACACGCCCGACACCGCTATGGTCGGGCGCGGTTTGGCCGAAAACAGCCAGACGATCAGAAACAGCGCCACGCCCTCCAGCGCCGCCTGGTACAACTGCGAAGGATGACGCGGCAGGCCATCGCCGGTCTGACGGAACACCATTCCCCACGGCGCATCGGTGACCCGGCCCCACAGTTCGCCGTTAATAAAATTGCCGATCCGCCCGAAGAACAACCCCGGCGGAATCAGCGGTGCGATGAAATCGACGGTCGGCCAGAATCCTTTGTGGTGCTTGCGGGCGAACAACACCATCGCCAGCAGCACGCCGAGAAAGCCGCCGTGAAACGACATGCCGCCTTCCCAGACGCGGAACAACGCCAGCGGATCGCGCAGGAAGTTGCCGAACCCGTAAAACAGGACGTATCCGATCCGGCCACCGAGGATGACGCCGAGGGCGATGTAGAACACCAGATCGTCCATCTGCTCGGCGGTCCAACCGGAACCGGGCTGCTTGACGCGGTAGCGGCCCAGCGCCCAGCCGACCAGGAACGCAATGAGATACATCAGGCCGTACCAGCGCACGTGCAGCGGTCCCAGGCTGAACGCCACCGGGTCGAAATCGGGATGGATAAGCATGGAAAACTCCGTGAGAAGGGTCGGGCCGGCGAGTGATCCACACCGCCAGCATCCGCTATAGTTTGCGTGTTTCAAGACCTTGAGGAGAGCTATTCGCGCAACGGCGCAACAGCATATCGTGGTTTATGTTGCCGAGTCGGGTCAGTTCGGCGCACCACTGACAATTTTCCGCTGAAGGATCGCCCGCTGTTGGGCATGGAACACGCTGAATCGTAACGCTCACAACTCGCGGATCACCCGGCAGGGGTTGCCTACCGCCAGCACCCGCGCCGGCAGGCTCCGCGTCACCACGCTACCCGCCCCGATGACGGTATCCGCGCCGATTTCGATACCAGGACCGATGATGGCGCCGCCACCGACCCACACGTTTTCCCCGATACGGATCGGAGCGGCCATTTCCAGACCGCTCCGCCGCTGGGCCGGATCGACTGGGTGATAGGCGGTGTAGAGTTGGACGTTGGGGCCAAATTGACAATACGCGCCCACCTCGACCCGATTGCAATCCAGGATCACGCAGCCGAAATTGAAGTACACCCCGATTCCCAGCCGGATGTAGGCGCCGTAGTCGCAATAGAACGGCGGTTCGATCCAAACCTCGGGACCCAGGTCGCCGATCAGTTCCTGGAGGATGGCGCGGCGTTCGTCGAGGGCGAGCGGGGAAGAAGCGTTGAAGCGCGCGAGCAACAGCCGCGCCCGTGTTCTCGCCTGGACCAGTTCCGGGTCGGAGCCCCGATAGGGTTCATCGGCCAACATCTT
The DNA here is from genome assembly GCA_008933795.1 of Candidatus Contendibacter sp. Lineage (GTDB taxonomy): Bacteria > Pseudomonadota > Gammaproteobacteria > Competibacterales > Competibacteraceae > Contendibacter. The sequence continues at coordinate 17,241 of WBUJ01000029.1, read as the reverse complement.
TTCGCGTTCGGATCGCATCATGGGTCCTCCGTCTGAAGTTCGTCGGGCTGGGTCGGGCTGGCGCGACCTGGGAAACTCCGTGAAGGTCTTGGAAGCGGCGGATCGCCCACCGCCGATGCTTTGCCCTCAAATGGTTTTGGTTACACCAAACACTGCGTTCAGTTCGTCCAACGCATCTTCCAGATACCCTGCAAGCTGGTTTACTTCGCGCAAAAAATCCCGACAGGCAATCAAGCCAAAATCCAGTGAATCCTGATAGCTCGTGACCGTAATGTTCAGGTTTTGCTGTTTATATAGAGCCGATATTGGATAAATATTTATCAGACGGGCGCCATTCATGTACATGGGGGACCGGGGGCCAGGAATATTGGAAATTACCAAATTAAACGCAGGACTCAGGTAGGTGGACAGGCTCAGCAACTGCACCAACAGTATGGGAACACTGCCAATCATCGCATAGTTTTGCGCGGCTTGCGATGACAGATTATTTTGAATCGCCTTCCCTTCGGTGGATGAATCCTTGATGATTTGAAGCCGTTGAACAGGATTGTCAACATGAGTCCCCAGATTGCAAAGGATGGCACTGACTTGATTGCCATGGGCGTCGCTATCCTTGGGCCGGATGGAGACGGGCACGAGAGCCACCAAGGGCTTATCGGGCAACTTATTAATTTGTTTTAAATAGCGATGCAAGGCTCCGGCGCAGACGCCGATGACGATATCATTGACGGTCGCCTGGGCCGCTTTTCCAAGCAGCTTAAAGGACTCCAACGAAAAGGTTTTTACCGCAAAACAGCGATTCGGGGTAACTTCCTGGTTGATCGCTGTCTTCGGACATAGAAATGGCAGGGGAAGGGTCGTATCTCCGCTTTTAAGAGATTGGAGACCTGTATGCCAAAGAGCGCCGGTAAGTTCATAAGCCACTTTGACTTGACGGGTTGCGAACCCTATCATCCGGTAGAATCGAGTAGGCAAATTTGGTTTTGACCGATTTTTTTTCTTTTTGTGTTCGCTAAATTCCCAAGGGAGAGTTAACTTATAAATCGTAGGCGATTCACTAAGGCATTTCTCCAGAATTCTCATGCCACTGACGCCATCCAGAATGCAGTGGTGCATCTTGAAGTAGATAGCGAAACGGTGACCCTCCAGTCCATCAACTAGATGGCATTCCCACAGCGGGTAGGCTTGATCCAGCAGACTTTCATGAAGATTGGAAACCAATGCCAACAACTGATCCATGCTTCCTGGTTGCGGCAACTGACAATAGCGAACATGATAATTCAAGTCAAAATCCTGGTCTTCCACTAAAGCTGGAATTCCCAGTTTGAAGAGAGGATACCGCAATTTCTGGTGAAATGGTGGCGCAAAATCTTGTCCACTAACAAATCGTTTGAACAATTCCAGGACAAAGCTGGATTCGCCTCCTTCAGGCAATTGATAAATATGTAGCCCGCCCACATGCATCGGAGTTTCTGGAGTTTCAATTTGCAGGAATCCCGCATCAATGAGGCTGAGTTGTGTCATCGTTATCTCTAGTAATCAAGACCGTCGCGGGTTAAAAAATAAAACCATGATCGGTTATTCTCTCCACCTTACGAGGGAAAAAGACTTGTAGGTAAACGGGCGCTTTTAAACCGGTAGCACCCGCGCCAGGATGACCTTGAGATAATCGGTTTCGGGAATGGCGGGATGCACGGGATGATCCGGCCCCTGCCGCCCCTGTTCCAAGATCACCAGATTGCGGTCGAGATGCCGCGACCCTTGCAATAACGTCTGGATCAGCACATCGCGCGAGAGCAATTGCGAGCAAGAGCAGGACACCAGCAGCCCATCGCGCTCCAGCACCTGCATCGCCATTTCGTTGAGCCGCCGGTAAGCCAGCGCGCCTTCCTTGAAATCCTTGCGACGCTTGATGAACGCCGGCGGGTCCACGATCACCACGTCGAACCGTTCGCGGGCCTCGCGCAACACTTTCAGCACCTCGAAAGCGTCGCCTTGGCGGGTTTGCGCTCGGTCGCCAACTCCGTTCAACACCGCGTTAGTCGCCAGCTGCTCCAGCGCCGTCGCGGACGAATCTACGCACAATACTTCCCGCGCGCCGCGCGCCGCCGCCCGGATGCCCCAGGCGCCGGTATAGCTAAACACATCCAGTACACGTCGACCTTGAACGTAGCGGTCCAATCGGGCGCGATTGTCGTGCTGGTCGTAGAACCAGCCCGTCTTCTGCCCGGTGCGCGGCGCGATCTGGAACCGCAGCCCATCTTCCTCGATCTCCACGGTTTCGGGGACGACGCCAGCGGCGTCGGCGACGTAGCGATCCAGCCCTTCCAGTTCCCGCATCGAGCCGTCGTTGCGCCACAGTATCGCCGCCGGTTTCACCACTTTTTGCAGGGCGGCGAGAATGTCGTCCTTCAGCCGGTCCATACCGGCGGTGGTGAGTTGCGCCACGCACAGGTCGCCGTAGCGATCCACGATCAAGCCTGGCAGGCCGTCGCCCTCACCGTAGACCAGCCGATAGAACGGCCGGTCGTACAGTCGCTCACGCAGGCTCAGCGCCACGTTCAACCGATGCACCAGCAGCGAGGGGCCGAGCGGGTGGTCGGGGTCGCGGCTGACTAGGCGAGCGCACAGCAGTACGTTGGGGTTGACGTAGCCAGTACCGAGAAATTTGCCGTTGCTGGCCTGAATCGTCACCGGTTGGCCGGGCTGGAAATCGCGCAGCGGCGTGGCGGCGACATCCACTTCGTTGCTGTAGACCCAGAGATGACCGGCGCGCAGGCGACGGTCTTCGTCCTTGCGCAGGCGTAGCGGGGCGAATTCGGCGGGGGAAATAGGAGTTGTGGGCATGGGAGGGGCAGGCGCGCGGTGACGAAGAGGGCGGCCAGTATAGTCAAACCCACAGATCGGCGAGCGAAAAAGTCACCGCCGCGAAAGGCGGGAAACAGACGGGATCATCTTCCCGGATGGCGCCAAGCAGCACCCATCGACCGTCGCGCAACTCGAAGGCTTCCAAGGTGCGCGCCAGCGGATCGACCAGCCAAGCATGAGCGACGCCGTAACGGGCGTATAGTGGCAATTTCAGGGTTCGATCCTTTTGCGCCGTGGAAGGCGAGAGGATTTCGCAAACCCAGTCGGGAACGACCTCAAAACGGTGATCGCGGGGCATAGCCGGCATCCGTTCGCGCCGCCAACCGGCCAGATCGGGCACGACGACTTCGATATCCCGGACAAAGTGAATTTCAGGTTCCACCAGAATCCACCAACCGCCGGGCCCTCCTTCCCCAAATCTAAAGGGATAACTAATTCTGGCGCCCAAGGAAGATTCCGCCGCTGCATGAGGTCCAGCAGGGCGCGGTTGCGTGTAGAGCCGACCGCCGATGACCTCCCCCACTTGGTTTTCCGGCAGGGCAAGCAGTTGATCATAAGGGGTCAAACGCGGGATGGATTGGGCTTGATTCATTGGTCCGCTCGCTTGCCAACTTGTGGTAACTATCATTTAACCCATTATTATCAAGAGAAAATTTTCAAAACCAGTCCCTGTTTTCAGAAAATCGCCACCTCCAGCTCGAACGATTCCTTGGCCAGATCGGCAAAGCGTTCCGCTTGCTTGATCGGCTCCTGATAATAGGCATCGAGCAACGCCCGATCGCCCGGTTTGCCGAGCGGTTTGCCGTCGAGAGGTTCTTGTTGCATAAAGGGGGGCCTCCAATATTCCGCTCATCCTACCGCACCACAACGCAATCCAAGAGATAGCCGCCCCATGCCCAAGATGCGCGCCAGTTTTCAGGGTCTGGTCCGACTGCTGGCGAAAAGCCTGTACCCGGAATCGGACGTGTTCATCCGCGAACTACTGCAAAACGCCCACGACAGCATTCAGTTGCGCCGGGTCCACGAACCGGAACTGGCCGGCGAGATTCGCATCGACGTGGACGAACCCAACCGCGCGCTGAGTTTCAGCGACAACGGCGCCGGCATGGACCGGCGGGACATCGAGGAATTTTTGAGCGTCATCGGCAACACCGGCACCGGCAGCCGCGCCCGCGAACTGGCGGCGCGCGACGTGGCGGTGGCCACTATCGGCCAGTTCGGCATCGGCCTGCTGTCGGCCTTCGTGGTCGCGGAACGGATCGAGGTTTACACCCGCAAACCGATGGCCACGCAAGCCTGGCGCTGGGTCAACCACGGCGGCGAGGATTACGAACTGGACGCGCTGCCGGCGAGCGCGCAACCGCCCGGTACGCGAGCGATCGTCACGCTGGCGGCGGATCGAACCGCCTTTCTCGACGGTCGCCTGATCCGCCAGACCGTGCGGCGTTACGCCGATTTCCTGCCGTTTCCGATTCTATTGAACGGTTTCGGCCCGATCAACGCCGTCAACGCGCCGTGGCACGAATCGGATTGGCGCGACCCTGTCCAACGAGAACGCGCGTTGAGCGCCTTTCTAAGCCAGCGTTACGCCGACCCGCCCCTGCTAACCATTCCGGTCGATCTGCCGAGTCCGCGAGCGCTGGGCGGACTGTTCGTCCCCGCCCGCTACACGCCCGGTGGGCAAGCCGGGGGTACGGTGGATGTATTCCAGGCCCGGATGTGCATCCGTCCGAACGATAGCGAACTGCTACCGGAATGGGCGCGGTTCGTGCGCGGCGTGGTGGATTGCCCGGACCTGCAACCAACCGCAGCCCGCGATAATGTGGTGCGAGACGCCGCCTATCACGCCTTGCGCGAGGCGCTGGGCGAGCTGATCGTCGCCGCACTGCTCGACCTTGCGATCCGCGACCGGCCACGGTTTCTACAGCTCTGCGACTGGCATCACGACGCCATCAAGGGCATGGCGGCGCGGCATCCGGACTTCGGCGCGGCGGTGCTGGATCACCTGCCGTTCGAGACCAACCAGGGACAGTTGACTTTGCCCGATTATCTTGGCCGCCAGGCGACGACCAACGACAAGCGATCGCTATACTTCTTTACCCACGAAGCCGACGCCAACCAGTTCTACGCGCTTTGCCAAGCGCGCGGCCTGCTGGCGGTCAACGCCGGTCGCCCCTTCGACGAAACGCTGTTGCGCCGCTATGCCAGCCAACATCCGGAAGTGGTGAAACTCAAGCCCCTGGATCGGCTGGACGATCCGACTTTGTACGAACGGCTGGACGTGGCGGAACAGACCGCTTACGCCCCGCTGGAACGCGCGATGGATCGCGCATTGGCGGAACAAGACGCGCGGGTAAAAACCCAGGTGCGCCGGTTCCAGCCGATCAATTTAAGCGCGGTATTGCTGGCCGGCCAACGTATCTCTGCTTTCGATGAGATGGAACGGGCGCTGGAAAAGCCGTTTCTGCTGGAGGGGCTGGCGGAACTGGCCGGCGACGTGCGCGACCGGCTGCGCCAGCAACCGTTGGATTTCTTTCTAAACGCTGCGCATCCGCTGGTGCAACGGCTGCGCGGACTGGCCGAACCTGACGAACCCCGCTATCGCCCGTTGCTGACTAGCCTGTACCACGGCGCCCTGCTCAACGCCCAGCACCGGCTGACCCCCACCGCCGCCCGCCGCTTTCACGCCGATTTACAGGCCTTGCTGCTGGAACATCTGGAGTTGCAAGTCCGCGAAAGTTCGGCCAGCACTCGAAATCAAGTATAGCTGGCGCTGCTGGCGCTGGGACTGGCTCGATCGGCCAATGGCTGCCCGTACCAGCTCGCCAACCGGCGCGGCGGCGGCCCCGCGACAGCCCGCGATTCAGCCCGGCGGCCAGCCCAGTTCCCGGCCCGCCAGCAGGTGCATATGGACATGAAAGACAATCTGGCCAGCGTCGCGGTTGCAGTTGATCACCGTCCGGTAGCCGCGCTCCGCCACGCCCAGCTCCGCCGCTGCCTGTTTGCCGGCCAGATACAGCCGGCCAATCAGGGCGGCGTCGGCCTCGGTCAGATCGTTGAGGGTGGAAATGTGCCGCCGGGGGATGATCAACAGATGCACGGGCGCTTCGGGATTGATATCCCGGAAGATCACCACCTCGCCATCGTCGTAGAGTTTGGCGGCGGGAATCTCGCCAGCGGCGATCTTGCAGAAAATGCAGTCGGTCATGACATTGTTCCGGTAAGCCTCACACATCCCGGCGACCGGCGAAAGCGTGCGCCAGCGTGCCGCCGTCCACGGATTCCAGTTCGCCGCCCAGCGGCACGCCATGGGCGATGCGGGTGGCGCGGATGCCGCGCTCGCGGGCCAGCTCGGCGATGTAGTAGGCGGTCGCCTCGCCCTCCACGGTCGGGTTGGTGGCCAGGATGATCTCGCGGATTTCGCCGGCGTCCAGCCGCGCTTCCAGGCTATCCAGCCCCAGTTCCGCCGGGCCGATGCCGTCCAATGGCGACAGGTGGCCCATCAGCACGAAGTACACGCCCTGGAAACCGGTCGCCTGTTCCACCGCCAGCACGTCGGCGGGCGTTTCGATCACGCACAGCAGCGAATGGTCGCGGCGCGGGTTGGCGCACAGGGCGCAAAGTTCGGTTTCGCTCAAATCGCGACATTGGCGGCAGCGACCGATGCCGTCCAACGCCGCCTGCAACACCTCGACCAGCCGGCGCGCGCCATCACGATCCCGCTCCAACAGATGCAGCGCCATCCGCTGGGCGGATTTCGGCCCCACCCCCGGCAGGCAGCGCAGCGCCGTCATCAACCGGTTCAGCAACGGCGAGGCGGCCACGGCGAACCATCAGAACGGCATTTTGAAGTCGCCCAACATCCCCGGCGGCAGACCCATGCCGGCAGTGAGACCGCCCATTTTCTCCTGTACGGTGCGCTCGACCTTGCGAACGGCGTCGTTGAAGGCGGCGGCCACCAAGTCCTCCAACATGTCCTTGTCGTCGCCCACCAGACTGTCGTCGATCCGGAACCGTTTGACTTCGTAGCGGCCGGTCACGACCACGCTGACCAAGCCACCGCCGGACTCGCCGGTGATTTCCATCATCGCGATTTCGGCCTGCGCCTTTTGCAGGTTCTCCTGCATCTTCTGCGCCTGCTTCATGATATTGCCCAAGCCACCTTTCATCGTTTCCTCTCCTGGCCATTACAATATGGTTGTCGCCGATGGAACGGCTACTGGTCGGTGTCGTCAAGCGGATGGATTGCCGCAATCCTTGCGTCGAACATTTCTTGCATGGCCCGAACGTGCGGATCTTGCACGACGTGATTGGCCGCGGTCTGCTGGCGTTCGGCCTGCCGCTGTTTTTGCTGGTCGGCTGGCGTCGTCGCGGTCACGTCGCCAATCTGAAACTTCAAGTTGATGGGCCTGCCAAGATGCTGCTCCAGCGCTGTTTTGATTCGATCCTCGACGGTCCTGGTGAGCATCTGGGCATGGCCGGGTTCCAACGCCAGCCGGAAAAAATCGCCGTCCCGAGCCGTCAGCGCGCAGTGCAACGCTACCTGTTTGGCCATGCCCATCAATCCCAGTTGCTCGACCAGCACGCCCCATTCCGAGACCGGCTGAGCGGGAACCCGCGCTGCGGTCAGCACCACGGGCGGGCGGGAAACCGGGGTAGCCGAAACCATCGCCGGCGGGGGAGCCGTTACCGTCCCGCTTGACGCCGGCGTGGCGGCTTCCAGCGCCGCCGGACGGAAGCACAGCATCCGCAACAGCACCATCTCGAACCCGCCGCGCGGTTCCGGCATCAGCGGCAGGTCGCGCCGGCCCAGCAGCGCAATCTGGTGAAACAGTTGCACGTCTTCCGGCGCCAGCATCCCGGCCAACCGCCGCGCGTCCCCCGGATCGGACGGATCGTCGTCCGGGATGGCTTCGGGCACAACCTGCACCAGCGCCACCCGCTGTAACAACGACAGCAGTTCGGCCAGCACCGCCGCGTAATCGGGCGACAGTTCATCCAGTTCGGCCACTTGGCGTAAAACCGCCGCCGCATCGTCGGCCGCCAATGCCTCCAGCAATCCCACCACCCGCCGCCGATCGATGCTGCCGAGCATGGCGCTAACCGCCGCCGCTTCCACCCGGCCACTGCCAAACGCAATCGCCTGATCGAGCAAGCTCAACGCATCGCGCATGCTGCCGTCGCCGGCGCGGGCGATCAGCCGCACCGCCTCCTCCTCGCGGGGCACGCCCTCCGCCTCCAGCACCTGATTCAAGTACCGGGCGATCAGCGCCGCCGGCAGGCGTTTGAGGCTGAATTGCAGGCAACGCGACAGAATAGTGACCGGCAGCTTCTGCGGATCGGTGGTCGCCAGCAGGAATTTCACGTGCGGTGGCGGCTCCTCCAGCGTCTTCAACAAAGCGTTGAAGCTGTGGGTGGAGAGCATGTGGACTTCGTCGATCAGATACACCTTGAAGCGGCCCCGACTAGGCGCGTACTGCACGTTCTCGAGCAGTTCGCGGGTGTCCTCGACCTTGGTGCGGGACGCGGCGTCCACCTCGATCAAATCCATGAATCGACCGGCATCGATCTCCCGGCAAGCAGCGCATTCACCGCAGGGATGGGAGGAAACGCCGACTTCGCAATTGAGCGATTTGGCGAAAATCCGGGCGATGGTGGTCTTGCCCACCCCGCGGGTGCCGGTGAACAGAAAAGCGTGATGCAGGCGTTGCTGATCGAGGGCGTTGGTCAAGGCGCGAACCACGTGCTCCTGGCCGGCCAGTTCGTGGAAGGTGCGCGGCCGCCACTTGCGGGCCAGAACCTGATAGCTCATGCGCCGCTCCAGCGGAAGGTAGGGGCGGCGACCCCTACCGGCCTTGCCCCGGCGCCCGAGGCCACTGCTGCCGCTGCTCCCTTCCGGGCCTGACGGGGTTCACAGCTTGTCGTCGCGGGGGGACCGACAGGGGCCGCCATTGCAACTGGCGGATGGGGCGGCGCTGCCGGAACCGGCGCCGCCGATGGGACTATCGCGGAAAATTTGGCGGAGAGAGAGGGATTCGAACCCTCGTTAGAGTTACCCCTAAACAGCATTTCCAGTGCTGCGCCTTCGACCGCTCGGCCATCTCTCCGGAGCGCCGCCACGTCCCTGGCGGCTGAATTGGAAAATATACTCGAAGTGGCTGCGCCAAGGCAAATCACCATGGACTCGCCACTCCCAGGCCTTAGAGGCCCTTCATGGTCAGGCGGATACGGCCCTGCTTGTCGACTTCCATCACCCGGACCTTGACCACATCACCGACGGCCAGTTTGTCGCTGACGTTCTGCACCCGCTCCTCGCAAATCTGCGAGATATGCACCATGCCATCGCGGCCCGGCAGAATCGCCACGAACGCGCCGAAGTCCATGATCCGGACCACCTTGCCCTCGTAGACCTGCCCCGCTTCCACGTCGGCGGTAATCTGTTCGATGCGGCGGCGGGCCTCATCGCCGGCGGCCTTATCCACGGCGGCGATTTTGATGACGCCGTCGTCGGTGATGTCGATGGTGGCGCCGGTTTCCTCGGTGATGGCGCGAATGGTGACGCCGCCCTTGCCGATCACATCGCGGATTTTGTCCGGACTGATGCGCAGGGTCGTGTAACGCGGCGCGTATTCGGACAACTCCTGGCGCGGCTTGATGATGGCCTGACTCATCCTGCCGAGAATATGCAGCCGCCCCTCGCGGGCCTGGGCCAGCGCCTGCTCCATGATTTCGCGGGTGATGCCGTCGATCTTGATGTCCATTTGTAGGGCGGTGACGCCGTCGGTGGTGCCGGCCACCTTGAAATCCATGTCGCCCAGATGGTCCTCGTCGCCGATAATGTCGGTCAGCACCGCGAACCGATCCGCGTCCTTGATCAGGCCCATGGCGATGCCGGCCACCGGCGCCTTGATCGGCACGCCAGCGTCCATCAGCGCCAGGCTGGCGCCACAGACCGACGCCATGGAACTGGAACCGTTGGATTCGGTGATTTCCGACACCACCCGCACCGTGTAGGGAAACTGCTCGGGTTTCGGCATGATCGCCTGCACCCCGCGCTTGGCCAGCCGGCCGTGGCCGATTTCCCTGCGCTTGGGACTGCCGACCTGACCGATTTCGCCGACCGAATAAGGCGGGAAGTTGTAGTGCAGCAGGAACGGCTGGCGGTATTCGCCCCCGATGGCGTCGATGATCTGGGCATCCCGGTCGGTGCCGAGGGTGGTGATCACCAGCGCCTGGGTTTCGCCACGGGTGAACAGCGCCGACCCGTGGGTGCGCGGCAAGACGCCGACCCGGACGGTGATCGGTCGCACGGTGCGAGTGTCGCGGCCGTCGATGCGCGGCTGGCCCGACAGGATGCGCCCGCGCACGATCTCGCTCTCCAGCGTCGAGAACGCGCTCTCGATCGCTTGCGTGGTCCAGCGTTCCGGTTCCTGGGCGAGTAGTTGCGCGATCAGTTGGTTGCGGATCTCGCTCACCCGCTGCTGGCGGGTCAGTTTTTCGGCGATCTGGTACGCCTCGGTCAGCGTGGTCTCGGCGGTAGCGCGAGTCGCCTTGGCCAGCATCGTGTCGCCGGCCGGCGGCTGCCAATTCCACGGTTGAACGCCTGCCTCGGCTACCAAGTTATTGATGGCGCGAATGGCAACCTGCATTTGCTCGTGGCCGAACACCACTGCGCCGAGCATGACGTCTTCCGGCAATTCCTCGGCTTCGGACTCCACCATCAGCACCGCCCGCTCGGTGCCAGCCACCACCAGATCCAGTTGCGAGGTTTTCAATTCCTTGCGGGTCGGATTCAGCAGGTATTGGCCGTTGTGGTAACCGATCCGGGCCGCGCCGATGGGGCCATTGAACGGCACGCCAGACAGCGCCACCGCCGCCGAGGCGCCCAGCAGCGCCGGAATTTCCGGGTCCACCTGATTGTTCAGCGACATCACGGTGGCGATGATCTGCAACTCGTGGGTGAAGCCGTCGGGAAACAGCGGGCGCAGCGGCCGATCGATCAACCGGGCGGTCAGGGTTTCGCTCTCGGACGGACGGCCCTCGCGCCGGAAAAAGCCTCCGGGGATGCGGCCCGCCGCGTAAGTACGCTCCTGGTAATCCACCCGCAACGGCAGAAAGTCCCGGCCTTCCTCGGTTTCCCGGGCGGCGACCATGGTGACCAGCACCACGGTATCGGCCATGTTGACCAACACGGCGCCACTGGCCTGCCGGGCAATTTCGCCCGTTTCCAGGGTCACGGTGTGCTGACCGTATTGAAATGTCTTCTTGATGGGCGTCACGAAAGCGTCCTGTGCGGCGAAAGAACGATGGAAAACCTCAGCGGCGCAGGCCGAGGCGGCTGATCAGGCCCTGATAGCGTTGCAGATCCTTTGCCTTCAGGTAGTCCAGTAGCTTGCGACGCTGATTGACCATCTTCAGCAGCCCGCGCCGGGAATGATGGTCCTTTTTGTGCTCGCCAAAGTGCGGCTGCAAGCCATTGATGCGATTCGTCAGCAGCGCGACCTGGACTTCCGGCGAGCCGGTATCGGCGGGATCGCGCTGATAATCCCGCACGATCCGGGATTTCTGTTCGGTGTTGAGAGGCATGAAAAACTCCAGTTCGAATTCGATCGGTCAAGCAAACCCAATAAAAATATTAACCTTAGCGGCGACAATCAACAAGCAAACTCCAAGGCTTAACGGCTTAGAGCAACAGCCGGCGTGGCGCGACCCGACCATCGTCGAGGATTTCGCCGATCCCCAGAAACCGCTCTTCGCCTTCATACAACCGCACCCAGCCTTGGGTCGGGGCGCGCGGGACCAACACCGGCTGGCCCTGGCGCAGGTAAAAGGCGCTGTCGCCGCGCACCTGCACCGCCGGCCAGTCCGGCAAGGCGCTGTCTGCCGGCAGCAGCATTTCATCCAGCACCGCCAAGCCCTGTTCGGCTCGCTCGCGCAGCGTCTCCAGCGTCACCATCCGTGCGGCGTCGTAGGGTTCCACTGCGGTGCGGCGCAGGGCCACGATGTGCGCCCCACAACCCAGCGCCTCGCCGAGATCGGCAGCCAGGGTCCGCACGTAAGTGCCCTTGGAACAGCGCAACTCGCATTCCAGTTCCTCGCCGTCCAGCCGCAGCAACCGCAGATCGTGAATCGTCACCTCGCGCGGCGCGCGTTCGACTTCGATGCCCTTGCGCGCCAGCTTGTACAGCGGCTGGCCGTCGCGCTTGAGCGCCGAGTACATCGGCGGTATCTGCTGGATCGTACCGGTGAAGCGTCGCAGCGTGGCCTCCGCCTGTTCCCGGCTCAGCGGCCCGACCGGACGGGTAGCAAGAATCTCGCCCTCGGCGTCGCCGGTGGTGGTGGTCACGCCCAACCGGCAGGTGAAGCGATAAGCCTTGTCGGCGTTCAGCAACAGGCCCGACAGCTTGGTGGCCTCGCCCAGACAAATCGGTAACAGGCCGCTGGCCAAGGGATCGAGGCTGCCGGTATGACCGGCTTTTTGCGCCTGGTACAGCCGCTTGACCGCTTGCAGCGCGGCGTTGGAAGTCCAGCCGACCGGCTTGTCCAGCAGCAGCACGCCGCTGACCGGACGACGGTCGCGCGCAGTCACGCCGCATCCTCCGGACCCGCCCCGTCCGGCGGCAGGGCGTCATCGCGATGCCGTTCGGCATCGGCGGCCACCGCTGCGTCGATCAGCGCCGACAGCCGGGCGCCATGCTCCACCACCTCGTCGTAGCGGAATTCCAGCTTCGGCACGGTGCGGGTGCGCAGCCGCCGCCCCAGTTCCCGGCGCAGCAGCGGCGCGGCCCGGTTGAGCTCGGCCACCAGTTCGGCCCGTTCGCCGGGATCGCACACGGCGGTGACGTAAATCCGCGCGTAAGCCAGATCGCGACTGACTTCGACGCTGGTGGTGGATACCAGGGTCAGGCGCGGGTCGCGCAGTTCGGCGCGGATCAGTTCCGCCAGATCCCGGCGAATCTGCTCGCCGATCCGGCGGGTGCGCGGGACGGCGCTATTGGCGGCCATAATTCAACTGTGTTCCATCCCTGCGTTACAGGGTACGCTGCACCTGCACCCGCTCGAAGACCTCGATCTGGTCGCCCTCGCGGATGTCGTTGTAGTTCTTCACGCCCATTCCGCAGTCCATGCCGGCGCGCACCTCGTTGACGTCGTCCTTGAACCGCCGCAGCGAATCCAGCGCGCCCTCGAAGACCACCACATGGTTGCGCAACACCCGGATCGGATTGCTGCGGCGCACGATCCCGTCCACCACCATGCAGCCGGCCACGACCCCGAACTTGGGCGAGCGGAACACGCCGCGCACCTCGGCTAGGCCAATGATCTGTTCCTTGAATTCCGGCTTGAGCATGCCGATCATGGCGCGTTTCACGTCGTCGATCAGTTCGTAGATCACGCTGTAGTAGTGCGGCTTCAGCCCTTCCTCGTCGGCCAGTTTCTTGGCGACGCTATCGGCGCGCACGTTGAAGCCGATCAGGAGCGCACCCGAGGTCTTGGCCAGATTCACGTCGGACTCGTTGATGCCGCCGACGCCGCTGGCGATGATCTTGACCTGCACCTCGGGGGTGGACAGCCGGGTCAGCGCATCCACGATGGCCTCGGCGGAACCCTGCACGTCGGCCTTCAGCACCACGTTGAGAACGCTGATTTCCCCGGCCTCGAATTGCCGGGAGATGCCATCGATATCCAGCACCGGCTTTCGGGTCTGTTCCTCGCGGGCCTTGCCTTGGCGGAACAGGGCGATTTCGCGGGCCTTGCGCTCGTCGGCGACCACGATCACGTCGTCGCCCGCCTTGGGCGTACCGGACAGGCCGAGGACTTCCACCGGAATGGATGGACCGGCTTCGCTCGCATTCTGCCCGGTCTCGTTGAGCATGGCGCGCACCCGGCCGTATTCGAGGCCGCTCAGGATCACGTCGCCCTTGCGCAGGGTGCCGCTCTGCACCAGCACGGTCGCCACCGGGCCGCGGCCCTTGTCCAGCCGCGATTCGATCACCACGCCCTTGGCCAGGCCGTCCACCGGCGCGTTCAGTTCCAGCACCTCGGCCTGCACCAGAATCTTGTCCAGCAACTCGTCCACGCCCGCGCCGCTCTTGGCGGACACGTAGGTAAACAGGGTATCGCCGCCCCACTCTTCGGAAATAACGCCTTGGGCCGACAGCTCGCTCTTGACCCGTTCCGGATCGGCGCCGGATTTGTCCATCTTGTTGACCGCCACCACGATGGGCACCTTGGCGGCGCGGGCATGCTGGATGGCTTCCACCGTTTGCGGCATCACGCCGTCGTCGGCCGCCACCACCAGCACCACGACGTCGGTGGCCTTGGCGCCGCGCGCCCGCATGGCGGTGAACGCGGCGTGACCCGGCGTGTCGAGGAAGGTAACCACTCCTTTTGGAGTGCTCACGTGGTACGCGCCGATGTGCTGGGTAATGCCGCCCGCCTCGCCGGCCGCGACCCGGGTCCGGCGGATGTAATCGAGCAGCGAGGTCTTGCCATGGTCCACATGACCCATGATGGTGACCACCGGCGGGCGCGGCATGGCCTCGCTGCCGGTCTCGGCGGTCAGTTCCGCCTCCAGCGCGTATTCGTTGAGCAGTTTATAGGTATGTCCCATTTCCTCGACGACCAGCGCGGCGGTTTCCTGGTCGACCACCTGGTTGATGGTGACCATCATCCCCATCTTGAACAGGGTCTTGATGACCTCGGTGGCCTTGACCGACATCTTCTGGGCCAAGTCGGCGACGTTGATGGTTTCGGGCAGGGCCACCTCGCGCACCACCGGCGCGGTAGGTTTGGCGAAACCATGGCGTGGGACGGGCGCGACGGCTTTGGCGCCCTTGGCTTTTCGCGGCCGGCGGCGATCGGATCGATCGAAGACCGCCTGATCGCTACGTCCCTGCCGGGACAGACGGTCCGCCTCGCTCTCGGCCTCCCGTCGCCGAGGCGCCTCGGCTTCGACCCGGCGCTTGGCCGGAGCGCCCTCGGGACGCTTTCTAGCCCTGGCGTCCACCACGGCCCCGGGCGACGGCTTGATCCCAGAGGCCGGCCCAGCACCACCCGCCTCGGCGCGACGCTGAACCGGGTGCGCCGCTGGCCCGGACTCGGCCGGTTTACGTCCCCGGGTCTCGGTGGGTCGGGAACCCACGGGACGATCCGTGGGTTTGCGGCGTTCGGCCGGCGCTTCCGGCCGGCGGCGCGCGCCCGCCTCGGACGGGCGCCGGACTTGGTCCTCCGGCCGGCGACGAGGCGCCTCGCTCTCGGTTTGGCGACGTGGCTCCTCCTCCGGAACACGGCGGGTCACCCCTGCCTCGGGTTGACGAGGGACGGCCTCTTCGATTTCCATCCGGGCGGGAGGTGCTTCCTCCACAGGCTGACGGACGACGCCCACCTCTGTTTCCGGCGCGCGGGAGCCGGTTGCTTCCGCGACCGGCGATCCGACCGCATCTTCGGTGGGCCGTTGCTCCATCTCTTGAACGGGGCGAACCCGTTCGGCCACTTCCGGCGCGCGAATCGGCTCGCCGACCTCTGCGGCGACGAGAACCGGCGCCTCGGCCCGAACCTCTGGCTCGCGGCGGCGGGAGGTTTCGTCCTCCACCAAGCTGCGCTTGACATACGTGCGCTTCCTGCGCACTTCGATGCTGACGGTTTTGACTTGTCCCGCCGCGCCACCGCTCATCTTGATTTCGCTATGGGTTTTACGCTTGAGCGTGATTTTCCTGGGCTCGGCTGCGCCTGGCGCTAGTTGGTTACCGTGACTCTTGCGCAGGTGCGCCAGCAGATCCAGCTTCTGTTTTTCCGTGATCGCGGCATCCGCCCCAGCGACCGTAATACCGGCTTCGGTGAACTGCTCCAACAGGCGATCCACCGGTATGCCGACGACCGTCGCAAACTGCCTGACCGTTACATCCGTCATTCAACACCCCCGGGACGAGCCTGTTCTACCGCTCGTTCTTCGAAAACCAAGGCGCGCGCGCTGTCATGATCAATTTCGCGGCCCGCTCGTCATCCAACCCGGCGATCTCGTTGAGATCGTCCACCGACAATTCCGCCAGATCATCCATCGTCACGATACCGCCGCCCGCCAGCGTAAAAGCCAGATTTTCATCCATACCCTCCATCCGCAACAATGCCTCGGATGGCCGGGCGCCGCCGAGGTGTTCCTCGGCGGCGATCGCGCGCGTCAGCAACACATCGCGCGCGCGCCCCCGCAACTCCTCGACAATCTCGACGTCGAATTCGGGAATCTCCAGCATCTCGTGAGCGGGTACGTAAGCGACTTCCTCCAGGCCAGCGAAGCCCTCGCGCACCAGAATCGCCGCAATTTCGTCGTCCACGCCCAGTTGTTCCAGGAACATCCGTTGCAGGCCCTCATCCTCTTGACCGCGCCGGGCCTGCGCTTGGGTCCGCGTCATCACGTTCAGGGTCCAGCCGGTCAGCCGGCTGGCCAGATGCACGTTCTGGCCGCCCTTGCCGATGGCCTGGGCCAATTGCTTCTCGTCAGCGACGATAATGTCCATGCCGTGGGCGTCCTCATCCACGATGATCGACTCCACCTCCGCCGGCGACATCGCATTCATGACAAAGCGGATCGGGTCGTCGTGCCACTGCACGATATCCACCCGTTCGCCGGCCAGTTCGTTGGTCACGCTCTGCACCCGGGCGCCGCGCATACCCACGCAGGCGCCGATGGGATCGATGCGAGCGTCCTTGCTTTTGACCGCGATCTTGGCGCGCGAACCGGGATCGCGGGCGGCGCCCTTGATCTCGATAATGCCCTGGTTGATCTCGGGCACTTCCAGCGTGAACAAAGCGATCAGAAATTCCGGCGCCACCCGGCTGACGAACAACTGGGGACCACGGTTTTCGGTGCGCACGTCCTTCAGATAGCCCCGCACCCGCTCGCCGATTCGGAACGATTCGCGGGGGATCAACTCGTCGCGGAGAATCTTGGCCTCGACGTTGCCGCCGACGTCGAGAATGACGTCGCCGCGTTCCAGGCGCCGGACCATGCCGCCGATCAACTCGCCCTTGCGATGCAAGTAGGCATCCACGATCTGGGCGCGCTCGGCGTCTCGAACCCGCTGGACAATCACCTGCTTGGCGGTCTGGGCAGCGATGCGCCCGCCGAAATCGGCATTCTCCTGCGGCGTTTCGACCTGCGCGCCGACCCGAACATCGGCCTGAAGCGCGCGCGCCTGGTCCAGGGTCATCTGCCGGTCTGGGTTATCGATTTGCGCGGCGTCAGCCACCACCAACCAGCGCCGGAAAGTTTCATAACCGCCGGTGCGCCGGTTGATCGCCACTCGCAGATCGGGATCGCCGGCGTAGCGTTTCTTGGCCGCCGATGCCAGAGCCAATTCAAGGGCGCCGAAAATG
>WBUJ01000224.1 GCA_008933795.1 Candidatus Contendibacter sp. | reverse complement strand
GACCGGTTGGCGGCACGCGCGTCGGGGCCGTCGTCCGCGTCGGCCAGCATGCCGAGCAGGGCGGCGAGCATGCGCAGGCGCAGCGCCAGCAGCTCTGCCCCGCCGGCGCCGTAATGCGTGGCGGACGGTTCCCCGGGCGCGAGCAGGTCCTGGTAGGGCCAGTCGGAGGGCCAGTCCGGGCAGGGGCAGCCGGCCTCGATCGCCTCGGCGATCAACGCCGCCGTTTCCCGGGCGGCGAAGGCCCGCGCGATTTTTTCGGCCCGGCCAAGAATGGCGAGCACGACGAAGCGGACGGGCAGGGAGCGGCCGGCGGCGCGCTCGGCAAGGAACGCGAGCGCCAGCAGTGTCGCCGCGATGCCCTTCAACGTGCCCCTGTCCTGCACCACCATCTCCGGGCCTCCTTCGCCCGCGGTGATTCTACGGCGGGTCTTTTGGGAGGGGGATAAAATTGGGGCGGGAATCGCGGAAGGCGTTGATATCGTTGAAGCGGCTGGCGGATTTAATCCCCGCGTTGGCGATGCTGGAGCCGGTGGGCGGAGGCGGCGAGGCGTTGCGACGGTCATCCGGTCGAGTGCAGCCTCAATGCGGGGATCATCCGCGTCAGGGTGCCATCTTTGCGCACGAACTGGTTGAAGAGTGCAGCGCCGGCATGGAGCAGAATAAGCGTGAACATCGCGATGTTGATGTAAAAATGCAGGTCGCCCAAATGGGCGACGCCCGAGCGCGTCAGCATACCGGTGAAACCCACGCCGAGAAGACAGAGGTAAAGTGCGTTGTGGACCAGTCCGGCAATGACGGCCTGTGCCGATGAGGTACCCTGCGGGTGACCTGGAACGCCGTACCGATAGCGTAGCCATAGCCGGACCAGTACGGCCAAAAAGACGAGAGAGCCGATCAAGCCATGCATCATGGCGAGCGTGGCGTCAGCAGGGTCAGGGACAAGACCTGCATATTGGGCCGTTGTCTCACGTACCATCGGCTCATGGATGGCGATCTGGACGATCACGCCGAGCATGACGAACCAGTGGAGCACGATTTGGGCGGGGCGATAGGCCTGTGCGGTGGAGGAGGTCATGCGGCATCCCTTTCGGTTCGAGTAGCGCGAGAAAAAGCGAGCGACAGCGTGGCGCCCGCTGGATCGGAGCCTGACAGATTGCCTGCGGCGTCCAGGTGAAGGTGCGTGCTGGCCTGCTTGAAGAGCGCTGCGTCTGATGTCGTCAGGTGGTAGCGAAGAAGGCGCGCCGTATGGTCTGGCGCTGGTGGCGCACCCCGTCCCGCCCAGATGTTGAGAGCGAGCCTGTGCGTATAGGCAGCGCCCGCTCCCATATCGGCCATGCCCATCGATGGCAGCAACAGATTACGGGCAAATCCAAGCCCCTCGAACCAGTCCAGCCCCGGCTCCAGGGCCGGGACATGGAGGTGAATGTGGGCCACAACTGTCTCGGGCGCGATGGGTGCCGAAGGATCTGTTCCGGCTGCTGCGGCAAGCTCAGCCTTTATATCGAGCGGATCTCGGCCACTCCGGAACCGTCCCTCGCTGTCGATCATCGCGAAGCTGGAGCTGGCTTCGTCGAAGCGTGCGAAGCGCTCTGGTGTCTCAAGCGCAATCTCGATCCCATGTCCGTCGGGATCGTTGAGGTAGATCGCCTTCGACATCGTGTGATCGACCGGGGAAACCCGCAGTTCAAGGCCCTTGAAACGGGTGAGAAGGCGTGAAAACTCTTCTTGCGATGGCACGGCAAAGGCGGCGTGATAAAGGCCTGTGACGTCATTCATGACGGGCCGCTGGGCGCCCGGTTGTAGGATCAAGAGGGTGCGTTCTGACGTCCCGAGCGCAACGCCGGTTCCTGGATCGGGGCGGGGGAGAAATCCAAGCGCCCCGGTCCAAAACCGCACCGCGCGGTCAAGGTCGGTGACGGACAGTTCCACGGCGCCCCAGGTCAGCCGTTCGGGAAGACCACGGGTCTTCAGGCTGCGGGCCAGTTTCAGGGCATCCGTATCCATGTCGGTCGTCTCCTTCGTCGTGGGGTTTAGCGCGGCAGGATCGGCGCCTTGCGCGAGCGTCCCCAGATCACCAGCACTGCGAGTGCGACGTAGATCAGGTTGAAGGGAAGCGGTGCGAACTCGCCCCGGATGGCGTGGAAGGGGATTGCTAGCGCCTGGATCGCCAGAAGCCCGGTTGCTGCCAGAACCGTCAGATGCGGCTTGATCCGGGTGGCGGCCGGCAGGATCAGTCCGATGACGCCGAGAAGCTCCGTGATCCCGATGAAGCGGACGAAGGCGAGCGGTGCCTCCGACATCCAGACGGCGCCCATGGCTGCGGCCTCCTCGGGGGACAGCAGCAGGTGCATCCAGACACCCATGAGATAAAGGGTTGCAAGCGCGATCTGCGCTCCCCAGAGGCCGATGTTCCAGCGGGCGCTCGATGGTGCAGCTGTGGCGGCGAGTGTCGACATTTTGAACCTGTTCCATAAGTCTGCCGCCTTCTTGGAGATTGCGGCGCGGTTGATGATGGACAGGATGCTATGGCTTTCGTACTGTTTGATCATTTGCACAATGATTGAAGGTTCGTTTCTTGTGAGGAGATGATCATGGACGCGCTTGTTGGTCTCCGCGTCTTCGCAACGGTTGCCGAACTGCGGAGCTTTTCTGCCGCTGCAGAGCGTCTTGGCCTTTCTGCGGCTATGACCAGCAAACACGTCCAGCATCTGGAGGCGCGCGTGGGCGCAAGGCTCCTCAATCGAACCAGCCGCAGCGTCAGTTTGACGGAATCCGGAACGCTCTATCTGGGGACCGTTCGAACGCTCCTGGAGGGGCTGGAGCAGGCCGAGGCGCAACTCTCGCACACCACCGTTTCGCCGAAGGGGACGCTCAAGGTCAGCCTGCCGGTATGGATGGCAAATCCTGCCTTCGCTCGTCTGCTAGTCGCGTTCCGCGCGCAGCACCCGGCGGTGACGCTCGACCTGGACCTCTCCGGTCGCAAGGTCAATCTCGTGGAAGAAGGCTTTGATCTTGCATTGCGCGTGACCGCTGCCTTGGATGATACCCTGATTGCTCGCCGTCTGGCGACGATCCGTTTCGTCCTTGTTGGAACGCCTGAGCTCCTCGATCGCCTCGGGCGACCGAAAGGTCCGGAGCAATTGCGAGGCGCTCCTTTCCTGGCCTACAGCGCCGTTGCCCCCGATGGCCGGGTGCGGCTTGGCAGAGGGCCGGACGCCCCGGAACTGCATCTCACCCCGGTTCTCCTGAGTGGCAACGAGTCTCTCCTCTATCTGGCCGCGCGTGAGGGGCTTGGCCTGTCCATAATGCCCCACTGGTTGGTGCAGGACGACCTGGCCCAGGGCCGGCTCGAAGCCGTCGTGGCCAGAGAGTTCTGGCCCGAAGTCACCTTGCATGCCGTCTATCCCAACCGGAGCTATCTGCCAGCCAAGACGCGGTCATTTCTGGACTATCTGACTGGTCCGCGCGGAATTGGCGGTCTGGAGCCTGAATAGCCAATTATCTACTGAGAAGAAACAGATCATTAATGATTGCGGTCATGATGCACCGAAAATGAAACGGTAGCCTCCTCTCACGTCCAGCAAAGGCCGATCGGCAGCCTGGCGTAAGAACCCTGAGGGAAGAGGAGATCTCACATGACCATCACTCGACGCGCATCCATGCTCCTTGCTGCCGCCGCGACGGCTGTGGCGCTGGTGGCCAGCCCGGCATCGGCTGAGTCCGCGCACAAGGAAAAAATCCGTCTGTTCTACGAGACGTTCGTAACCGGCAATGCTGACCTTCTCGATCAGGTCCTGGCCGAGGACTGGTCGAACGTACCGACCAATCCCGGTCAGGGCCCTGGCCGTGCCGGTTTCAAGGCGATGATCCCCGGAATGTCCGCCACCTTCACCAACGGCGAGTTTGTGATCGAGGACATGGTCGAGGAAGGCAACAAGGTCGTGGTTCGCTCGACCTATTCCGCCACGCAGGCGGGGCCGTTCGCCGGCTTCCCGTCCAAGGGCAAGAACTTCACGATCATGACCATCGATATCCACGAGTTCAACAACGATGACATGGTGATCAAGACCTGGCATCTGGAGGACTGGCTGGGCGGCCTGTTCCAGATGGGCGCCTTCGACAGATAGCCGTTGTTCGACGTGGTTATGACTGTCCGCTTCTGATGCTCAATCGCCAGAACCGGACAGTCAACTTCCGTGAAGAGTTTCGGGCGCCGTCAGGCGTACGAAAGTCCCCGAGGAAGGAACCCGTGGGGCACAGTCGATGGCTATGGGGATTTTGAACTGCGGCCGATATCGGCGATTGCGTGTCCGCCGCTGGG
>WBUJ01000028.1 GCA_008933795.1 Candidatus Contendibacter sp. | reverse complement strand
CGCTGGGGGAGGTTCGTCCCACCAGCCGCCGTCCGCCGCGTCGGATTTCGGGGCGAGGCCGAGACCTGCGGCGGCGGCCAGGGTTGCCAGTCGGGCGAGGAACGCGCGTCTGGATGAATCGGGAACCGTATCGGTCTCGGTGACCGGTTCGGGGTTGGAGGATGGAACGATGAGCATGAGGGCAGCCTCCAGCGGATTGATGATGGGCTTGCCGAATTATGGGCCGGAAACCTGGAAGTCAACAATGACCGGGTAGTGATCGGAACCGATGGCGGGGCCGATTTCGCGATGCCGGACGTGGATGCCTGCGGAGAACAGGGCGTGGTCGATGGGAATCCACAGAGGCCACCAGCCAGCAGGCCAAGACGGCTGGATACCTCGCCCGCGCCGGCTGTCGCGCAGGCCGGAATCGGCCAGCAGCCGGGTGAACCAGGGCGACCAGGGCGAAAGGTTGAGATCGCCGAGCACCAGCAAGGGAACCTGGCTCTGGCGAACCCGAGCGGCCAGCGCGCGCAATTGCTGGTTGCGACCCTCGGCCAGATCGGCGCTGACCGGGGGCCAGGGATGGACGCCGATCAGGGCGAACGAGCGCGCGTCGGCGGTGATCGTCGCCACGATGGCGGGCGGGCCGACAGCGTCGCCCAAGCGGATGATCTGGCTTTGAACAAGAGGATGGCGGCTGAACAGAGCGATGCCGAACAGGTCGTCGCGGGGTTCGGCCGCGCGGTGCGGATAGCGTTGGCCAAGATCGCGCAATCGGTCGAGCAGCCACGGCGTCGCTTCCAGCAGCACGATGAGATCGGGATCGGACGCGGTGATCAGGCGCTGGAGGCGTTCGAAGTCGCGGTTATCGGCATTCACGTTGGCGAGCAGGGCGCGCAGGGAGGGTTGACCCTCGGCGGTGGGCGTCACGGAATCGTCCCCCCAGAACGCTGGAGCGATCAGCGCCAGATTCGACAGAGCGAACGCCCCAAACAGCGCCGACCAGCGCCATTGGCGCAGCGCCAGCAGGATCAGGGCGAATCCGCTCAGGGCGAGGGCGTATTGCACCCGGAAATGAGTGGCGAGTTCGAATCCCCACCAGAACGATCCGGCGAAACCGACCAGCGTGGCCAAACAGGCCAGGATGCCGGCGGCGGTCAGTAATCCGGTGAAGCTGACACGCTGTTTGATGCTAGTGGATTGATGCATAAATTCTGACAGGTCGTAGTCCAGGCGCTTGGCTCCCACGCTTTAGCGTGGGAGCGGGTCCAGACGCTCCAGCGTCTCGGGTCAGCCTTCGGACTCGTGCCGCTGGAGCAGCGGCTCAACGGCATTCCCGCGCTGGAGCGTGGGAACGAGAACCGATCAAAACTTCTGCGTCAGCCCGCTAGGGAAAACCCTGATCTGGTCCGCAAAATCCCTTATTTACTTGAAGGTTCCAAAACTTGATATTAACCGAGCTAGAGAAAACTCAAGCGATAACATACTAAAAAATCAAGAAGATGGGCGCTGGGGGGAGACGGCGCCGCCGACCATCAAAGCGAGGAATCTCCGAATGAGAAACGAAATCACTCGGCCGGTGAAAGCCAAGCGCTACGGGAGCGAAGGGCTGACGCCGGTGGATAAGCATAGCTGTCCCTATCGCGGCGCGGCGTCCTGCGTCAGCGCGAGCGGAGGCAGCTACTGTGGCGGCTATGGTGGGGACGCGCCGATCAAGGGCACTCAGATGCATTCCGTCCGATGCTTGGAGGAGAACAACACGGATTTCGTTCCGTATGGCTGGCCGGGAATGGTGCGCCGCATGATTCATCATCCCTGGTCCCCTCGTTAAAGAGCGGTCACGCAAGAACGCCCGTTAATGGGCAGGGCATGCCAAGAGATCGTAAAGCGCCAGGGTGGGTTGTTGAGGTCGAGGCGGAGGCCCGGAATTTGACCGGGCGCTCCGCCTTTGTTTTGCCCGCTTATTTTTCCACCGTTACTCGCACTTTCCGGTCATCTTGCCACTCGCCGACGATCCGCTGGCCGTTTTCGTACAGCACGCCCTGACCCTCCTTGCGGCCGTTGCGCCATTCGCCCTCGTAGCGGTCGCCGTTGCGGTAGTAGTAAACACCCTGGCCGTTGGGCTGATCATTGGCGAAATCGCCGACGTACTTGTCGCCGTTGGCATAGAGATAAGTGCCCTGGCCGTGCTTGCGGCCGTTGCGCCACTCGCCCTGGTAGCGGTTGCCGCTGCGGTAGTAGTAAGCGCCCTGACCGCTCATCACGTTGTTGCGCCATTCGCCGACGTATTTCTCGCCACGGCTGGCGTACACGTAAGTGCCTTGCCCGTGCATCTTGGCGTTGCGAAATTCCCCGGAGTATTCGCTGCCGTCCGGATGGCGGTAGACGCCTTCGCCATTCTGGCAATTGCCGCGCTGACAGTTGGACGAGGCGGACGGGGCAGCCCGGGCCGGCTGGTTTTCCACCGCGCGGGGGCGAGGCGGTTCCGGTTCCGGTTCCGGTTCCGGCAGCGCGGTAGGCTTGGCGGCGGCGACTTCCGTCCGCTTGCGGGCCAGGGACGCCGAGAGCGTGCTTTCATCGCCAGCGTTCAGATTCACCTGCCCGTTCCAGTCGGCATAGCCTTCCAGGCGAACCCGAACCTTGTAGGAACCGGGCTTCAGTTCCACCTCCAGCGGCGTCGTGCCGACGTTTCGGCCGTTGATCAGTACCTCGGCGTCTTCCTGGTCGGCCCGAACGAACAGCCGGGTCGGCATGGCCGGTTGCTTTTGCAACTGCTTCAGCTTGGCCTGGGCCGCCGCAGCCTGCCGGCTTTTGGGATAGGTCGCCAGAAATTGCTGAATTTCGGCGGGATCGTTGCTGTTCTTGACCGTCGCCCACGCCTGTTCGGCCGTGCGCGGCGCGGTCGCGGCCCCGGATTCAGGCGGGCGCTCTTCCAAAATGCCCTGCGGAGCGGTCGTGATCTGCAAGCTGACGCCTTCCTCGGTTTCGGTTCGGGACAGTCGGGTATGGCGATCCTGGGCGATGATCCGGGTTTCGGGTTCCGGCTTGGCGGATTGGGGCGCCGGAGTCGGTTCGGTGGGTTGCGGAACCGAAACCAAGTTGATCGGCGGCGGTTCTATTTCAGGTTTCGGTTTCGGTTCCGGTTTCGGTTCCGGTTTCGGTTTCGGTTCCGGTTTCGGTTTCGGTTCCGGTTTCGGTTCCGGTGGCGGCTCCGTCTGGGCCACACGGTCGCTGGACGGTGGTTTCGGTTCCGGTTCCGGTTCGGCGACGCGGGACGGCGGCGGGCTGACGGGTTTTTGCGCTTGGGCTAGTTGCTCGCGCAAATCGGCGAGCCGGGGATCGCCACGATTCAGCCGTTCCAGTTTGTCGAGCGAACTTTTGGCTGACTTGACATCGCCCCGCCGCACGGCGGCGGCCGCCAGATCGGCGTAGCGGTCGGCGATCCGCTCCATGCCAGCGCGCGCCTCAGCATTGCCGGGCTCGCGCTGGAGTACGTCGCCATAGCAGTCGGCGGCGTTGCCGCCCTTGCCACTGGTCAACCGGCTGGCCTGCAGGTGTGCGGCGCATTCCCGGAGCCGGGCGGCGATCCGGTCCACGGGTTCGGTCGGCGGCTGAGCCGGGAGGGGCGGCGCCTTGGCCTCGCGCAGTTGCTTGCGAACTTGGTCGCGCAGCGCCAGCAGCCGGCTATGATCGGGGATCTGTTGCAGGCCCTGCTCGATGTGCAGGAGGCTGGTTTCGTAGGCGCGGTCGCGCTGCGCATCCAACGCCCGGGCCAGAAACTCGTCGGCTTGCGCGCGGCGTTGTTCGGCTTCGGCGCGCAGGCGGGCCTGCTCGGCCTTGCGCTGTTCTTCCTGGCGAGCCCCTGCGTCCTGAGCTTGGCGTTTGGCCTGTTGCTCCCGCACCTCGCGCTTGAGAGTCAGCAGGGCGGGATGGCTGGGCATGGACTGCAAGCCCTGTTCGATATGCGCCAGACTCCGGTCCAGCGCGCCTTCTTGCCGGGCGCGTTGCGCCTGCTCCAAAAATTGCTCGGCCTGCAATTCGGCCTGCAACCGCTGTTCTTCCTGAGCCTGCCGAATTCGGGCAGCGTCGAGTTGCCGATTGACCTCCTCGCGCAGCGCCAGCAGATCGGGATGATCGGGCGCCAGTGGCAGAGCCTGATCGATCAGGGCGCGACTGTCCTCCAGCGCGCCGGCCTGTTGGCGCTGGCGGGCCTGGGCGAGTAGCTGGTCGGCTTCGGCCCGCCGCTGTGCGGCGGCGTCAACGGTGGGCGGTGCGATGGGCGGGGTGACGACGACGGGAGGAATCGGCGGCGGCGGTTCCTGGGACCAGTAGAGATACCCGCCGCCCGCCAGCGCCAGCCCGGCCAACGCCGCCGCCAGCGCACCGGTTTTCCACCCGAACCGGCGCGCCGGCTGGCCGGTCGGACCGATGGGAACGAGGGTCGGTCGGGTGAGATCGGCGATTTCGAGCGGAGCGACGTCGAGGGTTTCCGGATGATCCAGGGCAGCGATGAACGCCTGACCGCTCTGAAAGCGTTGGTTGGGATCCTTGTCCAACAGCTTGTTGATCACCGGCTGAAAGCGGCGCAGTTCCGGCGGCAGCTCGGGAACCGGCGCGGTGACGTGCATCATCGCCAGGGCGAAACTGTCCTCGGCGGCGTAGGGCGCGTTGCCGGTCAGCATTTCGTAGAACAGCACGCCGAAGCTGTAAAGATCGGAGCGGGCGTCCACCGCCTGGCCGCGGATCTGTTCTGGACTCATGTAGCGCGGCGTGCCGAGGGACAGACCGGTGCGGGTCATGATCGTGCTGCTGCCGAGGGTCTTGGCGATGCCGAAGTCGGTGAGCACCGGACAGCCGTTTTCGCGGAACAGGATGTTTTGCGGCTTGATGTCGCGGTGGATGATGCCGCGATGGTGAGCGTAATGCAGGGCGCTGGCGATGGCCCGGGCGATGGCCAGAGCTTCTTGGAGCGGTAGGCCGGCGCGGATGCGGTGTTGCAGGGTATCGCCGGGCAGGTACTCCATGGACAGGTAGTAGGTGCCCTCGTGAGAGGCGATGTCGTAGACGGTGACGATGTACGGGTCGCTGAGCTGGGCGATGATGCGGCCTTCCCGCAGGAAGCGCTGCGCGAACTCTTCGTCGGTGGTGAGGACGGGCTTGATGACCTTCAACGCGACGTGGCGATGCAACGATTCTTGCAAGGCGAGATAGACGATCGCCATGCCGCCTTGGCCAAGCTCGCGCTCGATCTGATAGCCTGGAATATGCATGTTCGAATTCCATAACCTGAGGTCGGTGGCCGCGATCCGGCGGCGCGTGGATTCCCGCATCGGTCGCGCCGCGCTGGGTGGCGTCCCTGGACGAAATGGCCAAGGCGGACACGGCGCCGAACCGTCGTCACGGTATGATATACCCGCGTAGTGTAGGTAATCGGCGGGTTTCCGGCAAAAGGCGCCAAAAGAGTTTCGGCAATTCCCGTGCCGTCCGGTCGGTCAAGAACCACGCGGCGCGTCGTCGTCGCTCAAACCAAGGATTTTTCGGTATGTCTGGCAATACCTTTGGCAAGTTGTTCGCAGTCACCACCTTCGGCGAAAGCCATGGTCCGGCGCTGGGGGCGATCGTGGACGGTTGTCCGCCTGGCTTGGCCTTGGCCGAGGCGGATTTGCAACACGATCTGGACCGTCGCCGGCCGGGTCAAAGTCGCCATACCACCCAGCGCCGCGAGCTGGACGAGGTCCGCATTTTGTCCGGGGTGTTCGAAGGTCGCACCACCGGCGCGCCGATCGGGCTTCTGATCGAGAACGTGGATCAGCGCTCCAAGGATTACGGCGAGATCATGGACCGGTTCCGGCCGGGCCACGCGGATTATACCTATCATCATAAATATGGCTTGCGCGATTATCGGGGCGGCGGCCGGTCCTCGGCGCGGGAAACCGCAATGCGGGTGGCGGCGGGGGCTATCGCTAAAAAGTATCTGTGCGAGCGATACGGGGTCCGGGTGCGTGGCTATCTGGCCCAGCTTGGCCCGATTCGACCAGCCAGAGTGGTCTGGGATGAGGTAGACAACAACCCGTTTTTCTGCCCGGACCCCGACAAGGTGGTGGAACTGGAGCAGTTCATGGATGCCTTGCGCAAGTCCGGCGATTCCATCGGCGCGCGGGTGACGGTGGTCGCCAGCGGCGCGCCGGTGGGGTGGGGCGAGCCGGTATTCGACCGGCTGGACGCCGATATCGCCCATGCGCTGATGGGGATCAACGCGGTCAAGGGCGTGGAAATCGGCGCCGGCTTCGCCTGCGTGGGGCAACGGGGCACGGAACATCGCGACGAACTGACGCCGGCGGGATTTCTCGGCAACCACGCTGGCGGGGTGCTGGGCGGAGTTTCCACCGGCCAGGATATCGTCGCCAGCATCGCCCTGAAACCGACTTCCAGCATTCGCCTGCCGGGTCGGACGATCAACCTTCACGGCGAGCCGGTGGAAGTGGTGACCAAGGGCCGCCACGATCCCTGCGTCGGCATCCGGGCCACGCCCATCGCCGAGGCGATGCTGGCGCTGGTGTTGATGGATCACGCCTTGCGCCACCGCGCCCAGAATCTGGACGTGCGCGTCGCCACTCCGGTCATTGCCGGCGCCGTGCCGCCCGAGGCGGGCGGCTGAGCGGTCGTTCGGAAATTCCTGAATCCGTGCTTACGTTCGGCCTGTACCTGCGCCTGTCCGGCTTTTACCTGTTCTATTTCGCCATCCTGGGCGTGCTGTTGCCGTACTGGGGCTTGTATCTGCTGGCGCTGGGGTTCGAGCCGGCGCGGATCGGCGAGCTGATGGCGATTCCGCAGGCGACCAAGCTGGTGGCGCCCAGTCTGTGGGGCTGGTTGGCTGACCGGAGCGGCCGGCGGATGCGCGTCGTCCGCTGGGCCTGCTTGGCGTCGGCGCTGAGTTTTGGCGGGGTGTACGCGGCGGGCGCTTCGTACTTGGCGCTGGCGCTGGTGACGTTGCTGTTCAGCTTTTTCTGGAACGCGGCCCTGCCGCAATTCGAGGCGGTCACTCTCAATCACCTGGGCGAGCACGTTCATCGTTACAGCCGGGTTCGGCTGTGGGGGTCGGTGGGTTTTATCGGCGCAGCGGTCGGCGTGGGTTTCCTGGTCCAGGATTGGGGCGTCGGCCTCGTGCCGGCGTTGTTGTGGGGGTTGTTCGCCGCGCTGTGGTTGAATAGCCTGCTGGTCGCCGAATCGCCGACGGGGCCGCCGCTCCAGGTAGCGCCGCCGCTCGGCCAAGTATTGCGCCAACCGACGGTGATCGCCTTCTTCGCCGCCTGTTTTCTCCATCAGGCCGCGCATGGACCGTATTACGGCTTCTTCTCGCTGTATCTGGAAACCTGTGGCTATTCGCGCGAGTTCATCGGTTTGATGTGGGGTTTGGGCGTGACGGCGGAAGTGGGTCTGTTCCTGCTGATGCATCGATTGCTGCCGCGCTTCGGGCCGCGCCGGTTGATGTTGGCGGCGCTGGCGCTGGCGGCGCTGCGCTGGGTGCTGATCGGCCATTTCGCCCGCGAGTTGCCGATCCTGTGGTTCGCTCAGACCCTGCACGCCTTCAGTTTCGGCGTGTTTCACGCCGTGTCCATTCATCTGATTCATCGGTTTTTCCCCGGCGCGCTCCAGGGACGCGGGCAGGCGCTGTACAGCAGCCTGAGCTTTGGGGCGGGCAACGCGGTGGGCAGTCTCGCCGCCGGCTATCTGTGGGCGGCATTGGGGCCGACCGCAATGTACGATCTGGCGGCGGCGTTGAGCGCGCTGGCTTGGCTGACGGCGTGGCGAGGGCTGGGCGACGCCGCGTCCACCAACTAAAGGGGAACGGCGCCTATGGGCGCCGTTCCTGGATCGAGGAGGCTACGGCGGGTTCACGCGAACCCGCATCGACATCGGATCAATCCATCGCCTCGTACAGCGGCAGGGTCAGGAACTCCGGATAATTCGGGTCGAGCGACATCTTCTCGAAGATGCCGGCGGCCTGATCGTAGGTGGCGGTGTCTTCGCCCTGGGCGGTGACAGTGGCTTTCACCTTGGCCAGCTCCTCGGGAATGAGGCCATGCACCAGTTCGGCGGTGACCTTGCGGCCATCGTCCAGCTTACCCTTGGGACTCACCACCCACTGCCACACCTGCGAGCGGGAAATTTCGGCGGTGGCGGCATCTTCCATCAGATTATGGATGGGCACGCAACCGTTGCCGGCCAGCCAGGACCCCAGATAGTGGATGCCGACGTTGATGTTGTTGCGCAGGCCGGTTTCGGTGATCGGTTGCTCGGGCTGGAAGTTGAGGAAATCCTTGGCGGTGAACACTTCATCGCGCTGCTTTTCCCACTGGTTCGGCTTGTCACCCAGCACCTTGACGAATTCCTCGTGGGCGATGGGCACCAGACCGGGATGGGCCACCCAGCCGCCGTCGAAGCCATCCCGGGCATCGCGGGTCTTGTCGTGGCGGATGCCGGCCAGCGCCTTCTCGTTGGCTTCTGGGTCGTTCTTGATCGGAATCAGCGCCGACATGCCGCCCATGGCCGGGGCGCCGCGCTTGTGGCAGACCTTGACCAGTTGCAGCGCATAGGAGCGCATGAACGGCACTTCCATGGTGATCGCGCCGCGATTGGCCAGACAGAAATTTTTGTTCTTCTTGAACTTCTTGATGCAGCTAAAGATATAGTCCCAGCGCCCGGCGTTGAGGCCCGCGCTGTGTTCGCGCAGTTCGTACAGAATCTCTTCCATCTCGAAGGTGGCGAGGACGGTTTCGATCAACACGGTGGCCTTGATGGTTCCCTGGGGAATGCCCAGTTCGTTCTGCGCCATCACGAAGATGTTATTCCACAGCCGCGCTTCCAGATGGCTCTCCATCTTCGGCAGGTAATAGAACGGGCCGGCGCCCCGGGCGATCTGTTCCTTGGCGTTATGGAAGAACACCAGACCGAAGTCGAAGATGCCGCCGGACACGCGCTGACCGTCGATCAGCACATGCTTTTCGTCCAGATGCCAGCCGCGCGGGCGAATTTGCAGGGTGGCGATCTCGTCGTTCAGCTTGTATTCCTTGCCCACCTCGTTGACGTAGCTGATCTGGCGGCGGATGGCGTCCTTCAGATTGACCTGGCCCTGAATCTGGTTAAACCAGTTGGGGCTGTTGGAATCCTCGAAGTCGGTCATGTAGGAATCAGCGCCCGAGTTGTAGGCGTTGATGATCATCTTCGCTTCGACCGGGC
Organism: Candidatus Contendibacter sp.; assembly: GCA_008933795.1. Lineage (GTDB taxonomy): Bacteria > Pseudomonadota > Gammaproteobacteria > Competibacterales > Competibacteraceae > Contendibacter. Next base: position 23,356 of record WBUJ01000028.1, on the reverse strand, counting down.
CGGTGATTTCGGTGCGGCGGCGCTCCAGCGCCTTGGGCAGCGGCGCGATTTTCCAGTCGCCTTCGCGGATGGCCTGGGTTTCCGGCAAAAAGTCGGGCATTTCGCCGGCATCGATGCGGGCCTGACGCTCGACGCGCTTCTTCAGCAGTTCCTGACGGCGCGGCTCGAACGCCCGGTGCAATTTAGCCACCAGCGCCAGCGCGTCATGGGTGAGAATCTCGTCGAAACGGGGATGGATCGGGGCGTTCACTTGCACGCCAGCAGGCAAATTGAGGCTCACGGCAGCTCCTTTGGATCGATGTTCGTTCAAAAGCGACAGGGATTATTTTAGCGTTTTCCAATGGCAAAAACCCGGAGGGAGGGCCTCCGGGTCGCGCAAACGTTTGACGCCCACCGCCAGCGTGGGGCGGGCGGTGGGCGGCGAACCTTAGTGGAATTGCTCTTCTTCAGTGGAGCCGGTCAGCGCGGTCACGGACGACACGCCGCCCTGAATCACGGTGGTCATGTCGTCGAAGTAGCCGGTGCCGACTTCCTGTTGATGGCTGACGAAGGTGTAGCCACGGTCGCGCGCCGCGAATTCCTGCTCCTGCACCTTCTCGACGTAGGCGGACATGCCGCGTTTGACGTAGTCCTGCGCCAGATCGAACATGTGGTACCACATGTTGTGAATGCCGGCCAGGGTGATGAACTGATACTTGTAGCCCATCGCACCGAGTTCGCGCTGGAACTTGGCGATGGTGGCGTCATCCAGATTCTTTTTCCAGTTGAACGACGGCGAGCAGTTGTAAGCCAGCATCTTGCCGGGGAACTGGTCGCGGATGGCGTCAGCGAATTTCTTGGCGAAGTTGAGATCCGGAGTGCCAGTCTCGCACCAGACCATGTCGGCGTAGGGCGCGTAGGCCAGACCGCGCGAAATCGCCTGTTCCAAACCCTTCTTGGTCTTGTAGAAGCCTTCCACGGTGCGCTCACCGGTGCAGAACGGCTTGTCGTTCTCGTCGCAGTCGCTGGTCAGCAGGTCGGCCGCCTCGGCGTCGGTGCGGGCCAGAATGATGGTCGGGACGCCGTACACGTCCGCCGCCAACCGGGCCGCGATCAGTTTCTGCACCGCTTCCTGAGAGGGCACCAGCACCTTGCCGCCCATGTGGCCGCACTTCTTGACCGAAGCCAACTGGTCCTCGAAATGCACGCCGCCCGCGCCCGCGCGGATCATCGACTTCATCAGTTCGTGAGCGTTCAGCACGCCGCCGAACCCGGCTTCGGCGTCGCCGACGATGGGCAGGAAATAATCGACGAAATCCTTGTGGCCCGGGCCGATACCGCGAGCACACTGGATTTCGTCGGCGCGCTTGAAGGTGTTGTTGATGCGTTCGACCACCGCCGGCACCGAGTTAACCGGATACAGCGACTGGTCAGGATACATCGCCATGTAAGTGTTGTTGTCGGCAGCGACCTGCCAGCCGGACAGATAGATGGCCTTGATGCCGGCCTTGGCCTGCTGCATGGCCTGGCCGCCGGTCAGCGCGCCCAGACAGTTGACGTAGGGGGTGGTGGTGATCAGTTCCCACAGCTTCTCGGCGCCCCGTTGCGCCAGGCTGTACTCGACTGGCAGATTGCCGCGCAGCCGCACGACATCCTCGGCGGTGTAGCCGCGCTTGATGCCTTTCCAGCGGGGATTCTCGGCCCAGTCTTTTTTCAGTTGTTCAACGCTTAGAAACGCCATTTTTCCTATCCTCTATGGAGGTTTACGGGGTTGGTGCTCGAAACCCGATCAATATTATCATCGAAAGGCCCTCGATTATTTTGTATCGTAAAATTGGGAGCCCATCGAAAAATTTCGCCTATCTTAATGTGGCTATGCAACATTTTACAAGATGGTTACGATGAGTCGCGCCGAGCCATCAAACCGTCATGATTTTTCCATGCGGCAGGAACCCTCGCCATGGCACAAGATTCTACCGAACTTCCCGCTTTGATCGCCGACATCGGCGGCACCAACGCCCGTTTTGCCCTCGCGACTCCGGATGGTTGCATCCAGTCCGAACGGGTCCTGAGCGGCGCTGATTACCCGGATCTGGTCCAAGCCGCCGCCGCCTATTTGCGCGGGATTGCCGGGCCGCGCCCGCGCCGCGCCGCCGTCGCGGTCGCCACGCCGGTCACCGGCGACTGGATTCAGTTCACCAACAGCCACTGGTCGTTTTCCAGGAAGGCCGCAGAACAGGCGCTGGGATTGGAACGGTTGCTGATTCTCAACGACTTCACCGCGCTGGCGCTGGCGTTGCCGTTGCTCGACCCCGACGAGCGCCAGGCGGTGGGCGGTGGAACGGCGGTGGAAGAAGCGCCGATCGGCCTGCTCGGACCCGGCACCGGCCTGGGCGTGTCGGGCCTGGTGTGGTCGGGCAACCACTGGCTGCCCTTGCAGACCGAAGGCGGCCACGTCACCTTCTCGGCGACCGATGAGCGGGAATGGGCGGTCAACCGCATCCTGCAACGGCGCTTCGGCCACGTCTCGCCAGAGCGGTTGCTGTCCGGGCCGGGACTGATCAATCTGTACGCCGCGCTGGCGGAGCTGGAAGGCTGGCCAGCGAACGAACTGGTCCCCGCCGACATCACCGGGCGGGCGCTGGCCGGAACCTGCCGACACTGCGTGGAGGTCGTGGAGATGTTCTGCGGGATGCTGGGCACGGCGGCGGGTAATCTGGCCATCACCCTGGGCGCGCGAGGCGGGGTTTATATCGGCGGCGGCATCGTGCCGCGCCTGGGCGAGTTTTTCGCCCGGTCGGCATTCCGCGCCCGCTTCGAGGCCAAAGGCCGGTTCAGCGGTTATCTAGCCGCCGTTCCGACCTGGGTGATCACCGCGGCCAACCCGGCGTTACGCGGAGCGGCGGCGGCGCTGGTTTGAGCCATCAGGTCGCGGAATACTCGTCGGTATGCAGTTCGTTGACCTTGGCCGCCATGATGAAGTCGTTTTCGTTCAGGCCGCCGATCTTGTGGGTGTAGAACAGCACGTTGGCATAGCCCCAGCCAAACGTGATATCCGGATGGTGGCCCTCCTGCTCGGCGAGGTCGCCCACCCGGTTGACGAAGGCCAGCGCGGCGGCGAAGGTCTTGAAGGCGAAACGCCGTTCCAAGCGGGCGCCCTTTTCCCGCAATTGCCAGCCGGACGCCTGCGGCAGTAAGGCTTCGGCCTCGGTCAAGGTTAAAGGAGGAATGCCGCCCCGACAGGGCGTGCAGGTCTTCTGGGACAGGGTCATCATGCACCTCGTGGGTCTGGTTGCGCCGACAATCGTGCTCGCCAGGTTTAGAAAGGTCCGAATTCGGAAAAATCCGCCGGGACAGGCGCGTTCGCCTATACTGCTCGTCCAAGTATTGACCCAAAAGGGAGAATCCGCCCATGCGAGCCGTTTCGATTTCCACCTTGGGCGCGATGCTGGTCGTCGGCATCGCCCTGGTTCCTCGATCATCCAACGCCGCGCCCGCGGACGTCCCGCCGGAAGTTATCGCCAGCCGGGAGGTCGTCCAAAAGTTTAGCGCGACACTCAAGGAAGCTTTGCAGCAAGCCGTCCAGAGCGGCGGCCCGGTCAACGGCATCGCGGTCTGTCACGACAAGGCTGGACAAATCGCCACTGACCTGGGCCAGCAACTGGGGATGCTGGTAGGCCGGACCGGCCTCAAAATTCGCAACCCCGCCAACGCCCCCGACAACTGGGAACTGGCGGTGCTCAAGCAGTTCGAGGCGCGCAAGGCGCAGGGCGAACCGTTGGACAAGCTGGAGTTCTTTGACGTCATTGACGACGACCAGGGTAAGAAAACCTTCCGCTACATGAAAGCCATTCCCACCGCCGCGCAGTGCCTGAATTGCCACGGCGAGAGCATTAGCCCCGAGGTGGACGCCAAATTGAAGGCACTGTACCCGAATGACCAGGCGCGCGGCTTCAAGGAAGGCGATTTGCGCGGCGCGTTCACCCTCGCCAAACCGGTGCCGTGAGGAGGTAGCATGGACTGGGACGCACGCTTGACCGTCGCCACCATCATCGAGCGGGATGGACGGTTCCTGATCGTGGAGGAATACGCCGATGGCGAGGAACTGGTCTACAACCAGCCGGCCGGTCACCTGGACGAGCATGAAACACTCGCGGCAGCGGCCATCCGGGAAACCCTGGAGGAAACCGCGTGGGAAGTACAGGTCGATGCCATCGTCGGTATCTATTACTGGACCCACCCCCAAGGCCAAACCTATATCCGCACCTGCTTCGCCGGTCGGGCCTTGCACCATCATCCCGACCAACCGCTGGATCACGGCATCGAACGCGCGCTGTGGCTGACCCGCGACGAAATCGCCGCGCTGGAACCGAAGCTGCGCAGCCCCATGGTGCTGCGCTGTATCGACGACTATCTGGCGGGAAAACGCTATCCGCTGGAACTGTTCGGCTATCTGTAGAAATCCTTTTGTCTGTAGAAATCCTTTTCCCTACTGCATCCCGGGCCTTACGTGGAAAGCGCTCGGTCCATATGGACCGACTGGCTACACAACTCCAGAAGCCGAGCTATCGAGTCATCGCTTTCGATGCCTTGGCATCGGATCTCGCTTGCTCGCGCTCGACCCGGGGCAAGGGAATCATGCCCATACCGTAGAAATAACCCGTCGTGCCCATGGCGTCCTCGAAAGTCAGTTCGTCGAGATACTTCTTGAAGCCGGGAATGACGGCGACGCGCAGCTTTTTCGCAAACACCAGGATTGAAAATGCCAGATCATTCGTACCGAAGCGGGTAAAACCGATTGCCGGGCGCGGCAAGCGGAGGGACGAGGTATGCAGCGCCGCCTACGGTTTTGATGTCGTGGCGGGTGATCGATAGGGGGAACAGCCATTCGGCTTCATGGACCCGCGCGGGCTTCGTCCAACCTACCCGCGCGTTTCATCGGGGTGGGTTATTTTTTCGCGCGGCGGCTGACCATGAAGGTAGCGCTGCCCTCCACGACGACCACGTCGGCCACGGTGCAAATCGTGCTCATGGTCACCCGCCGCCGCTCCGAATTGATCTCCTGGATGGTGCAGGTGGCGGTGACGGTATCGCCGATCCGCACCGGCGCCGCGAAACGCAACTGTTGGTCCACGTACACCGCGCCCGGCCCGGGCAGGCGGGTGCCGGCCACGCAGGAAATCAGACCGGCGCAGAACATGCCGTGGGCGATGCGGCCCTTGAACCGCGTCTGCGCGGCGAACACCTCGTTGCAATGCACCGGATTGTTGTCGCCGGTTAGCCCCGCGAACATGACGACGTCGGTCTCGGTGACGGTCTTGGCGTGCGAGGCGCTCATGCCAACCGCGAGATCTTCAAGGTAGTAGCCGTGGATGCTGTCGTTATAGCCTTCGTGGGTGGAATACATGCGTTTCTCCGGTCAGGGTGGTTCTCTTTGGTGGCGCATAGCCTACATGACCGAGCGGGGTGGTGGGAAATCACGGCCGTGGTCCCCGCCGGTAGCCAATAAATCCATTGCATCAGTGGGGGGGACTAAATACCATACTTCACCAGGGTTTAGCGCCACTCCAAAACACAAGCCATCTCAAAGCGAAGGTGAACGATGAAAATTCTAGTCGCCGTAAAGCGGGTCGTTGACTACAACGTCAAGGTTCGGGCGAAAGCGGACGGTACCGGCGTGGAAACCGCCAACGTCAAGATGTCCATGAACCCGTTCGACGAAATCGCCGTGGAAGAAGCGGTCCGCCTGCAAGAGGCCGGCAAGGCGAAGGAAATCGTGGCGGTGTCGCTGGGCGTGGCCGCCTGCCAGGACACGATCCGCACCGCGCTGGCGATGGGCGCCGACCGGGGCGTTCTGGTGGAAACCGACGCCGAACTGCAACCGCTGGCGGTGGCCAAGCTGCTCAAGGCGGTGGTCGAGAAGGAAAACCCCGACCTGGTGATCCTGGGCAAGCAGGCGATCGACGACGATTTCAATCAGACCGGCCAGATGCTGGCCGCGCTGCTGGGCTGGCCGCAGGGCACGTTCGCCTCCAAGGTCGAGGTCGGCGCCGGCGCGGTCAACGTCACCCGCGAGATCGACGGTGGCCTGGAAACCGTGGCGTTGAAGCTGCCGGCGGTGGTCACCACCGACCTGCGTCTGAACGAGCCACGCTTTGTCAAGCTGCCCAACATCATGAAAGCCAAGAAAAAGCCGCTGGACGTGTTGAAACCGGCGGATTTGGGCGTGGACGCCGCGCCGCGGCTGGTTACCCTGAAAGTGCAGGAACCACCCAAGCGCCAGGCCGGCATCAAGGTCGAAAGCGTCGCCGCCCTGGTCGACAAGCTGCACAAAGAAGCCCACGTCATCTAACGCCTGCGGGAACCGAACATGAGCATCCTGGTTATTGCCGAACACGACAACGCCGCGCTCAAGGCGGCGACTTTGAACGCCGTGACCGCCGCGACCCAGATCGGCGGCGATATCACCGTCCTGGTGGCTGGCCACGACTGCGGCGCGGTCGCCCAGGCCGCCGCCCAGGTTGGGGACGTCAAAAAAGTGCTGGTCGCCGACGCCCCGCACTACGCCAACCAACTGGCCGAGAACGTGGCCGCGCTGGTGGTCGGCCTGGCCGGCGGCTACAGCCACATCCTCGCCCCCGCCACCGCCACCGGCAAGAACACCCTGCCGCGCGTGGCGGCGTTGCTGGACGTGGCGCAGTTGTCCGACGTGGTCAAGGTCGAAAGTCCCGATACGTTCGTGCGGCCGATCTACGCCGGCAACGTGCTGGCCACCGTGCAGTCCAGCGACAAGGTCAAGGTCATGACTGTGCGCGGCACCGCCTTCCCGGCGGCGGCGGCGACCGGTGGCTCCGCTTCCGTCGAAACCGTCGCCCCGGCGGCGGACGCCGGCGTATCCAGCTTCGTCGGCCAGCAACTCACCAAGTCCGACCGGCCGGAACTGACCGCCGCCAAGATCATCGTCTCCGGCGGGCGCGGCATGGGCAACGGCGAGAATTTCAAGCTGCTGGAGGACGTGGCCGACAAGTTGGGCGCGGCGGTGGGCGCGTCCCGCGCCGCCGTGGATGCCGGTTTCGTGCCCAACGACTACCAGGTCGGCCAGACCGGCAAGGTGGTCGCCCCCTCCCTGTATGTCGCCGTCGGCATTTCCGGCGCTATCCAGCACTTGGCCGGCATGAAGGATAGCAAGGTCATCGTCGCCATCAACAAGGACGAGGAAGCACCGATCTTCCAGGTGGCCGATTATGGCTTGGTGGCCGATCTGTTCGCCGCCGTGCCCGAAATGTCCAAGGAACTGGACAAGCTGAAAGCTGCTGGCTGAGCAACGCCGATTCCAATCCCGCGCCGCCGTTCAGGCGGCGCGGGATTTCTCGATTCCGCATCGCCATCCCGAATCTCCGAATACCTATTAAATCTTAAGGAAGCGTTTATGACCGCCTATACCGCTCCGACCCGCGACATGCAGTTTGTCATCAACGAATTGGCCGGTCTCGCCGCCGTCGCCACTCTGCCGGCGTTCGCCGAGCAGGACGTCAGCCCCAGTCTGGTGGAAGCCGTTCTGGAGGAGGCCGCCAAGCTGGCCGCCGAGGTGCTGGCGCCGCTCAACCACTCCGGCGACGTGCAGGGCGCGCGCATGTCGCCGCAAGGCGTCATTCCCGCTGACGGCTTCGCCGAGGCGTACCAGAAGTTTGTCGCTGGTGGCTGGAACGGCATCGGTTGCCACGCCGAATTTGGCGGTCAGGGTCTACCAGAATCGATCAACACCGCCACCCAGGAAATGTGGAATTCCGCCAACATGTCGTTCGCGCTGTGCCCGATGCTCAACGGCGGCGCCATCGAGGCGATCAGCCGCGTCGGTTCGGCCGCGCAGAAAGCGATGTATCTACCGAAACTGGTCAGCGGCGAGTGGACCGGCACCATGAACCTGACCGAATCGCAGGCCGGTTCCGATCTGTCGGCGGTGCGCACCCGCGCGGTGCCCGAGGGCGATCATTACCGCCTCTTCGGCCAGAAGATCTTCATCACCTGGGGCGAGCACAACATGACCGAGAACACCATTCACTTGGTGTTGGCGCGCACCCCGGACGCGCCGGAAGGGGTCAAGGGCATCTCGCTGTTCATCGTACCCAAGTTCCTGGTCAACGCCGACGGCTCGCTGGGCGCGCGCAACGACGTCCACGCCGTGTCCATCGAACACAAGATGGGCATTCACGCCAGCCCGACCTGCGTGATGGCCTTTGGGGACAAAGATGGCGCCATCGGTTATCTGGTTGGCGAGGAAAACAAGGGCCTGGCCTACATGTTCATCATGATGAACGAGGCCCGGTTCAAGGTTGGCGTGCAAGGGCTGGCCATCGGCGAGCGCGCCTATCAGGGCGCGCTAAATTACGCCAAGGACCGGGTGCAGGGCCGACCGGTGGGCGTCAAAAGCGGCGACCGGGTGACGATCATCAACCATCCCGACGTGCGGCGGATGCTGATGACCATGAAGGCCCAGAACGAGGCGATGCGGGCGCTGGCCTACGTGCTGGCTGGCCACATGGATCTGGCCCGGCATCATGCCGATCCGTCGGCGCGCAAGACCCATCAGGCGTGGGTGGACCTGCTGATTCCGGTGGTCAAGGGCTGGTGTACCGAGATCGGCATCGAGGTCGCCTCGCTGGGCGTTCAGATTCATGGCGGCATGGGCTTCATCGAGGAAACCGGCGCTTGCCAACACCTGCGCGACTCCCGTATCGCCACCATCTACGAAGGCACCACCGGCATCCAGGCTGCCGATCTGGCCGGCCGCAAGCTGAGCATGGATAGGGGCGTGGCGATGCGGGCGCTGATCGCCGAGATCGAAGCAACCGTCGCCGAACTGGGCAGAGCCGCCGGCGACGACATGGTCGTGATCCGCGACGGCTTGCAGGAGGGCGCGAAGGCGCTGGCTGACGCCACCCAGTGGGTGCTGACCAGCCATGATGCCGACGCGGTGATGGCGGTGTCGGTGGATTACATGATGCTGACCGGTTATGTGTGCGGGGGCTGGCAGATGGCCCGCGCCGCGCTGGCGGCGCAGCGCAAGCTGTCGGCGGGCGAGGACCCGGTATTCCACGAAGCCAAGCTGGTCACCGCCCGCTTCTACGCCGAGCACATCCTGCCCAAGGCGGGCGCCCTGCTGCGCTCGGTCCGGAGCGGCGGCGCTTCGATCCTGGCGCTGTCCGAGGAGCAGTTCTAACGCTGTAGCGATCCTGATGGCAGGTTTTTAAAATTCCGACCCTCGCCCTCAATCCCTCTCCCGCTTGCGGGCGAGGAGAGCGAACGCCACGCTTCCCACAGGTTATCCGGTCATGACTGAACTGAATGTCCGCGAGTCCGAAATCACCCGCGCCAGTCTCCTGAACCGCACCATGCAAAATCTGCGGGAAGCTTGGCGCGAGGTCGCCGACTGGGGGGGCGGTTTGTTGCCCGCCGCTCCAAGTCCCCATCTGCCGGAAAAGGACATCGACGCCCTCAAGGCCCAGATGCGCGATTGTCTGGAAGCGCGCGGCGGCGAGGTTTCGGCCCGCGCCCGCGCCGCCCATCTGGGACGGATTTATCTGGCGCTGGAGCCCAAGGGCCGCAAGCGTTTCTTGCAGGTTCTCGCTGCCGAATTCGACATCGACCGCAAGGCGGTGGATCGGGCGGTGGCGAAACTTCAGCAGGCCGGCGACGCCGCCGAGGAGCGGGCCAGGGCGGAACGGGCGTTGCGGCAGGCGCTGCAACCGCCCCGGCTGCGGTTGTTGACCCAGCTCAACGCCCTGCCGGAGGGGTTTCACTTCCTGGTGGACTTGCGCGCGGAACTGCTGGATTGGCGCAAGGACGATCCGGCGCTGGCGGCGCTGGAGCGGGATTTGCTGTCGCTGCTGACCTCCTGGTTCGATGTCGGTTTTCTGGAACTGCGGCGCATCACCTGGGATTCGCCGGCCTCGCTGTTGGAAAAACTGTTTGCCTACGAGGCAGTGCATCCGATCAAGGACTGGGGCGACCTGAAGAACCGGCTCAGCGCCGACCGGCGCTGTTTCGCCTTCTTCCACCCCCGCATGGCCGACGAACCGTTGATCATCGTCCAAGTGGCGCTGGGCCACGGCATCGCCGGCAACGTCCAGACCCTGCTGGACGAATCCGCGCCGGTGCTCGATCCCACCGAGGCCGACACCGCCATTTTCTACTCCATTTCCAACGCCCAGGAAGGGCTGGGCGGCATCAGCTTCGGCAACTTCCTGATCAAGCGGGTGGTGGACGAGCTGGCCGGCGAGTTCAAGAATCTCAAGACCTTCGCCACCCTGTCGCCGATTCCCGGGTTCCGCGCCTGGCTGGATCGCAAGCTCGGCGAACCGGGTAAGGACATGGAGGTGGAACTGCTGGCCCCAACCGACCGCAAGGCGCTGGCGGCCAAGGCCGGCGCCGAGCCGGTCTCGCTCAAGACCGCGTTGCAAACCCCGGACTGGTCCCAGAAACCGGAATTGGCCAAGGCATTGAAGCACCCGTTGCAGCGATTGTGCGCCCATTATCTGGCCAAGGAGAAGCGCGAGGGCGGAACCGCTCACGACCGGGTGGCTAACTTCCACCTCGCCAACGGCGCGCGAATCGAGCGGCTGAATTGGCTGGCCGATACCTCGGAGAACGGGTTGCGCCAGTCAGCGGGGATGATGGTGAACTATCTTTACAAACTCAACGACATCGAGGCCAATCACGAAGCCTATCGCGGCGAGGGCAAGGTGATAACCTCGTCGGCGATTCGCGCGTTGCTGAAAACCTGAGCCGTTGCTGCTGGCTATACTTCCACGAGCAGCCATCCGGCGCGGATCGGCGGGTTACGCTTCGCTAACTCGCTCTACTGTGACCTGCTCCACCGACGCATTTCCCGAAGTGGATTTCGCCCGCTCAACCACCAGTTGGGAGTCAATATGATGAAAATGAAAACTCGTAAACCCCCGTTCCGGCTGGCCCCACTCTGTCTCGCCTTTAGCCTGATTGCATTCGGTGGCGCCAACGCCGCCACCCGTGCGGACTTCTACGCGGTATTCGACCCCACCGCCGGCCAGCTTCCCTTTCCCACCAACCTGTTGTTCAACGGCTCGACCGACGGCACCTTGAACATTCCGGTGGCCGACCCGACCAATCTGGCCGATCCAAAGGTGGCGATGAACGAATTGGATGGTTTTTCCACCGTCGCCCCGCTGACCGCGTACTTCTCCGGCGCCCTGAACGCGGACACCGTCAAGGCCGGCGGCACGGTGCGGGTGTTCGAGGTGACGCTAACCGGGTCTTTCGCCGTTGCTGAGGTCAAGGGCGAATTGAAAGCAGGCACCGATTACAGCGCCAATCTGCTGCCGCAGGACGCGAATCAGACCACGCTGAACATTCATCCGCTGCTCCCGCTGAAACCCAAGACCGGCTATCTGGTGGTGCTGACCGACGGCATTCAGGACAGCGGCGGCTACAATGCCCTGCCGTCGCCAACCTATGCGTTGACCAAGCTGACCACGCCGCTGGTGGACGCCAACGGCAAGAGCGTGATCCCGGGGTTGAGCGACGCCCAGGCGCGGGCGCTGGAGCCGCTGCGGCAACTGGTCAACAACCAGGAAGCCGCTGCCGCCAGTCAGGGCGTCGCCCGGAGCGGCATCGTGCTGAGCTGGACCGTGATGACCCAGTCCATTGACGACGCCTTCGTCGCGCTGGGCAAGGAGCTCAAACCGCTGGGGATGGCGGTCAGACCGACCGGCGCGACCACCGCCGCCGTGCCCTCCCTCAACTTGCCCGGCTTCTCCGACATCTACGCCGGCGCGCTGGCGATTCCCTACTACCTCAGCAAGGACAAGCCGCTGAGCGGTTACTGGCAGACGGCCGATGGCGGTCCGGTCACCCGCTACAGTCCATTGCCGGCGGCGAAGGTCGTACCGTTGCAAATCCCGGTGCTGATGACCGTGCCCAACGCCAAGAGCGGCCAGAGTAAACCCGCCGATGGCTGGCCGGTGGTGATTTTCCAGCATGGCATTACCAGCAACCGCACCAGTATCTTCGGGCTCGCCGACGCGCTGTCATTCGCCGGCTTCGCTACTGTCGCCATCGATCTGCCGTTGCACGGTGTCACTGATACAACCAGTCCTTTTTACCTGAAGGGGTTGGAACGGACCTTCGATCTGGATTTGGTCAATAACACGACCGGCGCGGCTGGCCCGGATGGCAAGATCGATTCCTCGGGTAGCTACTTCATCAACTTGGCAAGCTTGCTCACCAGCCGCGATAACGCGCGCGAGGCCGCCGAGGATCTACGGCAACTGACCGCCACGCTGCCACTGGTGGACCTGAACGGCGACGGCAAACCCGACCTGGACACCGGCCATATCCGCTTTGTGGGACACTCGCTGGGCGCCATCACTGGCGCTACCTTCCTGGGCATCGAAGACAACGTCACCAGCGCAACGCTGGGTATGGGCGGCGGCGGTATCCCCAAGCTACTCGACGGCTCCGCCACGTTCGGACCGATCATCGCCGCCGGACTGGCGGCCGCTGGCCTCGCCAAGGGCACACCCGAATACGAGTCTTACCTGGTCGCGGCGCAGACCGTGGTTGATTCCGGCGATCCGATCAATTACGCCGTCGCCGCCGCCAGCCTGCATCCGATTCATCTGATCGAAGTGGTCGGCGGCGCGGGCGCGTTGCCCGACCAAGTCGTGCCGAATTCGGTCGAGAACGCGCCGTTGGCGGGTACCGAACCGCTGGCCAAGGTCATGGGGTTGAAATCGGCCAGCCGCTCGGTGTGGGACGATAAGGGCGTGCGCGCCATCGTCCGCTTCAACCAAGGTAACCACAGCTCGCTTCTCAGGCCGGCTTCTCTCGAAACCGTTGGCGCCACCGCCGAAATGCAGGGCCAGATGATCAGTTTCCTGAATAGCGAAGGTGAGGAACTGGAAATCATCTATCATCCGGTCGTGCAGCACTAGCCAGACCGGATTTGCCCTATCCCAGCCCCGCTTCCCGCCGGAAGCGGGGCTTTGTCGTCTCAAGCACTTCGAAAAACAGGCATTACACTTACGTAGGAAAGTGGGATTCCAGTCTAAACAAGGGGGATGGGATGGCGAAAAAAACAGGGGTGATCGCAACGGTAGTATTCGCCGTCGCGCTGGCTGGAACGATTGGCTACTCCGTGCTTGAACGGAGCCAGTTCCAGCAACTCATCCGCCAGGAAACCCAAACCCAAACGCTCAAGGGCTTCGTTTCGGTTGACGTGGAGCCGTTCTTGAAGGATGCGCGGGTGCAAAAAATCCTGGCCGATCATCACCTCCGGATCGAAATCGCCCGGATGGGTTCGCGGGACATGGCGACCAAAGTCCAAGCCGCGCCTGACGGCCCGCAGTTTTTCCTGCCTGCCGGCGTCCTGGCGGCGCGAATGATCACGGAGGCCGCCAAGCAGCTCAACCTCCCGACGACCACCTACTCGCCGTTCTATTCGCCCCTGGTGATCGCCTCGTGGGAGCCGGTAGCGCAAATCCTGGCGAACAACGGCGCGGCCATCAAGGCTGGCGACCGGGTCTACGACCTGCATCTGGCCAAAATCACCGAATTCATGCTCCAAAAGAAACGCTGGAAGGATTTGCCGGGGCACGAGAGTTACGACGTTTCGCGGAGCATTCTGATCGCCACCACCGATCCGCGCACTTCCAATTCCGGCGCCTTGTATCTGGCGCTCACCAGCCACGCCCTGAACGGTTATGAAGTCGTGACCGACCGGGAAACGGCGCGGCGACTGGCGGGCCAGATCGCCGAACTGTTCAAGCGGCAGGGCTATCAAGAAAACTACGTCAACACGGTCTTCGAGGATTATCTGTCCATCGGCATGGGCAAGGTGCCGCTGGTGTTTCTCTACGAATATCAGATCGTCGCGCATGCAATGGCGAACCGGCCGATTCCCGCCGACGCGGTGTTGCTGTATCCCAAGCCCACGCTGTTCAGCAAGGAAGTGTTCGTGGCGCTGAACGACGCCGCCAAGGCGCTCGGCGAACTGCTGTCCACCCACCCGGAATTGCAGAAGATTGCGGTCGAGTACGGTTTTCGCGGCACGGATTCGGCGCTGTTCAAGGAAGCGGTCGGGCGGGCAGGCTTCTCGGTGAAGGAACGGGTGGTGGATGTCGTCGATCCACCGTCCGGGGAAATCATGGCGGAAATGATCGAAGTGGTTGCGGCGGCGATGAAGTAGCTGTGGTTAGTCGTTCACCAAGCGAGGAGAGTGGGTCATGAGCGAAGCGTTAAAAGCAATGGAAGGAGTCACGGTCCAGACGATCTCCCTGGATGGCGGCGCATCGTTGCAGGTGGCGGAGGCAGCGCCGCCGCCGCCGCTTCGCCCCATGGCCGAGGACGAGCAACTGGCGGCGATCAAGATCGATCAGTATCTCCCCACGCTGGATCAACAGGTCGAAACCAAAATCGCGCGCTTTGAGACCGCGAACCTGCACGAGGGTCAGTTTCAACAGGAGCTGCGCGGTATCCAAAGCCTCGGCAACGAGTTTCTGGCCCGGATGTCCACCGCCTCCTCGGAACTGGCCAAAATGCCGCTGCGGCAAATGGAGGCGTCCGGTTTTGGCGAAGGGTCGGACGTGGCCGAAACCCTGCTGAATCTCGAAAAGACCGCCCGCGATCTCGACCCGCGAGCGAATCTGGGCGACGCCGGCGGTTTCTTCTCCACGCTACTGGAGAAAATCCCGCTGTTCGGCGACCGGATGTCGAAATACATCCGCAAGTTCCAGTCCTCCGAGGGACTGATGCGAACCATGGCCGAGGCGCTGATGGCGCACATCGACCGGCTGGCCCGCGACAGCATCGCCGTCGAGCACGAGAAAAAACGCGCCTATGAAACGCTGGTCGGGCTGCGGCAATTCATCTACGCCGCCGACCGCCTGGATCAGCGCCTGGAAGAAGTATTGCCGGCGCTGGCGACCCAGGAACCGGATCGCGCCAAGGCCATTCGGGAACACGTCCTGCTGGAAGTCCGGCAAAAACGCATCATGCTGCGCAAATCGCTCGGCGTGTTCATGATGGGGTTCATGGTGTTCGACAACGTGCTGCGCAACAACCGCGACCTGATTCGGGTGCTGGAAACCGCCTGCCACAACACTATGGCGATGATCGGCATCGGGTTCGCGGCGGCGGTCGCCCTGTCCAACCAGAAAAAGGCGCTCGATTTTCAGGCGGCGGTGGACAGCGCCACCGATGATCTGATGACCAGCGTCGCGGAGATGAACCAGGCCCAGACCACGCAGGTGCAAAAGAAGGTGATCGAGTCGTCGGTGTCCATGCAAACCCTGCAAAAGGCGCTGGAAACCGTGGTGGCGACCGCCGAAACCGCCAGCCGCTTCCGGATCGAGGCGCTGGGGACCATGCAGCGCAACATTCAGGTCTTGCAGCGCACGATTGATGAGGCCAACAAAACCGTGGAACAGATCGCCGCGCGGGACGCCGGGGTCTTGACGGCGGGAATCGAGGCCCGTTCGCCGACCGGCGCGGTGTCGCTGTGAGGAGGTTCGCCATGTTTCCGCTACTATGCCGATCCTGCCTGAATTCTGGAATCGCCGCTTCGAACCACCCCGATGCTGTGCGCCACCCCTGCTTAGCTAAGGAGGAGAAATTTCACAACATCACCAGGGTTACCCTATTGCTTTTGCTGGCTGTCGTAACCATGGCGCTGGCGGCGTGCGACCAACCTTCCGCGCCCGCTTCCAGCAGCGGCAGCACCGCCGCGCCCGCCGCAGCGGGGTTTTCCATTCTGGCGACGTCTGATTTGCGGGACGCCGAACCCTTGGCTGGCATGATCCAACAGGCGACCGGCGTCAAGGTGCGCTTCGTCTTCGGCGGCACCATGGAAAGCGCCGACAAGGTCATCAACGGCAAGGCGGATACGGACGCGGCCTGGTTCGCCAACGCCAAGTACGTACTCTCCGATCCCGCCGGCCAAGCGCGGGTCAAAATGCAGGAAAAAATCATGCTCTCGCCGCTGGTGATCGGCGTCTCCCAGTCCGACGCCCAGCGCCTCGGCTGGACCGGAGACGCCAAAGTCACCTGGCAGTCCATCGCCGAAGCCGCCCAAGCGGGTAAGCTACGTTATGCCATGAGCAATCCGGCCTCGTCGAATCAGGGTTTCATGGCGCTGATGGGCGTGGCGGCGGCGTTTGCCGACAAGCCGGAAGCCTTGACGCTGGCGGACGTGCGCAAGGATCGCGTCCGCGAGTTTCTGGCCGGCTACAAGCTGGTAGGCGACAACTCGACTTATCTGGCGGAAAAGTTCATCGAAAAGCAGGGCGCCGAGATCAACGCCTTCATCAACTACGAATCCTGGCTGCTGTCCCTGAACCAGAGCGGCAAGCTGCGCGAACCGCTGGCGCTGATTTACCCGCATGAAGGCGTGGCGACCGCCGATTACCCGCTGCTCCTGCTCGATGACGCCAAGCGGGCGGACTACGTCAAGATCGTGGACTACCTGAAGGGACCTGGAGCGCAGCGCTGGCTGGCGGAGAAGACCTTGCGCCGCCTGCTCGACCCGGAGGTCGCCCGGCAAACCGCCAGCCTGTTTCCCAGCGGTCGGCTGCTGGTGGAGCTGCCCTTTACCGCCGACCGGGCGGTCGCCGACGCCCTGCTCGATGCGTACATGAACCAGTTTCGGACGCCGATCGCCTCGGTGTTCGTGCTGGATGTCAGCGGCTCGATGAACGAGGCGGGCCGCCGGCAGGGTCTGGTGGAATCCCTGCATTTTCTGGCTGGGGCCGACAATTCGATCACCGGGCGGCTGGCGCGGCTGGCCAGCCGGGAGCGCGTCATCATGCTGCCCTTTTCCACCATGGTCCTGCCGCAGCGACAGTTTGACATTCCAGCGAACGACCAAGCCAAGGCCCAAACCTTCGCCCAAATCCGCTCTTACGCCGACGGGCTCAGGATGGAAGGCCGCACCCGTCTGTATGACGCCGCTCTCGCGGCGCTGAAATTCCTCACCGACGAAAAAATGAAGAATCCTGGATATCTGTATTCGGTGGTGCTGTTCACCGATGGCCAATCGAACGAGGGGCTGGACTTGGCCGGCTTCCAGCAGGCATACCAGCAATTGTCGCCGGCGGCCCGGGACATTCCGGTGTTCGCCATCCTCTACGGCGAAGGCAACGTCAATGCATTGGAAGCCGTGGCCCAATTAACTCGGGGTAAAACCTTCGACGCCCGCAAGGTTCGGCTGCCGACCGTGTTCAGGGAAATCCGGGCCTACCAATGAAACGCGGCGGTTGGTCCGAAACACTGACCGGTTTCCTGTCATCGCCCGCCAATCTGACGGGTCTGGGGCTGGCGTCGCTGGCGCTGCTGGCGCGGTTGAGCGGAATGATAGACGCTTTCTGGCTGCTGATCGTGGCGGGTTGCTACGGGCTGGGCTGGCAAATCGGCCGGCTGGCGTTTGCCCGCGCCCCGAATAGGCTGGACGAGGGGGAAGCGCGGGCCGGTCCGGTGGCGCGCACCGCGGCGGAACGGGAGGATATTGATGAAAGCCTCAACCAGATCATGCGGATGGTCACCGAGAATCGCGGCGGAATGTTCGATTCGGCGCTTCGACGCTCCATCGTCGAACTGTGCGCGCGGATCCGAAGCCTGATCGAGCGCATGGAGGCGTCCGCCGGCTTCATCTCGGTCGAGGACGCCTATAGCGCCAAGCGGATCGCGCTCGATTACCTGCCCGGTCTGATCGACAGCTTCGTGGCGATTCCCAAGGACTTTGCGGCGCGGAAGGTGCTGGCGAACGGCAAAACGGCGCGGGAACTGCTCGACGAGAATCTGGCGGTGCTCCAGCGCAAGGCGGCCGAAATGGCGGATGATCTGGCGGCCCAGGATGCCCGCTCGTTTTTGAATCATGCCGGATTCCTGAGAGACAAGTTCGGGCAACCGCCCAGCTTCATCCAGGCTTCGGAGTCGAAACCGGAATTGTGAATTTGGCAAAAGCGCCTAATATGGCGACGCGCCAAAGCCGCTCGCTTGACCGACTCCGATGCTCCACTTATCTCGTTAACCACCCGATCGAAACGCATGGCCCAATACATCTTCACCATGAACCGCGTGGGCAAGGTCGTACCGCCCAAACGGGAGATTCTCAAGGACATTTCCCTGTCGTTCTTCCCCGGCGCCAAGATCGGCGTGCTGGGCCTGAACGGCTCCGGCAAATCCACCCTGCTGCGGATCATGGCCGGGGTGGACAGCGACATCCTCGGCGAGGCCCGCCCGCAGCCCGGCATCCACATCGGCTTGCTGTCGCAGGAACCGCAACTTGATCCCGCCAAGGACGTGCGCGGTAACGTCGAGGAAGCGGTTGCGCCCATCAAAGAAGCGTTGGCGCGACTGGACGAGGTGTACGCCGCCTACGCCGACCCCGAGGCCGATTTCGAGAAACTGGCCGCCGAACAGGCCAACCTCGAAGCTTACTTGCAAGCCACCGACGGCCATAACCTCGACCGCACCCTGGACGTGGCCGCCGACGCCCTGCGCCTGCCGCCGTGGGAAGCGGATGTAACCACGCTGTCGGGCGGCGAGAAGCGGCGAGTGGCGCTGTGCCGGCTGTTGCTGTCCAAGCCCGACATGTTGTTGCTGGACGAGCCGACCAACCATCTCGACGCCGAATCGGTCGCCTGGCTGGAGCGTTTCCTCCAGGATTATCCTGGCACCGTGGTGGCTGTCACCCACGACCGCTATTTCCTCGACAACGTTGCCGGCTGGATTCTGGAACTGGATCGGGGTCGGGGCATTCCGTGGGAAGGCAACTATTCCTCCTGGTTGGAGCAGAAGGAGAAGCGGCTGGAAATCGAGGAGAAACAGGAAACCGCTCATATCAAGGCGATGAAGGCGGAACTGGAATGGGTGCGCGCCAACCCCAAGGGCCGCCACGCCAAGAGCAAGGCTCGCGTCGCCCGGTTCGAGGAGCTGGAATCGCAGGAATTCCAGAAGCGCAGCGAAACCCAGGAACTGTATATCCCGCCGGGACCGCGCCTAGGCGATCTGGTGGTCGAAGCCACGCAGTTGTGCAAGGGTTTCGGCGACCGCCTGCTGATCGAAAACCTCAGCTTCAAGCTGCCCAAGGGCGGCATCGTCGGTGTGATCGGCCCCAACGGCGCCGGCAAGACCACTCTGTTTCGAATGCTGGTCGGCCAGGAACAGCCGGATGGCGGAATGCTGCGGATCGGCGACACCGTCAAGCTGGCCTACGTCGATCAGTCGCGCGACAGCCTCGCGCCCGACAAGACGGTCTGGCAGGAAATCTCCGACGGGCTGGACGCGATCGCCATCGGCAGCTACCAGATCAACTCGCGCGCCTATGTCGGTCGCTTCAACTTCAAGGGGCCGGACCAGCAGAAGTTCGTCAAGGATCTGTCCGGTGGCGAGCGTAACCGGGTCCATCTGGCGAAGCTGCTTAGAAGCGGCGGCAACGTGCTGCTGTTAGACGAGCCGACCAACGATCTGGACGTGGAGACGCTGCGAGCGCTGGAAGAGGCGCTGCTGGCCTTTGCCGGCTGCGCGGTGATCATCTCTCACGACCGCTGGTTCCTGGATCGCGTCGCCACCCACATCCTGGCGTTTGAGGGCGATTCGCAGGTGGTCTGGTTCGAGGGCAATTACGCCGACTACGAAGCCGACCGCAAGCGGCGGCTGGGCGTGGAAGCCGATCAGCCGCACCGGATCAAATACCGGAAACTGGCTTGATCCGCCCGAAAGGATTGGTTTAAATGACCGTTCGCCGATAGGCCTCGGCATGTTCGGCGCTGTAGAGATACGAGGCCGGAAACCCCTCCGGCTGAACCACCCGCCCGACCAGAATCAACGCGGTGCGAGTGAAGCCCTTGGCCTCAACCTGGTCGGCGATATCGGCCAGCGTGCCGACCACGCCGTCCTGATCCGGCCAGGATACCCGGTGCAGCACCGCCGCCGGGCAATCCGCACCGTAGGAGGGGATCAGTTCCGCCACGATCCCGCGCAGCTTGTCCACGCTGAGATAGATCGCCATCGTGGCGCGATGGCGGGCCAGTTCCGGCAGGCTTTCGCCGTCGGGCATCGGCGTTTTACCCGCGTGACGGGTGAGAATGACGGTCTGGCTGATGCCCGGCAGGGTCAGTTCCCGGCGCAGCATGGCGGCCCCGGCGAAGGCGGCGGTCACGCCCGGCACCACCTCGTAGGGAATCCCCAGCTTCTCCAGCTCCCGAATCTGCTCGCCGATGGCCCCGTACAGCGCTGGATCGCCGGTATGCACCCGCGCCACGTCCAACCCCTGTTCGTGCGCGGCGCGGATGCGGGCGATGATCTGGTCCAGGTTCAGATCGGCGGTGTTGACGATCTCGGCGTCCGGGTTGGCAGCCAGAACCACTTCCCTCGGCACCAGCGAGCCGGCGTACAGCACCAGCGGGCATTCGCGGATCAGCCGCTGGCCCTTGACGGTGATCAGTTCGGGATCGCCGGGACCGGCGCCGATGAAATGGACGGTCATTGGAATTTCCCGTGGTCAAGGTTTTCCAGCAGCGCCGGAGTGACGTCGTCGAAGCGGAGGATACGCTTGCCGTGGTGATCCTTGAGGAAGTCCATCGCTTCGGCCTCGGTTGCCAGCGAAACCAGTTCGTGGCCCATCGGCCCGAGGATGTCAGAACCGATCACGTACCAGGCGGCGCGGGCGTCGATCCGGGCGACGCCGTAGTACTCGGTCACGCCGATGGCGGCGATGTCGTCCCGGGAATGGCCAGGCGCATACTTGGGCAGGTTCAGCAGGTACTTGAACAAATCTTTGGAGCCGTCGAAGTGGTGGGCGCGACCGTCCTTATACCGCACCGTCGCTACCCAGTCGGGATAGAGACTGACGAACATCCCACAGACCGGGCAGGTGTCCTTGGGAGCCGGGGTGGGGAATTGTGGATTCTCCACGGCGAGGGCTGGCCAATTCAGGACCGCGACGCCGGCGGCGGCGCCCGTCGCGGCGAGAAGGCGAAGAACTCGCCGGCGTTCGGCGTGAATCGAGTCGGTCATGGGAACAACGATCCTGGTCATGATGGCGAGAAGAGATGATTGATTTGCCGTGGGAAGGTGGATACCTTCGTTTTCCAGGGGAAAACGTGGCTATCGAGAAGGTAGGGAAGATACCATTTTGCCGTGCGCCGGGCTTGGTTCGCTTCGCGTTGGAGTGCGCCAGGCGTGTTCTCGATCCTCCATGTGCTTGCGACCTATGCGCCCTGTCACCATTGTCAGTCTGACCGAACCTGGCCGGGCGTTGGCGGATCGCTTGCGGTCGCTGATGCCGGACGCCGAATCCCTGCACCGACCGCAACCCTTCCAGGACGCGATTCATCGCCGCTTCCTGGCGGGCCGCCGGCTGATCCTGTTGTGCGCGGCTGGCATCGCGGTGCGAAGCCTGGCGCCGGTCTTGCGCGACAAATACCAGGACCCGGCGGTGCTGGTGCTCGACGAACACGGCCGGTTCGTGGTGCCGATCCTGTCCGGCCACGAAGGCGGCGCCAACGAATGGGCGCGGCAAGTCGCCGAGTTCCTGGGCGCGCAAGCCGTCATCACCGGCGCGCAACGCTATACCCAGCCACTGCTGACGGCTGGCGTCGGCTGCAATCGCGGCTGCGCGCTGGAATCGCTGCTGGCGCTGCTCGACCAGACGTTGGCTGGCCACGGCTTGCAGCGCGGCGACTTGCGCGCGTTGGCCAGCATCGAACTCAAGCGGGACGAGCCAGGACTGCGCCAATTGGCCGAAACACTAAATCTGCCGATCCACTTCTATCCCGCCGTCGTGCTGCGGGAATACGGCGACCGCCTCAGCCGCAAATCCGAAATCGTATTCCGGGAAACCGGTTGCCATGGCGTGGCCGAAGCGGCGGCGCTGGCTTGCGCCGAACGCTTGGTCGATCCTGACTTTCGGGCGGAACTGATTATCCCCAAGCAGAAAAACGCCGACGCCACCCTGGCAGTGGCGCGGATTTATGGCAATCGCGAGAGCTGAGCTTTCAGGGGCGACCGACGCAGCGCTCCACGAATTGGCCGATACGTTCGAACGCTTCCCGGGCTTCCGGCAGGATCGGCTCGAAGATGTGCCAGACGTGCAGCATGTCCGGCCAGGTTTCCAGTTCCGCGCTGGACCCGGCAGCGCGGGCCTTGTTGACGTAGCGGCGGGCGTCGCCCAGCATCATTTCCGCCTCGCTGACCTGCACGAGTACCGGCGGCAGTCGGGACAGGTCGCCAAAAACCGGTGAGATCAGTGGATTCGGCGGAACCATCCGGCTCCAAAGCCAGGTCATGAGCAGATAGAAAGTTTTGGGGATGCGCACAAACCATCTCAGACTGGGACCCAGCATCAGATCCGTTTTGAGATTGCTCTTAAAGGTGGGGCTGGACAGCGTCATATCCACGCTCGGCGATAACGCCATGGCGCCGTTCGCGGCGCGCAAACCCGCGTCGCGCGCCCAGGCGACGAGCATGAGCGCCAAGTTGCCTCCCGCCGAATCGCCGGCCACGAACAGCTCGCGGACGGGAGCCGGACCGTCGGGACCGTGGTCCAGAATCCAGCGATAGCCGGCCTGGCAATCGGCGATCATGTCCCGGCGCGAATGCTCCGGCATCAGCCGGTAATCCAGCGCCAGCACCGCGGCGCCCGCGACCCGCGCCAAACGCGTGGTGATCATGCGGTGGCCGCGCGGACACCCGCTGACGAACGCGCCGCCGTGCAGATACAACACCCGGCGATTCGGATCGGAACGCGGCGCCAGCACCCACTCGCCCGGCACGCCGCCGGCGTGGGTTTCCTCGATGCGGTATTCCGCCTCGCCCACCAGCGATGGATCCAAAAACCCCCGAGCCATCACCCGCCGGATCGCTGCCAGCCGCTGTTTCGTGGGGGCGGAGCGAATCTCGGTTGCGGCCTGCTCCAGCAGGCGCACCGCTTCCTGGTGATCGGCGCTGGCGGCGTCTCGCCCGCCCGGACGTTTTTCCACCGGCCGATCGTAGGCCCGCAGACTCGGGCCCTTTAAAAAACGATGGATGAGCAGCCAAGCCGCGCCCACGAGCAGCAGCAGCGTCGCCAAGGTCCAGTCCAACATGAATTTCCCCTCCTCTTGGGTGGTGTCTGCAATCGCGCCATCCGGTCGGCGGGTGGCGCTTCAGAATCGTTCAAGGCCAGGGCCGCACCGTATGGCCGTGATTCAGCGGGCCGCGGCCTTGGCCGAAGCCGGGTGCGGTGCGGATCGCTTCCCGCACGTAGGCTAGCGCCCGCCGCACCGCCGCGTTCAGCGGCAGCCCTTGCGCCAGCCCGGCGGCGATGGCCGAGGCCAGGGTGCAGCCGGCGCCTGCTTGAACT